>NZ_CP075691.1:3000000-3300000 GCF_020026305.1 Streptomyces sp. 135 | reverse complement strand
CGTCCATCCAGGCCGAGCAGGACATGGTGATCCGCGCGCCCGCCGCCTCCGTGACGTACGTGGAGGGCGGCCCCGGCACCGGCAAGACGGCGGTGGCCCTGCACCGCGCCGCCTACCTCCTCTACCAGGACCGCCGCCGTTACGCGGGCGGCATCCTCATCGTCTCCCCGACCCCGCTCCTGGTCGCCTACACCGAGGGCGTCCTGCCCTCCCTCGGCGAGGAGGGCCAGGTGGCGATCCGCGCGGTCGGCTCCCTGGTCGACGGCGTCGAGGCCACGGTCTACGACTCCCCGGCGGTGGCCCGCGTCAAGGGCTCCTCGCGGATGCTCGGCGTGCTGCGCAAGGCGGCGCGGGGCGCACTGGAGGGCGTACAGGGCAGGCAGCCCAAGGCGCCCCGCGACGAGCAGCTGACCTTCGGCGACGATCCGGAGCCGCAGCCCGAGCAGTCCCAGGGCGCCCCCACCCGGCTGCGCGTCGTCGCCTTCGGCCGCCGCCTCGAACTGGACGCCGAGCAGCTGAACCGCATCCGCCGCAATGCCCTCGGCGGGACCGCCCCCGTCAATCTCCTGCGCCCGCGCGCGAGGAAGCTCCTCCTGGACGCCCTGTGGTCGCAGTCCGGGGCCGCGGGCCGCCACTCCGACCCGGAACTCGCCGCCGAGCTGCGCTCCTCCTTCGACGACGACATCACGTCCGAGGACGACTTCATCCGCTTCCTCGACGCCTGGTGGCCGGAGCTGACCCCCCGCGCGGTCCTCGCCGCGATGGGCGACGAGCGGCGCCTGGCCCGCTGGGCGCGCCGCGCCCTGAACCCCGGCGAGATCCGCAAGGTCGCCCGGTCCCTCAAGCGGGACGCCCTGTCCGTGCACGACGTGGCGCTGCTCGACGAGCTCCAGGCGATCCTCGGCACGCCGCACCGGCCCCGCAAGAAGAAGGAGCTCGACCCCCTCGACCTGCTCACGGGCCTGGAAGAGCTGATGCCGCAGCGCGAGGAGTCCCAGCGCGAGCGCGCCGAACGCCTGGCGGCGGAACGCACCGAGTACGCCCACGTGATCGTCGACGAGGCGCAGGATCTCACCCCCATGCAGTGGCGCATGGTGGGCCGCCGCGGCCGGCACGCCACGTGGACGGTCGTCGGCGACCCGGCGCAGTCCTCGTGGTCCGACCCGGACGAGGCGGCCGAGGCCCGCGACGAGGCGCTCGGCTCGCGCCCCCGCCGCCGCTTCACGCTCACCGTCAACTACCGCAACCCCGCCGAGATCGCCGAGGTGGCCGCGAGGGTCCTGGCCCTCGCGATGCCGGGCGCCCACTCGCCCTCGGCGGTCCGCTCGACCGGCGTGGAGCCCCGCTTCGGCGTCGTGCGCGACGGTGACCTCGGCGCGTCGGTGCGCGAGGAGGCGGCCCTGCTCCTGGAGCGGGTGAGCGGCACGGTCGGCGTGGTCGTCGCGATGAACCGCCGCGACCAGGCGGCCCGCTGGCTCGCCGGGCTCGGCGACCGCGTGGTGGCGCTCGGCAGCCTGGAGGCCAAGGGCCTGGAGTACGACGCGACGGTCGTCGTCTCGCCCGCGGAGATCGCCGACGAGTCCCCGGCGGGCCTGCGGGTCCTGTACGTGGCGCTGACGCGCGCGACGCAGCAGCTCACGGTCCTGTCGGGCGAGCGGGACGACCCGGACGCGGACGGCGTGCCGGACCTGCTCCGCGATTAGCCGCGCCGTGCTCCGCACGGCAGTTACCGGGACGGGAATTGCCTTACGGGGATCCTTTGTTACCTTGGATGTGGCACCGGCTCGATCCAAGCCCCCGGGCCCAACCTTCGTCGCTACGAGCGACCACTTGCCGCGAGGCGAGCATGGCGGGTCGGTGTCATGAACGGATGAGAGAGGCCCACGTCACCAAGTGACGTGGGCCTCTTTCTGTTTCCCTCAACTTCTCGTATGGTGGAAACAAGTTTCCGAAAGCGCACCACGGCGCGATGCACCGGCCGGTGAACAAAACGTTCTCAATCCGGGGCGGCTACCACGTACCCGGCGGTAGGTGCGACCATCGGACGGCAAGAGCTACAAGGTGAAAGCAGAGGAAGTCGGCCATGGCAACGGCGCCCAGCGTCTCCTACTCGATGACGGTCCGGCTGGAGGTGCCCGCGAGCGGAACCGCGGTCTCCCAGCTCACCACGGCCGTCGAGTCATCCGGGGGCTCGGTCACCGGCCTCGACGTCACGGCCTCCGGCCACGAGATGCTGCGGATCGACGTGACGATCGCGGCGTCCTCCACCACGCACGCCGACGAGATCGTCGAGCAGCTGCGCACCATCGAGGGCGTGACCCTCGGCAAGGTCTCCGACCGTACGTTCCTGATGCACCTCGGCGGCAAGATCGAGATGGCGTCCAAGCACCCCATCAGGAACCGTGACGACCTCTCCATGATCTACACCCCGGGTGTCGCCCGGGTCTGCATGGCGATCGCCGAGAACCCCGAGGACGCGCGCCGCCTGACCATCAAGCGCAACTCCGTTGCGGTCGTAACGGACGGATCGGCCGTCCTCGGCCTCGGCAACATCGGCCCGAAGGCCGCGCTGCCGGTCATGGAGGGCAAGGCGGCCCTCTTCAAGCGCTTCGCCGGCATCGACGCCTGGCCGCTGTGCCTGGACACCCAGGACACCGACGCCATCGTCGAGATCGTCAAGGCGATCGCCCCCGGCTTCGCGGGCATCAACCTGGAGGACATCTCCGCGCCCCGCTGCTTCGAGATCGAGGCCCGGCTGCGTGAGGCCCTCGACATCCCCGTCTTCCACGACGACCAGCACGGCACCGCGATCGTCGTCCTCGCCGCCCTCACCAACGCGCTGCGTGTAGTGGGCAAGGGAATCGGCGACGTGCGCGTGGTCATGTCCGGCGCCGGCGCGGCCGGCACGGCCATCCTCAAGCTGCTGCTCGCCGCGGGCGTCAAGAACGCCGTGGTGGCCGACATCCACGGCGTCGTGCACGCCGACCGCGAGGACCTGGTCTCCCACGACGTCGACTCGCCGCTGCGCTGGATCGCCGACAACACCAACCCCGAGGGCCTCACGGGCACGCTCAAGGAGGCCGTGGTCGGCGCCGACGTGTTCATCGGCGTCTCGGCCCCGAACGTGCTGAACGGCGACGACGTCGCGGCCATGGCCGACGGCGCCATCGTGTTCGCGCTCGCGAACCCGGACCCCGAGGTCGACCCCGCGATCGCCCGCCAGACGGCGGAGGTCGTGGCCACCGGCCGCTCGGACTTCCCGAACCAGATCAACAACGTCCTGGTCTTCCCCGGCGTCTTCCGCGGCCTGCTCGACGCCCAGTCGCGTACGGTCAACACGGAGATGATGCTGGCCGCCGCGGGCGCCCTCGCCGACGTCGTCGCCGAGGACGAGCTGAACCGGAACTACATCATTCCGAGCGTCTTCAACGACAAGGTCGCGGGTGCCGTGGCCGGTGCCGTGCGCACCGCCGCCAAGGCCGCGGGGACCACTGTGACGGGTCCCACGTCCGCCTGACCCTCGGCGCGTCGCGGGCTGTGGGGCCGCAAACGCCCCTTTAGGGTGGCGGACCATGGGCTCTGCGGCCCTTCGGAGGGTGCCGGATTGGCTTTCCCGCCGCAGGTGGGGGCAGGATGCGTAATCGGGCGCGAGGGTCTGACGTAAGACCCGGGTCCGGGGACTGTCCGAGGACCCTGGCAGCATCGGCTTCGATCACGCCTCAACGGCAAAAGAACACGGGAGTACAAACATGAACCGCAGTGAGCTGGTGGCCGCGCTGGCCGACCGCGCCGAGGTGACCCGCAAGGACGCCGACGCCGTGCTGGCCGCGTTCGCCGAGACCGTCGGCGAGATCGTTGCCAAGGGCGACGAGAAGGTCACCATCCCCGGCTTCCTGACCTTCGAGCGCACCCACCGTGCCGCTCGCACCGCCCGTAACCCGCAGACCGGCGAGCCGATCAACATCCCGGCCGGTTACAGCGTCAAGGTTTCGGCTGGTTCCAAGCTGAAGGAAGCGGCCAAGGGGAAGTAACCCTGAGCAGCTGAAAGGGGCGGTCACCCACCGGGTGACCGCCCCTTTCCCATGCGCTGACGCGCTGAGGGCCGTTACAGCGCCGTCCTGCCGTTCGGCAGCTCGACCTTCGCGCCGAGCTCCTGGAGCTTGTCCATGAAGTTCTCGTAGCCGCGGTTGATCAGGTCGATGCCGTGGACGCGGGAGGTGCCCTGGGCCGCGAGAGCGGCGATCAGGTACGAGAAGCCGCCGCGCAGGTCGGGGATGACCAGATCGGCGCCCTGGAGCTTCGTGGGGCCGCTCACGACCGCGGAGTGCAGGAAGTTGCGCTGGCCGAAGCGGCAGTCGGAGCCGCCGAGGCACTCGCGGTAGAGCTGGATGTGCGCGCCCATCTGGTTGAGCGCGGAGGTGAAGCCGAGCCGCGACTCGTAGACCGTCTCGTGGACGATGGACAGGCCCGCGGCCTGCGTCAGGGCGACGACGAGCGGCTGCTGCCAGTCGGTCTGGAAGCCGGGGTGCACGTCCGTCTCCAGGGCGATCGCGTTGAGCGAGCCGCCCGGGTGCCAGAAGCGGATGCCCTCGTCGTCGATCTCGAAGGCACCGCCCACCTTCCGGTAGGTGTTCAGGAACGTCATCATCGAGCGCTGCTGGGCGCCGCGGACGTAGACGTTGCCTTCGGTCGCCAGGGCCGCGGAAGCCCAGGAGGCGGCCTCCAGGCGGTCCGAGAGGGCGTGGTGGTTGTAGCCGCCGAGGCTGTCGACACCGGTGATCCGTATGGTCCGGTCGGTGTCCATGGCGATGATCGCGCCCATTTTCTGCAGGACGCAGATCAGGTCCTCGATCTCCGGCTCGACCGCGGCGTTGGAGAGCTCGGTCACACCCTCCGCGAGGACGGCGGTGAGCAGGACCTGCTCGGTGGCGCCCACGGACGGGTACGGCAGGCGGATCTTGGTGCCGCGCAGCCGCTGCGGGGCCTCCAGGTACTGGCCGCCCTCGCGCTTCTCGATGGTGGCGCCGAACTGGCGGAGCACCTCGAAGTGGAAGTCGATCGGCCGGCCGCCGATGTCACAGCCGCCGAGGCCGGGGATGAAGGCGTGCCCGAGGCGGTGCAGGAGCGGACCGCAGAAGAGGATCGGAATCCGCGACGAGCCGGCGTGGGCGTCGATGTCGGCGACGTTGGCGCTCTCGACGTGCGACGGGTCCAGGATGAGCTCGCCCGGCTCCTCGCCGGGGCGGACCGTCACGCCGTGCAGCTGGAGCAGGCCGCGTACGACACGCACGTCGCGAATGTCCGGGACATTGCGCAGCCGGCTCGGAGCGCTGCCGAGCAGCGCGGCAACCATGGCCTTGGGCACGAGGTTCTTCGCGCCGCGGACACGGATCTCGCCCTCCAGCGGGGTTCCGCCGTGGACAAGCAGTACATCGTCAATGCCGGTGACGGTCATGAATCTCGCGTTCCGATTGGATGGACGGGGGAACAAGGGGCAAGCGTAATGGCCGTGTACCCCCCTTCCGTAAGGCCAAGGGCACGCAAAACAGGTCATGAGTTCGCCACAACACGAACCGTACGGAACCGGACACTCCGGGTCACCGCCCCCCGCCGTGCGCTCCGGTCGCTCTCATGCGCCCTGAACTGCACCGGCTCACGTACGGCCATTACCTCCCCGCGCACCGCGAAGATGCGGGATCATGTGGTCCATGACCGAGGTGTCCTCGCTCACAGGGCGGCTGCTCGTGGCCACGCCGGCCCTGGCGGACCCCAATTTCGACCGTGCGGTGGTGCTGCTCCTCGACCACGACGAGGAGGGCTCGCTCGGCGTGGTCCTGAACCGTCCCACCCCCGTGGACGTCGCCGACATCCTGGAGGGCTGGGGCGACCTGGCCGGCGCGCCGGGCGTCGTCTTCCAGGGCGGCCCCGTCTCGCTGGACTCGGCGCTCGGCGTCGCGGTGATCCCCGGCGAGGAGGGCACGCCGCTCGGCCTGCGCTACCGCACGGGCCGCGTGGATCCCGTGGGCTTCCGCCGGGTGCACGGCGCGATCGGCCTCGTCGACCTGGAGGCCCCGCCGGAGCTGCTCTCCCCGGCCCTCGGCAGCCTGCGGATCTTCGCGGGCTACTCCGGGTGGGGCCCCGGCCAGCTGGAGAAGGAGCTGGAGGACGGCGCCTGGTACGTGGTCGAGTCCGAACCGGGTGACGTCTCCTCGCCGGACCCGGAGCGGCTGTGGCGCGCGGTGCTCAGACGCCAGCGCAGTGAGCTGGCGATGGTGGCGACCTACCCGGACGATCCGTCGCTGAACTGACCGGCGCCCTCCAGATACCGCTCGGCGAGCGGGTGCGCGTCCCTGGCCGGGACCACGAGGCGCACGGCGACGGGCGGCGCGTTCTTCAGGCGTACGTAGCGCAGCGCCGGGTGGGAGTGCCTGCGGGCCACCGGTTCCGGGGCGATGCCCACACCGTGGCCCGCGGCGACCGCCTCCAGCCATTCGTCGAAGTTGTGTGCGGTGCAGGCGAGCCGGGGGCGGCGGCCCTCGGGCCACAGCTCGGGCCCCGTCGTGCCGGTGACCGTGTTGACGACCAGCGGCAGGCCGGCGAGTTCCGTCCAGTCGACGACGCGGCGGCCCGCGAGTTCGGCCGCGTCGCGGGAGAGGACGGCGACGCGCGGCTCGTGCAGCAGCAGGCGCGAGCGCACCGCGCCGCCGGGCGGCAGCTCGCCCCGGACGACCGCGATGTCACAGGCGCCCGTCAGCAGGCCCGCGAGGGGGGCGTCGCCGCGCACCAGCCGCACGCCCGCGCCGGTGGCTTCCTTGAAGGCGGCGACGAGGGCCGCGCAGGCCTCGGGCAGCAGGGAGGTGAAACCGAGGCGCAGGACGGGCGGCTCGGCCCCGGCGGCGGTGCGCAGGGTGCCCTCCAGCCGGCGCAGCAGCGGCGCGAGGTCGTCCCGCAGCCGCTGTCCGGCCCCGGTGAGCGCCACCCGCCGTGTGGTCCGGTCGAGGAGCCGCGCCCCGAGGCTCTCCTCCAGGGCCCGCACGGCCCGGGTCAGCGCGGGCTGCCCGACGCGGAGCCGGTCGGCGGCGTGCGTGAAGCTCAGCTCGTCGGCGACGGCGAGGAAGGCGCGCAGGTGCCGCAGCTCGATGCCGTCCAGAGTTTCCTGGAGCCGTACGTCATTCATGCCGCCCCAGCATAAATACCCGCCGTGAGGCATTTCCCCCGGGATGCGGAGGGTGCCTACGTTTCCCTCGCCCGGCAGGACCGGTGAGGGACACGAGGGACACGAGGGAGCTGAACGGCGTGCGCAAGGTGTGGTTGCTGATGGTGGGGGCCTTCACGCTGGGGCTCGACGCCTATGTGATGGCGGGGCTGCTGCCGGTCGTCGCCGGGGATCTGGGGACGACCGTGTCGCTCGCGGGGCAGATGGTCACCGTCTTCACCCTCGCGTACGCGGTCAGCGCGCCGCTCGTGGCCGGGCTGCTGTCCGGCGTACGGCCCCGGGTGCTGATCCTCGCCGCGCTCGCCGTCTTCACCCTCGGCAACGGCCTCACCGCGCTGGCGCCCGGCCTCGGGGCGCTGCTCGCGGCGCGCGCGGTGGCGGGGGTCGGCGCCGGGGTGTACTCGGCGCTGTCCACGGCGGCCGCCGCCTCGCTGGGGGGGCCGGAGCGGCGCGGGCGGGCGCTCGCGCTGGTGATGGGCGGGATGAGTTCGGGCACGGTCCTCGGCGTCCCGCTGGGTGTGCTGCTCGCCGACCACACGTCCTGGCGGGCCACGATGTGGCTGGTGACGGGGCTGGGCACGGTCGCGCTCGTGGGTCTCGCGGTGGGGCTGCCGGAGGTGCCCGCCGAGCCGCCGGTCCCGATGCGGGCCAGGCTCGGGGCGCTCACCGACCGCACGGTGCTGCCCGTCGTGAGCGTCTCCTTCCTGGGCGCGGTGGCCAGCCTCGGCCTCTACACCTACCTCGCGCCGGTGCTCGACTCCTCGGGCGGCGTCGGCGAGAGCCAGGTGGCGCCGTACCTGTGGGCGTGGGGCATCGGCGGTGTGCTCGGCAGTGTGCTCGCCGGGCCGCTGGTGGACCGCACCGGCCGGGTGACGGCCCTGGTGACGGGGATCATCTCCGCCCTGGTCGTCGCGATGGGCGCCCTGCCGCTCCTCGGCGCCGCCGCCTTCCCCGCGCTCGTCGTCTGGGGAGCCGCGGGCTGGGCCTTCCAGGTCCCGCAGCAGCACCGCCTGCTCGCCCTGCGCGCCGAGCGCGGCACGGTGGCCCTCGCGCTCAACAACTCCGCCCTCTACCTGGGCAGCGCGGTCGGCTCCGCCTTGGCGGGCCTCGCCCTTTCGGTGGGTCTCGCTCCCCGCGCCTTGCCGTGGGCGGCGGCCGGGGTGGCTCTGGCGGGGCTCGCCCTGCACCTGTCCGCTGCGCGGGGCCGGGCGGGCGGGGGCGACTCCTGCGGCGTGCGGGCCGGTGGGGGCTTGTCGCGCAGTTCCTCGCGCCCCTGAGGGGGGCGTGGTGCGGTCTCGTTCGTTGTCTGCGGGTGGTGGGGGCTTGGCGCGCGGTTCCCCGCGCCCCTTCCGGGGCGCTCGCGGTCCGGCCGCTGCCGGGACGCCGCGCGCGTGAGTACCCTTGGCCCTTATGAGCACTCTTGAGCCCGAGCCCGAGCGCGGGGCAGGTACGGGGACCCTCGTAGAGCCGACGCCGCAGGTGTCGCACGGTGACGGCGACCACGAGCGCTACGCGCACTACGTCCAGAAGGACAAGATCATGGCGAGCGCGCTCGACGGCACGCCCGTCGTCGCGCTCTGCGGCAAGGTGTGGGTCCCCGGCCGCGACCCGAAGAAGTACCCCGTCTGTCCCATGTGCAAGGAGATCTACGAGTCCATGGGCGCAGGCGGCGACAAGGACAAGGGCGGCAAGGACGGCAAGGGCGGCAAGAAGTAGTCACCCCTTCCGGTCCTTGGTGAGACCCCTTCGCTCAGGGGGCGTTGCGTGTACCGCAACGCCCCTTTTGCGTTCCGCAATCGCGTGACAGCCTTGCGCGGCATGACCCTTGAGCGCCCACCCGTCGCCCACCACCGCCCTCATGGAAGGCGCTTCGCGCCGCTCGCTGAACTCATCCCGGCGCCCGCACGCGCCGAGGCCGTGCCTGGTTCCTCCTTCGCCGCCGGCCCCGCCACCACCCTGTGGGCAGGCCCCGGCACCGAGTCCACCGAACGCTGGCTCCGCGCCACGCTCGGCGCCGCGCTCGGGCTCCCGCTCACCCCCGGCGCCGAGGGAGCGGGTGGCTCCGTCTCCCTGCTGGTGGACGCCGCCCTGGAGCCGGAGGCGTACCGGCTCACCATCGACGAGGCCCGCGTCGAGATCCGCGGCGGCGCGGCCTCGGGCGTCTTCTGGGGCGCCCAGACCCTCCGCCAGCTCTTCGGCCCCGACGCCTTCCGGCGCGCGCGACTGCGGCCCGGCGCACGGCACTCCCTGCCCGCGTGCGTCATCGAGGACGCGCCCCGCTTCGGCTGGCGCGGCATGATGCTCGACGTGGCACGGCACTTCATGCCGAAGGACGGCGTCCTGCGCTACCTCGACCTGCTCGCCGCCCACAAGCTCAACGTCTTCCACTTCCACCTCACCGACGACCAGGGCTGGCGCGTGGAGATCAAGCGCCACCCCAAGCTGACGGAGACCGGTTCGTGGCGGGCGCGCTCCAAGTGGGGTCACCGCAACTCGCCGCTGTGGGAGGAGCGCCCGCACGGCGGCTTCTACACGCAGGACGACATCCGCGAGATCGTCGCGTACGCCGACTCCCTGCACATCACCGTCGTCCCCGAGATCGACATCCCGGGCCACTCGCAGGCCGCCATCAGCGCCTACCCGCATCTCGGCAACACGGACGTCGTCGACACCGGGGCGCTCACAGTCTGGGACACCTGGGGCGTCAGCAAGAACGTCCTCGCGCCCACCGAGGACGTACTCCGTTTCTACGAAGGTGTCTTCGAGGAGATCCTCGACCTCTTCCCGTCCACCTTCGTCCACGTCGGCGGCGACGAGTGCCCCAGGGACCAGTGGAAGGCGTCGCCCGCCGCGCAGGCCCGCATCAAGGAGCTCGGGGTCGATGGCGAGGACGGGCTCCAGAGCTGGTTCATCCGGCACTTCGACACCTGGCTCACCGAGCGCGGGCGGCGGCTCATCGGCTGGGACGAGATCCTGGAGGGCGGCCTCGCCGAAGGCGCCACCGTCTCCTCCTGGCGCGGTTACCGGGGCGGCATCGCCGCGGCCAAGTCGGGCCACGACGTCATCATGTGCCCCGAACAGCAGGTCTACTTGGACCACCGGCAGGACGGCGGCCCCGACGAGCCGATGCCCATCGGATTCGTCCGCACGCTCGAAGACGTCTACCGCTTCGAACCCGTCCCCGCGGAGCTGACGGAGGAGGAGGCCGCGCACGTCATCGGCACCCAGGCCAACGTCTGGACCGAGGTGATGGAGAACCAGGACCGCGTCGACTACCAGGTGTTCCCGCGCCTCGCCGCCTTCTGCGAGGTGGCCTGGCGCCGCCTGCCGGCCCCCGCCGAACGGGACTTCGCGGACTTCGGCCGCCGCATGGAGGCCCACTACGCGCGACTTGACGCCCTGGGGGTCGACTACCGCCCGCCGGGCGGCCCTCTGCCCCGGCAGCGGCGGCCGGCCCCCGAAGGACTGACCAACAGCGACCTCGGCCGCCCGATCGAGGGGCCGCCCCCGAACGTGTGAGGGCCCGTCCGGGTGCGCGGAACCGGCGGCCCGTTGCCCCGAACGCGGGCCGCCGGAAGCAGTGCGAAAACGGCATATCCCCCTGGTCTGGGGACGAATGCCTCCTAGCGGACCCCCGCGTCGGCCCCCGGCGAAGATGTGCCAGAGTTGCCACGTCCGGGTTGTGAGCACGTACCGTACGGCGGAACAGGCGTAACGGTGACACGTCGCGAACGGCGAGCACTTCACGTACGCGACGTAGGTGAAGTACGCGGCCGGGCATCGGGAAGGGGCAGCCGGTTTTGACCACGCACGCACCGCAGGCGGCACAGACACCGCGGTCGGTGAAGCTGCCCGCCACGCTCGACGAGGCCGTGGCGGCACTCGCCGCCATGCCCGCCGCCGTGCCCGTCGCCGGCGGCACGGACCTGATGACCTCCGTCAACTCCGGACAGCTGCGCCCCGCCGCCCTCGTCGGCCTCGGCCGCATCAGCGAGATCCGCGGCTGGCAGTACCAGGACGGCCACGCCCTGCTCGGCGCCGGCCTCACCCACGCCCGCATGGGCCGCCCCGACTTCGCCGCGCTGATCCCCGCCCTGGCCGCCGCCGCGCGCGCCGCGGGACCGCCCCAGATCCGCAACGCGGGCACCCTCGGCGGCAACATCGCCTCGGCCGCGCCCACCGGCGACGCGCTGCCCGTCCTCGCCGCCCTCGAAGCCGTCCTGATCATCGCGGGACCCGGCGGCGCCCGCCGCGAGGTCCCCGTCTCGCACCTGCTCGCGGGCATGGAGATGCTCCGCCCCGGCGAGCTCATCGGCTTCGTGCGCGTGCCGTTGCTGCACGCCCCCCAGGTCTTCCTCAAGGCCACCGGGCGCACCGGCCCCGGCCGGGCCACCGCGTCCGTCGCGCTGGTCCTCGACCCCGCCCGGCGCGGTGTGCGCTGCGCGGTCGGCGCCATCGCGCCCATGCCGCTGCGGCCCCTGGAGGCCGAGCAGTGGGTCGCCTCCCTGATCGACTGGGACGGCGGGCGCGGCAGCCTCGTGCCGGAGGCGGTCACCGCCTTCGGCGAGTACGTCGCCGCCGCCTGCATCCCCGACCAGCCCCCGGCGGCCGACGGCACCGAACAGCCGTTGACGCCCGCCGTACTGCACCTGCGGCGCACCGTCGCCGCGCTGGCCCGACGAGCACTGGGGAGGGCGCTGTCGTGAGCGACGACCGGAACACCCACAACGGCGGCGGCTGGCAGCCGCATCCGCAGGGCGAGTACGACTCGGACGCCACGGCGTTCGTGCAGCTCCCCGAGGGCATGCTCGACACCCCGCTCGCCGCGCCGGGCCACGGCTATGTGCCGCCGCAGATAACGGTCACCCCGACCACGTCGGACGCCACCGACCCGGCGGCGACCGGCACCTGGGTCATGCCGCCCGAGGTGACGGGCGCGGCGGGCGGCGGGCACCAGACGGTGGGCTGGCCCGACGCGGGCACGGCGCAGCGGCCCCACGCCGAACAGCAGCCCCACCAGCAGGACCAGCACCACGGCTACGACCCCCGGGCGACCGGACAGTGGAGCTTCACCGACGGCGACGCGGCGGAGCGGCAGGCGTACGGGCAGGAGTACGAGCAGCAGGCTCAGGGCTACGAGCAGCAGGAGTACGAGCCCGGGTACGACCAGGGCCACGCGCACGGTCAGGACCACGGCCAGGACCACAGTCAGGGCTACGGGCAGCAGTACGGGCAGGGCGTCGCCGCGCCCTCCTCCGACATCACCGGGCAGTGGTCGATTCCCGTCGCCGGCGGTGATCTGCCGGACGAGTCGGGCGAGTACACGGCGTCCTCGCAGGCCGGCGAGTTGGCCTACCCCGCGCGGACGCAGCACGACGCCTGGGCCGGAAGCGGCATGCCGCCCGCGACCCTGCCGGGCGGCGCGCCCGCGCCGTGGGCGACGGGCGCGGGGACCGGTGCGCCCTGGGGCGCACAGCCCCAGGAGGCCGCGCACCAGCTCCAGGAAGCGCCGGAGTTCCAGGAAGCCAGGGAGCAGGCCCACGCCGAGGCACCTCGGCAGGAGCCGCAGGAGAGCCGGTTCGAGCAGACGACGCTGCTGCGGGCGGTCAGCGTGCCGCCCGCCGGGCAGTCGGGGGCCGAGGCGGCGCGGGCGGCGCAGGCCGCGCAGGCCGCTCACGCGGCGGAGGCCGTCGAAGCCGCGCAGGACGCCGTCGAGGCCGCCCAGGAGGCCGCGGAGGCCGCCGAGATCGCGGAGGTCCTGGAGTCCTCGGAGCCGACGGACGAGTTCGAGGCCGCCGAGCAGGTCGACGTGGCCGAGGCCGCCCCGGAGACCGACGCCGAAGCGGTGCCGGAAGCGGCGCCCGAAGCTGCCGTGGAGCCCGCGGACGGGCCGGACGCGCCGGCCCTGCCCGACACGACGGACGAGGCGCTCGACACGGCCGCCGAGCCCGACGAGTCCGGTGAGCCCGTCGAGTCCGGTGAGACGCAGGCGGCGGAGAAGGCGACGGCAGAGACGACCGAGACGGCAGGGGCGGCAGACGCGACCGAGACGGCAGAGGCGACCGACGACGCCCCCGTCATCGCGCCCAACCCCCTCCACGACGACCACCCCCTCGGCTCCTACGTCCTGCGCGTGAACGGCACCGACCGCCCCGTCACGGACGCCTGGATCGGTGAGTCCCTGCTCTACGTCCTGCGGGAGCGGCTCGGCCTCGCGGGCGCCAAGGACGGCTGCTCGCAAGGTGAGTGCGGGGCGTGCAACGTCCAGGTGGACGGCCGCCTCGTCGCCTCCTGCCTGGTGCCCGCCGCCACCACCGCGGGCAGCGAGATCCGCACCGTCGAGGGCCTGGCCACCGACGGGCAGCCCTCCGACGTGCAGCGTGCGCTCGCCGCGTGCGGCGCCGTGCAGTGCGGCTTCTGCGTGCCGGGCATGGCCATGACCGTGCACGACCTCCTGGAGGGCAACCCCGCCCCCAGCGAGCTGGAGACCCGCCGCGCGCTGTGCGGCAATCTGTGCCGCTGCTCGGGCTACCGGGGCGTGCTCGACGCCGTGCGCGAGGTGGTCGCCGAGCGGCAGGCGTCCGCCGCCGCCGACACGGCCGCCGCGCAGGACGAGCGGGCCGAAGAGGCCCGCATCCCGCATCAGGCACCACCGGGCGCCGGTGGCGTCCACCAGACCGCGTACGAGGACGGAGGCCAGGCGTGAGCGAGGACACCGGCACCGCGGCCGCACCCGCCGACACCGCGCCGGGCGGCGAGCCGCTGCCGCACGGCATCGGCGCGTCCCTGCCGTCGGCGGAGTGCCGCGCCAAGACGGAGGGCACCTTCCCCTACGCCGCCGACCTGTGGGCCGAGGGCCTGCTGTGGGCGGCGGTGCTGCGCTCCCCGTACGCGCACGCGCGCATCGTCTCCGTCGACACCAGCCACGCCCTGGAGATGCCGGGCGTGCACAGCGTCATCACCCACGAGGACGTGCCCGGCGACGCGCTGCACGGCCGCCGGACGCCGGACCGGCCGGTCTTCGCCTCCGACGTCGTACGCCACCACGGCGAGCCGATCGCCGCCGTGGCCGCCGACCACCCCGACACCGCGCGCATGGCGGCCGCCGCCGTCATCGTCGAGTACGAGGTGCTTGAGCCGGTCACCGACCCGGAGAAGGCCTTCGAGGCCGAACCGCTGCACCCCGACGGCAACTTGATCCGCCACATCCCGCTGCGGCACGGCGACCCGGAGGCGGTCGGCGAGCTCGTCGTCGAGGGGCTGTACCGCATCGGCCGCCAGGACCCGGCGCCGATCGGCGCGGAGGCGGGCCTCGCGGTGCCGCGCCCCGACGGGGGAGTGGAGCTGTACGTCGCCTCCACCGACCCGCACGCCGACCGCGACCGCGCCGCCGCCTGCTACGGCCTCCCCGCCGACCAGGTCAAGGTTGTCGTCACGGGCGTCCCGGGCGCCACCGCCGACCGCGAGGACGCGAGCTTCCAGCTGCCGCTCGGCCTGCTCGCGCTGCGCACCGGCTGCCCCGTCAAGCTCACCGCGACCCGCGAGGAGTCCTTCCTCGGCCACGCCCACCGCCACCCCACCCTGCTGCGCTACCGCCACCACGCGGACGCCGAGGGCCGCCTGGTGAAGGTGGAGGCACAGATCCTGCTGGACGCGGGCGCGTACGCGGACACGTCGGCGGAGGCCCTGGCCGCGGCCGTCTCCTTCGCCTGCGGCCCCTACGTCGTACCGAACGCCTTCATCGAGGGCTGGGCGGTCCGTACGAACAACCCGCCGTCCGGACACGTCCGGGGCGAGGGCGCCATGCAGGTGTGTGCCGCGTACGAGGCCCAGATGGACAAGATCGCCAAGAAGCTGGGCGTCGACCCGGCCGAGCTGCGGCTGCGCAACGCCATGGCGACCGGCGACATCATGCCCACCGGCCAGACGGTGACGTGCCCGGCCCCCGTGGCCGAACTCCTCGCCGCGGTGCGGGACTTCCCCCTCCCCGAGCTGCCCAAGGACACCCCCGTGGACGAGTGGCTGCTGCCGGGCGGCCCCGAGGGCGCGGGCGAACCGGCCGCCGTGCGGCGCGGTGTCGGCTACGGCCTCGGCATGGTCCAGCTCCTCGGCGCGGAAGGCGCGGACGAGGTCTCCACGGCCACGGTGAAGGTCCACGACGGCGTCGCGACGGTGATCTGCGCGGCCGTCGAGACCGGCCAGGGCTTCGCGACGCTGGCCCGCCAGATCGTCCAGGAGACGCTGGGCATCGAGGATGTGCGCGTGGCCCCCGTCGACACGGACCAGCCCCCGGCGGGCCCGAGCTGCCGCGGCCGCCACACCTGGGTGTCGGGCGGCGCGGTGGAGCGCGCGGCGAAGATGGTCAGGACCCAGCTGCTCCAGCCGCTGGCCCACAAGTTCGGCATGTCCACCGAGCTGCTCCAGATCACGGACGGCAAGATCACTTCGTACGACGGCGTACTGTCCACGACGGTCACCGAGGCGCTGGACGGCAAGGAACTGTGGGCCACCGCCCAGTGCCGCCCGCACCCCACCGAGCCGCTGGACGAGGCCGGGCAGGGCGATGCCTTCGTGGGCATGGCGTTCTGCGCGATCCGCGCGGTGGTCGACGTGGACATCGAGCTCGGTTCCGTACGGGTCGTCGAGCTGGCCGTAGCCCAGGACGTGGGCCGCATCCTGAATCCGGCCCAGCTGAGGACCCGCATCGAGGCGGGCGTCACGCAGGGCGTGGGCGCGGCGCTCACGGAGAACCTCCGCACCCCGCGCGGCCTGGTCCGCCACCCCGACCTCACCGGGTACGCGCTGCCCACATCCCTGGACACCCCCGACATCCGCATCGTGAAGCTGGTGGAGGAGCGGGACGTCGTCGCCCCCTTCGGCGCGAAGGCGGCCAGCGCGGTCCCGGTGGTCACCTCCCCGGCGGCGATCGCCTCGGCGGTACGCGCGGCGACGGGCCGCCCGGTCAACCGCCTCCCGATCCGCCCGCAGGCGGCGGTGGCGCAGTAATCGATAGTGGCGAGCCGGACCCCGGTGGCACCATGAGCGGCATGACTGTCTCCCTCCCCACCGGCGTCATCGTCATCACCGGCATCATGGCGTCCGGCAAGTCCACGGTGGCGCAGGCGCTGGCCGAGCGGCTGCCGAAGGCAGCGCATGTGCGGGGCGACGTCTACCGCCGCATGATCGTCTCGGGCGGCGTGGAGTACGAACCGGGAGCCGGCGGAGAGGCGGAGGCTCAACTCGCCCTGCGGTACGGCCTGTCGGCGTCCACGGCGGACGCGTACGCGCGTGCCGGTTTCACGGCGGTCGTCCAGGACGTCATCCTGGGCGAGCAGCTGAAGACGTACGTGGACCTCGTCCGCACGCGCCCCCTCCACGTGATCGTGCTCGCCCCACGCCCCGACGTGGTCGCCGCCCGCGAGGCCGGCCGCGGCAAGACGGGCTACGGCGCGTGGACGGTCCAGGACCTGGACACGGGCCTGCGCGAGACGACCCCGCGGCTCGGGCTCTGGCTGGACAGCTCGGAGATGAGCGTGGAGGAGACGGTGGACGCGGTGCTGGGGCGGCTGGATGAGGCGCGGGTCGCCTGAGCCCCGCCCTGGAGGCCGTGGCGGGAATCGAACCCGCGTTACTGGATTTGCAGTCCAGCCCCTCAGCCACTCGGGCACACGGCCAAGTCGTTGACCTGACTCCTTGAACGTAGCCGGGGCCCGGCGGGGGGCTCAAGGGAACGGCCGGGTCCGCAATGTGACTGCCATGCGCCGTTCATGACGGGCGCTCAGGTGTACCTCGGCAGGTTGTCCGTGGGGATGGTCCACTCCGCGATCGTGACGGGCTCGCCGTAGACGAAGTCCTTGCGGGTCGCGTAGCGGGGGCCTTCCGGTGTGGCGTGGATGTCGGTCATGACCGCGCCCGAGCCGGTGCGGGGGTCGAAGATCACGTAGGTGGGGATGCCCAGGAGCGGGTAGTCCCGCATCTTGCCGACCCAGTCGTTGTCGGGGTTGGAGCGGGAGACGACCTCGACGGCCGCGATGAGCGTCCGTGGGTCGAACGCGCCCTGGATCTCCATGTCGGCCTCGGCGATCACCATGACGTCGGGGTGCCGCATGATCCCTTCCGGCAGGGCTTCGACGTCGGGGGTCCCGGTGTGCGCCACCAGCTCTTCCGGCATGACCTTCTCCAGGCGTTTCCGGATGCGCAGCGCGGTGAGCTCATGAGGTCCGGTCGGCGACATCATGTCGTGGACGATTCCTTCTTTGGTGATCTCGAATTTGCCCGGAAGGGTGTCGTCCATCGATCGCACGAACTCCCGCATGGTCCGGTAAGCGTGGCCGGCCACGTCCTTGTCGCTCGGGGCGACGGTCATGTCGCTCGCTCCTTGTCGTTCGTGGCCTGAAGCAGGAGTCATGACTTTCATGCTAGGCGGCTGCTCGTTCCCGGGCGCGGCACGCGGCGCAGTGACCCGGCTCCGGTGACCGGAAGGCGTGGTCGCAGCCGTCGCAGTTCTGGAGTGGTGCCGGGCGGGGCGGCCCGACGCGCGCCGCGGGCAGGGGTGGTGGCAGGAGTTCCGTCAGGCGGTGGGTCAGGAAGGCCGCCGGGTGGCGGATCGGCTCGTCCGGCAGGGCCGTGGTGAGGACGTGGCGTACGGCTTCGGGGGCGACGCCGCGTTCCAGCCAGGCGGTGACGGCTGGGGTGAGGCGGTGGATGTCGCGTGCGGTGAGGAGGAGCCGGGGGTCGTCGGCGCGCAGGCCCGTCAGTAAGTCGGCTGCGGGGTGCGGCCGCGGGGCCCGTGCGGGGAGTGACGTCGCTGGTTCGGGCTCCTCGGGTTCGGGCGCGGGAGCGCGGCGAGCAGGAGGGGCGGCGGCGGGGCGGGGCTGGGGCTTGTTGTACGAGAGGGTGCGGGTGACGATCCGGCCGGACGGCGTGCGTTCCTTGATCCGGGCGAGATAGCCGTGCGCCTCCAACTCCCGCAGGGCTGCCGCGATGCGGGTCTCGCCTTCCGGGAACTTCGCCGCCAGGGCCTTGATGCTGACCGGCGAGCCCTCGGGCAGGGACTGGATGTGCGTGGCCAGGCCGATCGCCGTCAGGGTCAGCTCGGGGTGCTGGGCCAGGTGGTTTCCCACGACGGTGAACTGGTCCGGATGGTGTTCGTTCACGTGGCCGACTCCGTTCCGGGAACGGTGGGAGTGCCCGGAGCGGGGGGACCGGGCGCGCGAGGGGGCGTTAAGCTGCTGGGCAGTCATCGGGAAGGTCCGTTCTTCCTGGGTGATCAGGCCCTCGCCTTGGGATTGCCGTCCCGGCGGGGGCCGTTTGCTGTTGTCGCCGACCTTGCCCGACCAAACCCCTTGATCACCAGCGGAGTTGGTGTCGATCACCCGTCCGACTGATCGCGCGCGCGATCGGTCAGGTGAGTGGATTCGGTGGGGGACGGGTGGGGTTGGTTCTTTCCCTGGTTCTTTGTCTTTAGGGGCGGGGGTAGCCGGGACGCGTGGGTCCGCGATCCGGCATGACCTCAAGTAGGTCTGAGATTGGCCTACTTCGCTCGTAGCGTTCCTCCCTGATGGCGGAGCAGTACGTAGGGAAGGCGGAGACCATGCACGATCTGCTGGACGCGTTGGACGGGCACCGGGAGGCGCTGCGGTACACCACCCGCGACCTCACCGACGAGCAGGCCGGGCTGCGCACCACGGCGAGCGAGCTATGCCTGGGCGGGCTGATCAAGCACGTCACCTCGGTCGAGAAGAGGTGGGGCGCCTTCATTCTGGAGGGCCCGTCCGCGCTGGTCGGGGTGACCGACATGACCGAGGCGGACTGGGCGCGGCGGGCCGACGAGTTCCGCATGCTGCCCGGCGAGACGCTGGCGGGCGTGCTGGACGCCTACGCCGAAGCCGCCCGCCGCACCGACGAGATGGTCGCCGGCCTGCCCTCCCTCGACGTGACCTACCCGCTGCCGGAGGCCCCCTGGACCAAGCCCGGCACACGCTGGTCGGCCCGCCGCACGCTGCTGCACATCATCGGCGAGACCGCGCAGCACGCGGGCCACGCCGACATCATCCGCGAGGCGCTGGACGGGGCGCGCAGCATGGGCTGACCGGATGACCTACGACGCGGCGCCGTCGAAGGGCGGGTAACTGTCGCCGCCCATCCGCTCGGCGGCGTCGATGTACCGGGTGAGGGCGTCGCGGGACCCGGCGAGCGTGGCCATCTGGTCCTCCAGCCGCCGCAGCCGCCCCCGCATCGCGGTCAGCAGCTCGGGGCACCCCGGCAGCTCCGGTGCCTCCCCGAGCGCGCACGGCAGTACGTACGCGATGTCCTCCGAGGACAGGCCGGCGCCCAGCAGGTGCCGGATCTGCTTCACGCGCAGCACGGCGCTCTCGTCGTACTCGCGGTAGCCATTCGCACCCCGGCCGGCCTCCAGCAGGCCCTGGGCCTCGTAGTAGCGCAACTGGTGGGCGTTTACGCCCGCCCGGCGGCTGAGTTCCCCGATCAACATCGCGCCCTCGCTTGACCTTCACACCGGTATGAACGTTGAAGATCCTGTCATGAGCAACCGAAGCGAAACCCCCGTGACAGTCATCGGCCTCGGACTGATGGGCCAGGCGCTCGCCGCCGCGTTCCTGAAGGCCGGTCACCCCACCACCGTCTGGAACCGTACGGCCGCCAAGGCCGATCAACTGGTGTCCGAGGGGGCGTCGTTGGCCCCATCAATCGCCGCCGCGCTCAAGGCGAGCCCCTTGACCGTCCTCTGCGTCACCGATTACGAAGCCGTACGCGAACTCCTCGGCGCGAGCGACGTCGACCTGGACGGTACAACGCTGGTCAACCTCACCTCGGGTGACTCGGCCCAGGCCCGGGAGGCCGCCAGCCGGGCCGAGCGGCGCGGCGCCCGCTACCTCGACGGCGCCCTCATGGCCATCCCGCCGGTGATCGGGACCGCCGACGCGGTCATCCTGCACAGCGGGCCCCGAGCGGACTTCGAGGCGCACGAACCCGTACTCGAAGCGCTCGGCACCCTCACCTACCTCGGCGACGACCCCGGTCTCGCGTCGCTGTACGACGTGGCGGGCCTGGCCATGATGTGGAGCGTCCTGAACGCCTGGCTCCAGGGCACCGCCCTGCTCAGGACCGCCGGTGTCGACGCCGTGACGTACGCGCCGTTCGCCCGGCTGATGGCCGCCGGTGTCGCCGACTGGTTGCCCGGTTACGCCGAGCAGGTCGACAAGGGTTCCTTCCCCGCCGACGTCGCCGCTCTGGAGACCGACGCGCGGTCCATGGCCCACCTGATCGAGGAGAGCGAGGCGGCGGGCATCAACGCGGAACTCCCGAAGCTGTTCAAGGCGATGGCGGACCGGGCCATCGCGGCGGGACACGGGGGCGAGCAGTACCCCGTACTGATCGAGGAGTTCAGCAAGCCGAGTGTCGGCTGATCGGGGGCGGGGAGGTCAGTTCCGCCCAGACGGTTTTGCAGGGGGCGGGGCCGTCCGTCGTGCCCCAGCGGTCCGACAGGGCCTCCACCAGGAGGAGGCCCCGGCCCGACTCGGCCTCCGGCAGCGGTCGTTGGGCGGTGCTCGGCGGGTGGCGGTCCGTCCTCGCGTCCGTCACCTCGATACGGAGCGTGTCCGTGCCGGTGAGCATTAGAGCGAGGCGGAAGCTCCTGCCGGGCACGTGGCCGTGCAGCACGGCGTTGTTCGCCAGCTCGGCGACGATGTGCTCCGCGGTTTCGTAGGGGCGCTCCCAGCTGCGGAGTTGCTCCCGCGCCAGCAGCCGGGCCAGGCGGGCGCCTCTGCGGGTGGCGGAGAGCAGGACCGTGAACTGGTGTGTGGGGGCGGGGCTCTGCACCCCGGCGGTCTCTTGGTTCACGTCACTCAGAGTGGCCGTGCGAGTGCGCCGTGAACAGTGCTGCGGGCCGTGCGTATCGCGTTTGTCCCACGCTTGTCCCGCGTTGTCTCGGCTGTCTTGGGTGACGTACGGGTACGAGTGCGCGTTGGACCTGGACGGACGTCGGAGGTGGGCGCGGTGGAAGCACGCAACGACGGTGTCGACGAACCCGGTTGGGATGTCGACCCCGAGGACGAGATCAGTGCGGCGGTCGAGATGGTCGGCCAGCACCTGAAGCTGCGGAGGGAGGCGGCGGGGCTCCGCGTCGCGGAGTTCGCCGACGCGGTCGGCTACGGGGAGGACATGGTCCGGAAGATCGAGCGCGGGGTGCGGATTCCTCGGCCCGAGTATCTGGACATGGCGGATGGGGTGCTGCGGGCGGAGGGGCTGGTCTCCGCGATGAAGCCGAAGATGCGGGAGGCCAGGTATCCGAAGAAGGTGCGGCAACTGGCGAAGCTGGAGGAGCGGGCGGTCGAGGTCTGCCTCTACAGCAACCACAACATCCATGGGTTGTTGCAGACGGAAGAGTATGCGCGGGCGCTGCTCGGTACATGGCGGCCCGCGCTGTCCAGCAGTGAGATGGAGCGGGCACTGGCGGCGCGCATGGCCCGGCGGTCCATCTTCGACCGTACGCCTTCCCCGGATCTCAGCTTTGTCCAAGAAGAGGTGACGCTTCGGCGCCCGATCGGAGGGAGAATGGTGCTGCGTCGGCAGCTCGAACGGCTGCTGGAGTTGGGGCAGTTGTCGAACGTCGAGATCCAGGTAATGCCGACCGACCACGTGGGTCACCCGGGAACGGCAGGCTTGATCGAGGTGCTCAAATTCGGCGACGGCACCGCAATGGGGCGTTCTGACGGTGTGTTCAACAGCCGCCCTGTCTCGGACCCGAAGCAGCTCCGTATCCTCGAACTGCGGTATGGCATCATCCGGGCCCAGGCTCTCCCGCCGCGGGAGTCATTGGCCTTTATCGAGCAAGTGCTGGGAGAGACATGATCCGCGAAGCCGCTGCTGGACCCGGTTCCGAGCTGCACTGGTTCACGAGCAGTTACAGCAGCAGCAGCGACCCCAACGACTGCGTTGAAGTCGCCCTGGACTGGCGCAAGAGCAGCTACAGCAGCAGCAGTAACGGCGAGGACTGCGTAGAGGTCGCGCAGGGCTGGCACAAGAGCAGCTACAGCAGCAGCAGTGAGGGCGAGGACTGCGTCGAGGTCGCCGCCCCCACCCCCACCTCCATCCACATCCGCGACTCCAAGACCCCCACCGCCCCCCACCTCACCGTCACCCCCGCCACCTGGTCCCGCTTCCTCGCGGACGTACGACCAAGGGCCCACTGAACCCCCGCCTCCGGACAGGGGTAAAACACGCCCACGCCTCTTACCCTGAGGCGCATGACCGAGACTGGCGTCGCCGCCGAAACCACCGCCCCGCCCCGCCCGGAGGGCCCCGGCGTCCTGGGCAAGCCCTACCGCGCCCTCAGCATCGGCATCGTCTCCGTCGTGCTGCTGATCGCCTTCGAGGCGACCGCCGTCGGGACGGCGATGCCGATCGCCGCACGGGAGCTGGACGGGGTCGCGCTGTACGCCTTCGCGTTCTCGGGGTACTTCACCACCAGCCTCTTCGGCATGGTGTTCAGCGGGCAGTGGGCCGACCGGCGCGGGCCGCTCGGGCCGCTGGCGGGCGGCATCTCGCTCTTCGCGGCGGGGCTGCTGCTGAGCGGGACCGCGAGCGTGATGTGGCTGTTCATCGCGGGACGCGCCGTGCAGGGGCTCGGCGGCGGGCTCGTCATCGTCGCGCTGTACGTCGTCGTCAGCCGGGCGTATCCGGAGCGGCTGCGGCCCGCCATCATGGCCGCCTTCGCGGCGAGCTGGGTCGTGCCGTCCGTCGTCGGGCCGCTGGTGTCCGGCACCGTCACCGAGCACCTCGGGTGGCGGTGGGTCTTCGTCGGCATCCCCGTTCTCGTCGTCGTGCCGCTCGCCCTCGCGCTGCCCGCGATCCGGCGGACCGCCGCCGGGCCCGTCGACGCGTCGGCGCCCGTCGCCCCCTTCGACCGGCGCCGCATCCGCCTGGCGCTCGGGATCTCGCTGGGGGCCGCGCTCCTTCAGTACGCGGGTCAGGACCTGCGGTGGTTCTCGCTGCTCCCGGCGGTGCTCGGCGCCGTCGTCCTCGTGCCCGCCGTCCTCGGACTGCTGCCGCGCGGCACGTACCGCGCCGCCCGTGGCCTGCCCTCCGTGGTGCTGCTGCGCGGGGTGGCCGCGGGGTCGTTCATCGCGGCCGAGTCCTTCGTGCCGCTGATGCTCGTCACGCAGCGGGGGCTGAGCCCGACCATGGCCGGGCTCTCGATCGCCGTGGGCGGGGCGACCTGGGCGCTCGGGTCCTACGTACAGTCGCGGCCCCGCATGGAGCCCTACCGGACGCGGTTCGTGGCGACGGGGATGGTGCTCGTCGCCGCGTCCATAGCCGCCGCGCCCACCGTCCTCATCGCGGCCGTGCCCGTGTGGATCATTGCGGTCGCCTGGGGCCTCGGCTGCTTCGGCATGGGCACGGTCATCGCCTCCACGAGCGTGCTGCTGCTCCGGCTCTCGCCGCCCGAGGACGCGGGGTCGAATTCGGCCGCGCTCCAGATCTCCGACGGACTCTCGAACGTCCTGCTGCTCGCGGTCGGTGGCGCCGCGTTCGCCGCGCTCGGCGGCGGCACGGTGGGCGCGGGCCACGGCCCGGACGGCGTCTCGGCCTCGCACCCGGCCGCCTTCGTCGCCGTCTTCCTGCCCATGGCCGCGGTCGCCCTGGTGGGGGCGTGGGTGGGCACCCGGCTGACGGAGCGCAAGCCCTGAGCCGTCATGTGACACCCGTCGCACCCGCCCCGGCAGCCGCCCTGAACTCGGCGGTACGTCAACATCTCACCGGTAGGGTGGCCCGGTTGTCTTACGTACCCGAGCCGTAAAAACCCGGAGACCGTGACTACCACCAGCGCCGCCGCCAACTCCTCCCACCACCTCTCCCCGGCCTTCCCCGGCCGCGCCCCCTGGGGCACCGCCAACAAGCTGCGTGCCTGGCAGCAGGGGGCGATGGAGAAGTACATCCAGGAGCAGCCGCGAGACTTCCTCGCCGTCGCCACCCCCGGCGCCGGCAAGACGACGTTCGCGCTCACGCTCGCGTCGTGGCTGCTGCACCACCATGTCGTGCAGCAGGTCACCGTGGTCGCGCCCACCGAGCACCTCAAGAAGCAGTGGGCCGAGGCGGCGGCCCGTATAGGCATCAAGCTGGACCCCGAGTACAGCGCGGGACCGCTCAGCAAGGAGTACCACGGCGTCGCCGTGACGTACGCGGGTGTCGGCGTACGCCCGATGCTGCACCGCAACCGCTCCGAGCAGCGCAAGACCCTCGTCATCCTGGACGAGATCCACCACGCCGGTGACTCGAAGTCCTGGGGCGAGGCCTGCCTCGAAGCCTTCGAGCCCGCGACCCGGCGCCTCGCGCTCACCGGTACGCCCTTCCGGTCCGACACCAACCCGATCCCCTTCGTCACGTACGAAGAAGGGAACGACGGCATCCGGCGCTCCGCCGCCGACTACACCTACGGCTACGGCAGCGCGCTCGGCGACGGCGTCGTGCGGCCGGTGATCTTCCTGTCGTACTCGGGCAACATGCGGTGGCGTACGAAGGCCGGCGACGAGATCGCCGCGCGGCTCGGCGAGCCGATGACCAAGGACGCCGTCTCGCAGGCCTGGCGCACCGCGCTCGACCCGCGCGGCGAGTGGATGCCGAACGTCCTCAAGGCCGCCGACACGCGGCTCACCGAGGTCAGGAAGGCCATCCCCGACGCGGGCGGGCTCGTCATCGCCTCCGACCAGGACTCCGCGCGCGCCTACGCCAAGCTGATCCGCGAGATCACCGGGAGCAAGGCCACGGTCGTCCTCTCCGACGACACCGGCGCCTCGAAGCGCATCGACGACTTCAGCGCGAGCACCGACCGGTGGATGGTCGCCGTCCGCATGGTGTCCGAAGGCGTCGACGTGCCGCGCCTCGCGGTGGGTGTCTACGCGACGACGATCTCCACGCCGCTGTTCTTCGCGCAGGCCGTCGGCCGCTTCGTGCGGTCCCGGCGGCGCGGCGAGACCGCGTCCGTCTTCCTGCCGACCGTCCCCGACCTGCTGACCTTCGCCAACGAGATGGAGGTCGAGCGCGACCACGCCCTCGACAAGCCGAAGAAGGAGGGGGAGGAGGACCCCTACGCCGAGTCCGAGAAGGAGATGGACGAGGCGAACAAGCAGGAGGACGAGGACACCGGCGAGCAGGAGCAGTTCTCCTTCGAGGCGCTGGAGTCCGAGGCCGTCTTCGACCGGGTGCTCTTCGACGGCGCCGAGTTCGGCATGCAGGCGCATCCGGGGAGCGAGGAGGAGCAGGACTATCTCGGCATCCCCGGTCTCCTCGAACCCGACCAGGTGCAGATGCTGCTCCAGAAGCGGCAGGCCCGGCAGATCGCGCACAGCCGCAAGAAGCCGGACGAGGAAGCCGACCTGCTCGAACTGCCCGCCGAGCGGCGTCCCGTGGTCTCCCACAAGGAACTGCTCGGGTTGCGCAAGCAGCTGAACACGATGGTCGGCGCGTACGTCCATCAGAGCGGGAAGCCGCACGGCGTGATCCACACCGAGCTGCGGCGCACGTGTGGCGGGCCGCCGAGCGCGGAGGCCACGGCGGGGCAGCTGCGGCAGCGCATCGCGAAGGTCCAGGAGTGGGCCACCCGCATGAAGTGAGCCCGTTCGGCTCGGGGGCCGGGAGCGGGGCGTTCCGAGTGCGGAGGGCTTGTGCGGATGTCGTACGCCTGTCCGGATCGGCGCGCCACGCGTAACGGGGCAGATGGGGGCGGTGCGGGCGCCCCCATGCCCGGATTCTGGACTGAGTCTTCCGCTGAGCGGGACGATCTCGCTACTGTCCCCGACACACGCACACGCCCCGTGGCAGCGCCGCCGCGGAGCGCAGCCGGTGTTCCGACCGGCGGCCTCTGACGCGCGTCGCCCACGGGACCGGCGGCGCAACCGCCGCGTAAGGAGGTCGCCGACCCTCACCAAAGGAGTGGGCGTCGTGACCGCGGAGACATCCCAGACGCTGGACCGAGGACTGCGCGTCCTCAAGCTGCTGGCCGACACCGACCATGGCCTCACGGTCACCGAGCTGTCCAACAAGCTCGGCGTGAACCGCACCGTGGTGTACCGCCTGCTCGCCACGCTCGAACAGCACGCCCTCGTACGACGCGACCTCGGCGGGCGCGCCCGCGTCGGCCTCGGCGTGCTGCGCCTGGGCCGCCAGGTGCATCCACTGGTGCGGGAGGCGGCGCTGCCCGCGCTGCGTTCGCTCGCCGAGGACATAGGGGCGACGGCCCACCTGACCCTCGTCGACGGCTCGGAGGCCCTCGCGGTGGCGGTGGTCGAGCCCACGTGGACGGATTACCACGTCGCGTACCGGACGGGCTTCCGGCACCCCCTGGACCGGGGCGCCGCGGGCCGCGCCATCCTGGCCGCCCGCCAGGGCCTGGTGACCGACCCCGGGTACGCGCTCACCCACGGCGAACTGGAGGCCGGGGCGAGCGGGGCCGCGGCGCCGCTGGTCGGCGTGACCGGGATAGAGGGCAGCGTGGGCGTGGTGATGCTCGCGGACTCCGTGCCGGAGCGGGTGGGGCCGCGGGTGGTGGACGCGGCTCGGGAGGTCGCCGACGCGTTGCGCTGAGGCCGCGGGGCGAGCGGAGCCGTGCGCACCCGGGAGATCGCCGGCTCCGCCGAGCTCGTCCTCAACCGCCGGACGGGCTTGATGGGGCGCCCGCTCGGGTGGGGTGTTCCGTCACGTTAGATTGATCCCGTGGTCTTCTCCTTCGCTCGATTCACGCGGCCCCAGGCCCTCGCCGTCTGCGCCCTGCCCGTCGTGGCCCTGCTCGCCGTCGCGGGGCTCGCGCCGTTGCCGTATGCCGTGGCGCAGCCCGGTGGTACGGCGGACGTGCTGGGGGAGCACGAGGGCAAGCCGGTGCTCACCATCACCGGCGCGCCCACCCGCGAGACCAAGGGCGAGCTGCGCATGACGACGATCGTGGCGACGGGCCCGCAGATGGACGTGCGGCTCGGCGACGTGATCGACGGCTGGTTCCGCACGGACCGCGCGGTGATGCCGAAGGACTCGGTCTACCCGACCGGGGACAACGTGAAAGAAGTCCAGAAGCACAACCTCGGCGACATGAAGGAGTCGCAGGACGACGCCACGAAGGCGGCGCTGTCCTACCTGAAGGCCAACGGCTTCGACGGCACCGACAAGGTGGACGTCAAGGCCGACCTCGGCAAGATCGGCGGTCCCAGCGCCGGGCTTTTCCTCTCGCTCGGCATCATCGACAAGCTGGACGGCGACGGCAGCGGCCGTGACCTCACGGGCGGCGGCAAGATCGCCGGCACCGGCACCATCACCGCCGACGGCGAGGTCGGCGCGGTCGGCGGCGTCGCCCTGAAGACGCAGGCCGCGCGGCGTGACGGCGCCACGGTCTTCCTGGTCCCGAAGGCCGAGTGCGCGGATGCCCAGGCGGAGCTGCCGAAGGGCCTGCGCCTGGTCCCGGTCACGACACTGAAGGGCACGGTCGACTCACTGCGGGCCCTGGAGAAGGGCGCGAAGGTCCCGAGCTGCTGACCAGCCGCAGGCCCAGCTCGACCAGGGTCCAGCCGAGCCGGGCGCCGAGCCGGGCGCGGGAGTCCCGTGCGGGTGCCTCGCGTCGTAACTCCTCCGCGCGCGCGTGGTGCAGCATCAGGTGTACGTCGGGGTGCATGCCGTGCCCCTCTCAGGTGCCGTCGGCCTTCGGCCGGGTCGGGAAGATGTGGGAGTGGACGCGCACCTTGGCCACGTCCGGTGTGTCCTCTTCGGGCGCCGACGCGCGGTAGCTCTCCACGAGTTCATGGATCTTGCCGCTCAGCTCGGCGGCGAGCCCGGGTGTCAGCCGCAGGGTGAAATCGCTGGTGTCCGCGGCCTCGTCCCACTCCTGTGACCACTCGTGCCGCGTGGCGATCCAGGTGGAGACCTCCTGGGCGCGCTGGGTCGCGTACTCGTGCAGGAGGGTGCTCAGCGCGCCGCGCACCTCTGGGTCCGGGTCGCGGATGAGGTTCTCGTCGGTCCGCGTGCCCTGGTGGGCCGACCGCCACCACCGCTCCCGCCCCTTGCCCCGCTCCGGGTCGTCCTCCACGAACCCGTACTCCGCGAGCTGCCGCAGGTGGTAACTGGTCGCCCCGCTCGACTCGCCGAGCCGGGCGGCGAGTTGGGACGCGGTCGCCGGGCCGTCGAGGCGCAGCGAGGAGAGCAGGCGCATGCGCAGCGGATGCGCGAGGCCGCGCAGTGTGCGGGCGTCGAGGTGGTGGACCTTGCGGGGCGCGGGCTGTTCCGTCATGCCCTCAGCGTAGAGATGCAAAGACTCCGTTGCAACGGGTTCTTTGCAACGGGTTCTTTGTAACCGGATGCTTGTAACCGGGTACTTGTATCCGGGTACTTGTGACGGGGACCGCGTAACTCCCGTATCGCGGTCACTCCTTGACGAAGCCCTCCGCGATCAGCCAGTCCTTCGCCACCTCGTGCGGGTCCTGGCCCTCCACGTCCACCTTGGAGTTCAGCTCCCGCGCCACCGCGTTGTTCAGTTTCTTCGTGATCGGCGCCAGGATCTCCGCCATCTGCGGGTACTTCTCCAAGGACTTGCTGTTGATCTCCGGGGCCGCGTTGTAGTTGGGGAAGAAGCGCTTGTCGTCCTCCATCGTCGTCAGGTTCATCGCCTTGATGCGGCCGTCCGTCGTGAAGACCTCGCCGTACGTGCACGTCCCCTTGGACACCTGCGTGTAGATGATGCCGGTGTCCATCTTGGTGATGTCGGCCGCCGGGACGCTCATCCCGTACTCCTTCTGCATGCCCGGCAGCCCGTCCTCGCGCGAGGCGAACTCGCTCTCCACACAGAGCGTGACGGCCTTCGGGTCGGACTTGGCCAGGGCCGCCACGTCGGAGAGCGTCCTCGTCCTGTACTTCGCCGCGTTCCGCGCGTTCGTCGCCAGCGCGTACGTGTTGTTGAGCGTGGCCGGCGGCAGCCACGTGACGCCGTTCCTCAGGTCCGCGTCGCGCACCGCCTGCCACTGCTTGTGCGGGTCGTCGATCGGCTCGGTGTTGCCCTGGTACGTGATCCAGGCGGTGCCCGTGTACTCGTACATCGCGTCCGCGTCGCCGCTCTTCACGGCCTCGCGCGCGCCGATCGAACCCTGGATGCCCGTGCGGTCGAGCACCTCCGCGCCCGCCGCCTCGAAGGCGATGCCCATGATCGCGCCGAGGATCAGCTGCTCGGTGAACTCCTTGGACGTGACGGTGAGGTCGGCGCCCTTGAGGGGCAGGCCCCGGCCGATGGAGCCGGGCCTGACGTCGTCCACCATGGGGCTGCCGCTGGTCAGGCCGCAGCCGGCCAGCAGCGCCGCGGCCAGCACTCCGACGGCCCATGTGCGCGCGGTGACTTTCATGAGCCCGCCTCCAGCCCGCGCGGGCGCAGGAACAGTTCGGCCAGCGACGCCAGCCAGTCCACCAACAGCGCCAGCACGATCGTCAGGATCGAACCGAGCATCAGGACCGGCATGCGCTGGTTGGTCATGCCGGTCGTGATCAGGTCGCCGAGGCCGCCGCCCCCGCCGAACGTGGCGAGGGTCGCCGTGCCGACGTTCAGGACGAGCGCCGTCCGCACGCCCGCGAGGATCAGCGGGACGGCCAGCGGGAGTTCGACCTTGCCGAGGACGCCGAGCGGTGACATGCCGATGCCGCGCGCGGCTTCGAGCAGCGTCGGGTCGTTCGCCTTCAGGCCCGCGATCGTGTTGGACAGGACCGGCAGGACGGCGTAGACGATGATGCCGATCAGCGCCGCCTTCTCGCCGATGCCCAGCCAGATCACCAGCAGGGCCAGCAGGCCGATCGCCGGGGTCGCCTGGCCGACGTTGGCCAGCGCCATCGCGGCCGGCGCCGCCCTGCGCAGCTTCCCGCGGGTCAGCAGGATGCCGAGCGGGATGGCGATGATCAGGACGAAGAAGGTGGAGATGACCGTGAGCTGGATGTGCTGGCGGAGCCTGAGCCAGACGTTGCCGTTCGCCAGCGCGTTCCTGGAGATCGAGTCCAGGTCCGTCTGCTGGAACCACCCCCAGGTCAGCAGCAGCACCACCGCGAGGACGGCGGGCAGGAACGTGACCTTCTGCCAGGTGACGCGGCGCGTCTGCCTCCCGGCGGCCGGTGGCGGCGGAGCCTCCTGCTCGCTCTCGCCGACGTCACGGAAGGCGAGGCCCTTGACCTCGTGCTCCCCCTCGGGGCGGTGTTCGTGCGGCCTCATGCCCTCGCCGCCCCTCCGAGCTCCCCGGGCCCCGCGCCCTCCTGCTCCTGGTGGGTCAGCTGGGCGCGCTGCTCCTCCAGTTCGTGCTGGTGCTCGATGGCGTCGAGGCGGTCGGCCTCCAGCATCTCGTGGACGGAGTTCAGCAGCGTCTCCATGTCCACCACGCCCGTGTACTCGCCGCGCCGCCCGGTCACCGCGACCCGGCCCGCGTTGTCCGTGAGCACCGCTTCGAGCGCGTCGCGCAGCGTGGCGTCGCGGGTCACCGTGTCGTGGACGAGGGTGCCCGCGCGGGCCAGGGAGCCGCGGGCCCGCATCAGGTCGCCGCGGCGCAGCCACTTGTAGGGGCGGCCGCGCTTGTCGAGCAGGAGCAGTTCGTTCGTGGTGCCCCCGCGCAGCTTGTCGAAGATGTCCTGGAGCGGGTCGTCGACGGTCACCGTCGGTACGTCGGCGATCTCCACATCGCGTACGCGCGTCAGGTTCAGCCGCTTCAGCGCCGCGCCCGCGCCCACGAAACCGGAGACGAAGTCGTCCGCCGGGTTGGTCAGGATCGCCTCGGGCGTGTCGAACTGCGCGATGTGCGAGCGCTCGCGCAGCACGGCGATGCGGTCACCGAGCTTGATGGCCTCGTCGAAGTCGTGCGTGACGAAGACGATCGTCTTGTGCAGCTCGCTCTGGAGCCGGATCAGCTCGTCCTGGAGGTGGTCGCGGGTGATCGGATCGACCGCGCCGAACGGCTCGTCCATCAGCAGGACGGGTGGGTCGGCCGCCAACGCCCGCGCCACACCGACGCGTTGCTGCTGGCCGCCGGAGAGCTGACGCGGATAGCGGTCGTGGAACTCGCCGGGATCCAGGCCGACCAGGTCGAGCATCTCCTCCACCCGGGAGCGGATGCGCGCCTTGCCCCAGCCGATCATCTTCGGTACGAGGGCGATGTTCTGGGCGACCGTCATGTGCGGGAAGAGGCCGGAGGACTGGATGGCGTAGCCGATCTTGCGCCGCAGCTTCACCGGGTCGATGTCGGTGACGTCCTCGCCGTCGATGCGGATGCGGCCGCCGGTCGGCTCGATCAGGCGGTTGATCATCTTCAGCGTCGTCGACTTGCCGCAGCCGGACGGCCCGACGAAGATCACCGTCTCGCCCGCCTTGATCTCCATGCTGACGCTGTCCACGGCCGGCTCGGGGCTGCCCGGATAGCGCTTGGTGAGGTTCTCCAGCTCGATCGTCGCCCCGGAGGTGGCGGCGCCGGACTCGGTGGGCTCAGACACGGATACCCCTTGGGATCGTCAGCCGGCCGATCAGGACGTACGCGGCGTCGAAGAGCAGCGCAAGGACGATGATGCCCAGCGTGCCCGCGAGCACCTGGTTGAGCGCGTTCTTGCTGCCGAGCGAGCCGATGCCGCGGAAGATCTCGTTGCCGAGGCCGGGCCCGGAGGCGTACGCGGCGATGGCGGCGATGCCCATCAGCATCTGGGTGGAGACCCGGATGCCGGTGAGGATCGGCGGCCAGGCGATCGGCAGCTCCACCCGGAAGAGCCGGGCGGCCCTGGACATCCCGATGCCCTTCGCCGCGTCGACGAGCGAGGGGTCCACGCCCCGCAGGCCGACGATGGCGTTGCGCACGATGGGCAGCAGGCCGTACAGGGTCAGGGCCACGACGGTCGGCGCGACGCCGAGGCCCACGACCGGGATCAGCAGGCCGATCATGGCGAGCGACGGGACGGTGAGGATGGTGGAGGTGACCGTCGTGGCGACATTGCCCGCCCACTCGCTGCGGTAGGTGAGGACGCCGATCAGTACGCCGATCACGGTCGCCACGACCATGCACTGGAAGACGGCGCTCGCGTGTTGGTACGCGTTCGTCAGCAGCTGTTCGTGACGGGTGCCGAGGTAGTCCCAGAAATTCACTGCCGTGCTCACCTCGCCTTTTCTCGAAGGTGCTCAGGGGCCGTAGGACTCGGGGGCGCAGGGGTCTTCGGACGCCTGTTCCACGAGCGGGATGATCCGCAGCGGAACGGGATTTTCCATGACGATCGCGGTGGAGGCCCGGACGATGCCATCAAAACCCACGACCCGGTCGATCACACGTTGGAGATCCGCGTTCGACCGCGCCACGAGGCGGCAGAGCATATCGCCGTGGCCCGTGATGGTGTGGAGTTCGAGCACCTCGGCGACGGTCGCCAAATGGGCCCGCACATCCGCGCCCTGCCCCTGTTTGATCTCCAGCGTCGCGAAGGCCGTGACGGGATAGCCGAGCGCCGCCGGGTCGACCTCCGGGCCGAACCCGCGGATGACTCCATTGGACTGAAGCCGGTCCATCCGCGCCTGCACCGTGCCGCGCGCGACCCCGAGCCTGCGGGACGCCTCAAGAACCCCGATACGCGGCTCGCGCGCCAGGAGCACGATGAGCCTGCCGTCCAGATGATCGATCGCCATGCGGCCTCCAGGGTGGTCATCATGTACAGATAGCCCGGCCATCCTGGCCCCCCGCTGTACAGATTGACCACTGAAAACGCGAACTATTGCGCACCTTGTGGATCGGCGGGAGCCTCAGCACATGACTGAGACCAGCACCCACCCCACCCCGGACACCGCGCGCGAGGCCGATCCCTTCCCGGTCAAGGGAATGGACGCGGTCGTCTTCGCCGTGGGCAACGCCAAGCAGGCGGCGCACTACTACTCCACGGCCTTCGGCATGAAGCTCGTTGCCTACTCCGGACCGGAGAACGGCAGCCGCGAGACCGCCAGTTACGTCCTCACGAACGGCGCCGCCCGCTTCGTGTTCACCTCCGTCATCAAGGCCTCCTCCGAGCGGGGCCACTTCCTCGCCTCCCACGTGGCCGAGCACGGTGACGGCGTCATCGACCTCGCCATCGAGGTCCCCGACGCCCGCGCCGCGTACGCGTACGCCGTCGAGCACGGGGCGCGCGGCATCGTCGAGCCGTACGAGGAGAAGGACGAGAACGGCAAGGTCGTGCTCGCCGCCATCGCCACCTACGGCAAGACCCGCCACACGCTGGTGGAGCGCACCGACTACGACGGCCCTTATCTGCCCGGCTTCGTCTCCGCGCAGCCGATGGTCGAGCCGCCGGCCAAGCGGACCTTCCAGGCGATCGACCACTGCGTCGGCAACGTCGAGCTCGGCAAGATGAACGAGTGGGTCGCCTTCTACAACAAGGTCATGGGCTTCACGAACATGAAGGAGTTCGTGGGCGACGACATCGCGACCGAGTACAGCGCGCTGATGTCGAAGGTGGTCGCGGACGGCACCCTCAAGGTGAAGTTCCCGATCAACGAGCCCGCCATCGCCAAGAAGAAGTCGCAGATCGACGAGTACCTGGAGTTCTACGGCGGCGCGGGCGTCCAGCACATCGCGCTCGCCACGAACGACATCGTCGAGTCCGTGCGCACGATGCGCGCGGCGGGCGTCCAGTTCCTCGACACCCCCGACTCGTACTACGACACGCTCGGCGAGTGGGCCGGTGAGACCCGCGTGCCCGTGGAGACCCTGCGCGAGCTGAAGATCCTCGTCGACCGCGACGAGGACGGCTACCTGCTCCAGATCTTCACCAAGCCGGTCCAGGACCGCCCGACCGTCTTCTTCGAGATGATCGAGCGGCACGGCTCGATGGGCTTCGGCAAGGGCAACTTCAAGGCGCTGTTCGAGGCGATCGAGCGGGAACAGGAGAAGCGGGGCAATCTCTAGCCGCCGGACGAGTCCGGCATCCCCGGCCGGGCCCCGGGCCTCGTGCGCGCGTGTACGAAGTCCAGGGAGCGCGTGAAGATCTCCTCGACCCCGGCGTCGGGGAGGCCGTGCCAGCCGTGGTCCGCGCCGGGGACCGTCCACAGTTGCGCCGATGCCCCCGCCCCGCGCAGCGCGGCGGCCAGCGACGCGCTGTGCGAGTGGTCCACCATCGTGTCCGCGTCGCCGTGCACCAGCAGGAACGGCGGCGCCCCCGGGTGTACGCGGCTCAGCGGACTGCCCGCCCGCGCCGCCTCCGGTACGGCCGCCGGGGCCGCGCCCAGCAGGAGCGCCTCGGGGGTGACGGGGTCCTCGGGGCGGAACGGGCCGCGCGCGGCGGTCAGATCGCTCGGCCCGTACCAGATCACGGCACCGGCGAGGCCCGGCCCGTCCAGCGCGAGGAGCGAGGCCAGGTGCCCGCCCGCCGACTCGCCCCAGACCACGGTCCGCCCGGTGTCGATGCCCAGCTCGGGGCCGCGCAGGGTGAGCCAGTGCAGGGCGGTCCGGACGTCGTCCAGCGGGGCGGGGAAGCGGGCCTCGCCGCTCAGCCGGTAGTCGACGCAGGCCACGCCGAACCCGGCGGCCGCGATGCGCGCGAACGGCCCCGGGGACCACTGCCGCGTCCGCGGACCCATGTCGTCACGCCGCCCCTGGAGCCAGGCACCGCCGTGCACGAACAGCACCAGCGGCGCCGGTCCGGCCGTGGGGGCGGCGCCCGGCAGCCACAGGTCGAGTTCCAGGGGGCGGCTGCCCATGGCCTGCCGGTAGGGCACGCCGCGCAGCTCGCGCACGCCGGCTCGCGCGCCGCCGCCGGTGGCAGCGGGGCCCGGTCGGGGTGCGGCGCGGCGATCAGCCGGCGCAGCGCGGGGCCGGTCACCGGGTGCGCCACTGGTGGTCGGGGAGGAAGTTCACGTCGTACTCCTGGGGCACGGTCCCGAACTTGTGGGGCGCGGGTATGAGCGGCCGGTGCGGCAGGCCGTGCTGTTCCGTGGGCGCGCCGAGGTTCTCGAAGAACCGCTCGAAGGTGCCGCCGGGGCCCGCGGCGACGCCGACGACCTGGCTGTGGTGGCGCTCCATGCGGTAGGCGTGCGTGCAGTTCTTCGGTACGAAGCCGAAGTCGCCGGGGGTGAGCAGCTTCTCCTGCTGGACGCCCTCGGTGTCCTCGACGAACAGCCGGACGGCGCCCTGGGTGACGTAGAAGACCTCGTGGGTGTCGGCGTGCACGTGGGCGGGGATGAGGTCGCCCTTGGGGCCCTCCACGGTGAAGAAGTTGAAGGTGTTCTCGGTCTGCTCGCCGCCCGCGTAGACGGTGACCAGGTCGCCGAAGAGATGGGCGCGGTCGCCCTCGCCCTTCTCGATGAAGTAGGGCTTGCCGGGGTCCGCAGGGATGCGGGAGGCGGGGCGGTAGCGCGTGGCGTACTCGATGGTCATGGAATGCTCCGGGGAAGTCGGACCGCAGGGATACCTGAAGACTGTCAGGTAGCCTGACATTCGAAAGTGCCGGTGAGCAAGCCGGTGAGCACATCTGTGAGGAAAAATGCCGCCCACCCAGCGCGACCTGCCCCAACTCCTCGGCGAGGCCCGCCGCTGGTGCGAGGAGGGGCTCTTCGCCGCCATGGCGGCCGCCGGCGAGACCCCGGTCTCCCCGACACAGGTGCAGCTCTGCTCCGTACTGGACGAGGAGGGCACCACCGTCTCCGAACTGGCGCGGCGCATGGGCGTCACCCGGCAGACCGCCCACCAGGCCGTGCACGGACTCGTCGCCGCCGGGATCCTCGAACAGGTCCCTGACCCCGCCTCCGCCCGGCAGCGCCTGATCAGGCGCACCGCCGAGGGGGAACGCGCCCACCGCCTCGCCAAGGCCGCCCTCGCCCGCATCGAGGAGCAGCTCGCCGCACGCATCGGCGAGGACCTGGCCGCCGCCCTGCGGGCCGCCCTGGAGGCGCCGTGGGGGCCGCCGCCCGGCGCGGACTCAGTTCCCGGGTGACGCCGTGCGCACGCGACCGGGAGACGCCGGGGACGACCGGCGAGGGCTGCTCGGGGCCGCCCGCGCGGCGTCCGGGGCGGGGCGAGGCCCGCCGCGGCGAGGAGTGGCCCGGCGCGGCCCGGCGCGGCTCCGCCCGCCGCTCGGGACCGGCGCCGCGCTTCGTACACCTGCTCTGGCCCGCCCTCCGGCGGATCGCCCAAGGCCGCCAGGGCCCGCTTCGCCTTGGGCACGGCGAGCGGCGAGAAGTACGGGTTGATCCGCAGGGCCTCCCCGATGTGCCGCCGCGCCGCGCCGTACTTGCCGAGCTGCCGCTCGATCTCCCCGCGGTGGTAGGCGAACAGCGCGCTGCGCGGCCCCTTCTTCATCGCCTCGGTGACGAGCTTCAGGCCCTTCTCGCCCTCCCCGGAGCGGTGCAGCGCCCAGCCCAGCGCGTCCGCCGTCTGCGGATTGCCGTGCCGCTTGTACTCCGCCTTCAGCCGCTCCACCGCGGCCTCCGCGTCACCGTGGTCCGCCTCGAAGAGACCGAGCACCCGTTCGTTGTTGACGCCGCCCGCGCCCTCCTCCCGCACCCGCGCCCGCAGCACGTCGTACTGGGCGCGCGCGGCGGGCCGCAGCTTCAGCGCCTCGTACAGCTCGCCCAGCTCCAGGGCGTACTCGGGCTGCGGCTGCCTGGTGAGCGCCGAGCGGTAGGCGTGCAGCGCCTCCGAGGTGTGGCCGAGCGCCGCGAGCGCGCGGCCACGGCCCGCCAGCGAGGCATGGTGGTCGGGATCGGCGGCGAGCGCCGCGTCGTAGTGGCGCAGCGCCTCCGCCGGCTCGCCCCGCTCCCACGCCAGCTCCCCGACACGGTGCAGGCACGCCGCCCTCTCCGCGGGCCCGTCGGCGAGCGCCGCCGCGTCGGTCAGCGCGGCGTTGGCGTCCTCGCGCCAGCCTCGGTCGCGGTAGACCTGCCCGGTGCGCGCCTTCACGGCGGAGCGCGAGCCCAGCTTCTTGAGGGACTCCAGGGCCTTGCCGACCGCCTTGGCGTCACCGAGCCCGGTGTAGGCGTCGATCAGCGTGGAGTGGCCCACCCACCGCTTCGGCGCCTGCCGGACCGCCCGCTCGCCCCACATGCGGGCCGCACGGAAGTCGTGCCGGGCGTTCGCCAGGGCGGCGAGCCCCGCCAGCGCCTCCGGATTGCCCTCGGGCCGCGCCTTCAACGACGTACGCAGCGCCTGCTCGGCCTTCGGGTAGTACGCGACGTCGGCGGTGCGCGCGCCCCGCGCCACATACGCCGAGCCGAGCATCGCCCAGGAGTGTCCGTCGCCCGGGTGCGCCCGCAGATGCGTCTCGCGGTCCCCGATGAGCGCCGCCAGGTCCGCCAGCGCCGCCGGCCTGCCCGCCTCCACGGCCACCCGGGCACGCCCCACCGGTCCTAGCGCGGGCGGCGAGGCCTTCCCGCGGTCCAGCGGCACCAGCACATAGGCGGCCCCGAGCGCCACCGACCCCGCCGCGCAGGCGACCAGCGCACGCCGCACCGAACGCCGCATCGGGGGCCGGTAGGGCTTCGGGGAGGACCCGTAGGACTTCCGGGGCGACCTGTAGGGCTTCAGAGGGGACCCGTAACGCTTCATGACACTCACTGTGCGTCAATACGAAGAGCACATCCCGGCACGGGGAAGGGCGCGGCACACGGGTTCACACCGATGGCCCCGGGTGCGACGCTGTGATCATGAGCCGCACCCTCGTCGAACTCCTCCAGGAGGGACTGCCCGCCGAGGCGGTCCTCACGGACCCGGACGTCACGTCCGCGTACTCCCACGACATGGCGAGCTTCTGCGCCGCCGGTGTCCCCGCCGTCGTGGTCCTGCCCCGCACCGTCGAACAGGTCCAGCACGTCATGCGCACCGCCACCGAGCTGCGCGTCCCCGTGGTGCCGCAGGGCGCCCGCACCGGCCTGTCCGGTGCCGCCAACGCCAGCGACGGCTGCATCGTGCTGTCCCTCGTCAAGATGAACCGCATCCTGGAGATCAGCCCCGTCGACCGGATCGCCGTCGTCGAACCGGGCGTCGTCAACGCCGCGCTCTCCCGAGCGGTCGGCGAACACGGCCTGTACTACCCGCCGGATCCCTCCAGTTGGGAGATGTGCACCATCGGCGGGAACATCGGCACCGCCTCCGGCGGCCTGTGCTGCGTCAAGTACGGCGTCACCGCGGAGTACGTCCTCGGGCTCGACGTCGTCCTCGCCGACGGGCGGCTCATGAGCACCGGCCGGCGCACCGCCAAGGGCGTCGCCGGATACGACCTCACGCGGCTGTTCGTCGGCTCCGAGGGCAGCCTCGGCATCGTCGTCCGCGCCGTCCTCGCGCTGAGGCCGAAGCCGCCGCAACAGCTGGTGCTCGCCGCCGAGTTCGGGTCGACCCAGGCGGCCTGCGACGCCGTCTGCAAGATCATGGAGGGCAGTTACGTCCCGTCGCTGCTCGAACTGATGGACCGTACGACCGTGCGGGCCGTCAACGCGCTGGCGAACATGGGGCTGCCCGAGACCACCGAGGCCCTCCTGCTCGCCGCCTTCGACACCCCGCACCCCACGGCCGATCTCGCCGCCGTCGGCGCGCTCTGCGAGGCGGCGGGCGCCACCCAGGTCGTCCCGGCCGAGGACGCCGCCGAGTCGGAACTCCTGCTCCAGGCGCGGCGGTTGTCCCTCACCGCGCTCGAAGCCGTCAAGGGCACGACGATGATCGACGACGTGTGCGTGCCGCGCTCCAGGCTCGCGGAGATGCTCGACGGTGTCGAGCGCATCGGCGAGAAGTACGGCCTGACCATCGGCGTCTGCGCCCACGCGGGCGACGGCAACACGCACCCCACCGTCTGCTTCGACGCGGCGGACGCCGACGAGGCCCGGCGCGCCCGCGAGTCCTTCGACGAGATCATGGCCCTCGGTCTCGAACTCGGCGGCACCATCACCGGCGAGCACGGCGTCGGCGTCCTGAAGAAGGAGTGGCTGGCGCGCGAGCTCGGCCCAGTGGGCGTGGAGATGCAGCAGGCCGTCAAGGCGGCCTTCGACCCGCACCACCTCCTCAACCCCGGAAAGCTGTTCTGACGGCCGGAAGGGGTGATCACTCGCCGTCCTTGGACTCGTCCGAGGGCCACGGGTCGCGCAGCCACAGCTCGTCCACGCGGCCACAACCAAAGGTGGGCGCGAGCAGCTCGGCGAGGCCGTCGTCGATGCCGAGCTGCTCGGTCTCGGAGCCCGGGGGCACCACCCGCAGGGTGCGCTCCAACCAGGCGGAGACGGCCGCCGCCGGAGCCTCCAGGAGGGCGTCGCCGTCCGGTGAGCTGAGCGCCATCAGGACGACGCCGCGGCCGTCCACCTTCGTCGGCCAGACCCGCACGTCACCGTGGCCGCACGGCCGGAACACCCCCTCCACCAGCAGCTCGCGGGCGAACGTCCAGTGCACGGGGTGCTCGGAGCCGATGTGGAAGGCGATGTGGACGGCGTAGGGATCGGCGGTGCGGTAGGTGAGCCGGGCCGGGACGGCGACGAGCCGTTCCGGCGAGAGGATCAGCTTGATTTCCAGTTCGCGTTCCACCACGGAGTGCATGTCGGTGCGTTCCTTTCTCGTAGGGACCCTGGGAGCGGCCCCGTACGAGTGGAGAGCGCGTGATCGCCGAAGCATTACGCGGGTTCGGGAAATTTTCTCCGGACGACTTCGAAGAGGGGGCGTCGACGGGGGCGTGGAGCTCGCGGGGGAAGTGTGGGGACCGTGCCCGGATAGTGGTCCGTAGGGCGGGAGCCGCCCGGTGGGACACGGAGGTCTGATAGATGTGGAGCCCTCAAAAGACCCCCGAGCAGATACGGGACGACGGACATGAGCGCCCCAACTCCGGCCCCAGGCGACGACAGGCCGCGCGAAGGCTACTACCCCGACCCGTCCATTCCGGGATATGTCCGGTACTGGAACGGCGCCGCCTGGGTGCCCGGTACGAGCCGTCCCGCGCCGTCCGACGGCGAACCCCTCCCGGCACCGCCCGGCACCGGCCGGGGCACGGGCGCCCCGGTGACGCCGCCCGCCGTGGAGGAGACCGGCCCGCACTTCTTCGACGAGGAGCCCCTGGCGGCCGGCCAGGAGCAGCACGGCGTCCGCCCCGAGCCCGCCTCCGCCTGGCAGGCCGACGCGACCCGGCAGTCCGGCCTCGGTGGTGAGCAGGAGCGTCGCATCTCGTGGGGTGCCCAGGGCAGGGCCGACCCGCGTGTGCCGAGCGACGGGACCCCGGCCGCCGGGCCCGCGGCGGCGCCCGAGCCGCCCGAGGACGAGAGCAACCCCGGCACGGTCATGATCCGCGCCGTCAAGCCGGGCGCGTCGAAGCCGACCGCCGGCGAGGGAACAGTGACGTTCCGCCGCCCCACGGGCCCGGTGAAGCCCGCCGACGGGGCGGCCACGGGGGCGCCCGCCCCCACGCCGACTCCCGCACCGGTGGCCGACGGCACCATGACGATCCGCGCCGTGCGGTCCGCCTCCGGACAGCAACAGGGCGCCCAGACCGCCACCTCGCAGCCCGCCGTCCCCGCGCAGGCCTCCGTACCGCCGCAGGCACCCGCCCCCGCCCAGGCTCCCGCGCCGCAGCCCCAGCCGGTCCAGCAGCCCCAGCCGGGCGCCGCGACCCCGCAGCCCACCGTGCCGCAGCAGGGCGGTGCCCCGCGCCCGTCACCTCCGGGCCCGGCGGCGGCTCGCAGTCCTGGGCCCAGCAGGTGCACCAGCTCGCGGGCGCCGCCCCGGCCCCAGGGCAGGGCGACGGACAGCCGGTCGTGCCGTGGAAGCCGGTGGCCGACGACCCGTTCCTCGCCGCCGCGCGCCCAGGCGTCGGCCAGGCCCGCCGGACTCGGCAGGCGCCTCGCGGCGCGGCTCGTCGACACCGTCGCCCTCGCGGCGGTCACCGGGGCCGCGGCCCTGCCGCTCGGCGCCGAGGCCGCCGACCACGTCGACAGCAAGATCGACGCGGCGAAGCTGTCGGGGGAGAAGACCACGGTCTGGCTGCTCGACGGCACCACCGCGGGCTACCTCGGCATCATCCTCGCCGTCCTCCTGCTCTTCGGCGTCGTGTACGAGGCGCTGCCCACCGCCAAGTGGGGCCGCACCCTGGGCAAGAAGGTCTGCGGCATCGAGGTGTGGGACATCGAGGAGCACGAGCCGCCGACGTTCGCGGCGGCCCTGCGGCGCTGGCTGGTCTACAGCGTGCCCTGCCTGTTGGTGGTCGGTGTCGTCGGCGTGCTGTGGTGCCTCTTCGACAAGCCGTGGCGGCAGTGCTGGCACGACAAGGCGGCCAATACCTTTGTCGCAGGTTGAGCCGCCGGATGAGCAGACGTACGTACGCCGTGGTGTGAGGGGTACGTACGCCGTCGGGTAACCCGGTCAGCCGCTCGCCGGATGCGGAGCGGGGGCCGTCGCGGTCGACTCGGGCCATGAGCACCGAACCGCCGCAGTACCCGCCGCCGGACGACGACCCGTTCAAGAAGCAGCCGCCCGGCGGGCCTTCCCCCGGGTCCGGCGGTGGCTCCCCGTACGACACCCCGCCACCGGGCGGCGGCGCCCCCTACGGGAACACGCCTCCGGGTTCCGGCGGCGGCACGCCCTACGGCGTCCCGCCCCCGCCCTCCGAGGGCGACCCCTACGGCGGCAGCGGCAACCCGTACGGCGGCGGCGCCGGCGGCCCCTACGGGGGCGGTCCGGGAGGCCCGGGCGGCTACGGCGGGCAGGATCCGCTGGCCGGCATGCCCCCGCTGGCCGACAGCGGCAAGCGCGTCCTCGCCCGCATCATCGACATGATCCTCGTGGGCATCGTCGTCTGGCTGCTGTCCTGGCTGTTCGACACGTCCGAGTACGACGTCGACCCCGACAAGGTGAACACGGGCAGGTCCTTCGGCCAGTCGCTGCTGGCCGCCGTGCTCTACATGGCGTACGACACCGTCATGATCTCCAGGACCGGGCAGACGCTCGGCAAGAAGCTGCTGGGGATGCGCGTCGCGAACCTGAACGACGGCGCCACGCCCAGCATGCAGACCGCGCTCGCCCGCGCGGCCGTCCTCTGGCTGCCGTTCGCCTTCTGCTGCGCCTGCATCTGGACGGCGATCTGCGGCGGCTGGAGCTTCTTCGACAAGCCCTACAGACAGGGCCTGCACGACAAGGCCGCCAAGACGGTGGTGGTCAGCGTCTAGCGCGAAAAGCCCGGTGCGGCGGCATCGGAACCGGCGGGCCCGTGTGTCACGGGCCCGCCGGTTCGCGTACGGATTCGGCGAGCACCGCGCGCTGCGCGGGGACCCGCTCCGGGGCCGCGGGCACGGCGGGCGCCGCCGACGCGGGCGCCGGTACCGTCATCGCGACCAATAAGCCGAGGCCGAGCGCGGCCATGGCGATCACCGCGACGCCGATCCCCGACTCGGTCCGGGAGAGCAGCAGCATGGCGAGGGTGGAGAAGACGACGGTCACCGAACCGTAGGCGATCTGTGCGGTGGTCGGACGTGGCATGGGACGAGGCATGACGTGATCCGTCCTCGGCAGGAGATGGCTGTATACGAATCAAAGGGTGCCCGACACCGACGACTTGGGATCTGCCGCCTCGCGCGGTAGCGCACCGTCGATTGAGTCTATGACGCTGCATGCCCGACGGGAACGGTCGGTAAGCGTGACCTAACCCACGGTGCCGCAGCACGGGGGGCGCACGGGTTCATGGCGTCCATCAAGTGGACGGTGCGGCGCGCCCGTTGGCCGGTCCCGTGGAGGAGTGCTCCGTGTCCGGATAACGGACCCGGCGGTCGCATAGTGCACTTGGCCTGTGCAAGTCAAGGTCTGTCTTTTCTCCCGTACTTCCGGTCGAATGTCGTCACTTGTGACGCGTACATCGCGCGCGGACCTCCTCCGACCGGGATCTCGGTCCGCCATTCGCGCGGGCGCGTGGGGAGGACATTCATCAAGTGACAGCCAGAACACGCACGTTCAGAGCCACGGCCGTGGCCGTGGCGGTGGCCGCGGCCACCGCCACGTACTCGGCGACGACGGCCACGGCCGCGCCCGGGGACGGAGCCCCGGGCGCAGCGCCCGCCGTCGACCGGCAGGACCCGTCGCGCCCCAAGGCGCACGTCGACCACGACCTCGAAGGACCGTTCAGCAAGCAGCAGGCGCAGCAGCGCAAGGCGGCCCTCCAGCAGGTCGTCGCGGGCGACGCCAAGGTGCAAAAGCGCGGTGCCTCGAAGGTGGTCAAGCTCGACGACAAGAAGTACGTCGAGCTCGGCCGCGAGAAGACCGACAAGATCTTCACGATCCTGGTGGAGTTCGGGGACAAGGTCGACGACACGACCATGTACGACCCGGACGGCCCCGACGGCCCGGAGCCGCCCGTCAAGAAGTACGGCGGCAAGCCCGGCCCGCTGCACAACAAGATAGCCAAGCCCGACAGGGCGAAGGACAACAGCACCGCCTGGCAGGCGGATTACAACCGCAAGCACTTCGAGGACCTGTACTTCGGAGAGGGCAAGGACAGCAAGGGCAAGACCAAGCACTCGCTGAAGACCTACTACGAGAAGACCTCCTCCGGCCGCTACTCGGTCGACGGCGCGGTCTCCGACTGGGTCAAGGTCGACTACAACGAGGCGCGGTACGGCTCGAACTACTGCGGCGAGTCCAACTGCGCCAACGTCTGGGACGCGGTCAAGGACGGCGTGACCGCCTGGACCAAGGCCCAGAAGGCCCAGGGCCGCACCGACGCGCAGATCAAGGCGGACCTGGCCAAGTACGACCTCTGGGACCGCTACGACTTCGACAACGACGGCGACTTCAACGAGCCCGACGGCTACATCGACCACTTCCAGATCGTCCACGCGGGCGAGGACGAGTCGGCCGGCGGCGGCGCCGAGGGCGAGAACGCCCTGTGGGCGCACCGCTGGTACGCGTACGGCAACGACGCGGGCAAGACCGGCCCCGGCAACAACAAGGCCGGCGGCACCCAGATCGGCGACTCGGGCATCTGGGTCGGCGACTACACGATGCAGCCGGAGAACGGTGGCCTCGGCGTCTTCGCCCACGAGTACGGCCACGACCTCGGCCTGCCGGACCTGTACGACACCACGGGCAAGGGCGAGAACTCGGTCGGCTTCTGGTCGCTGATGTCGGCCGGTTCCTGGCTCGGCACCGGCAAGGACGCGATCGGTGACCTGCCCGGCGACATGACCGCCTGGGACAAGTTCCAGCTGGGCTGGCTCGACTACGCCAAGGCCAAGGCGGCCACGACCTCCGAGCACAAGCTGGGCGTCGCGGAGTACAACACCCGCCACCGCCAGGCGCTCCTGGTCGACCTGCCGAAGAAGGCCGTCACCACCAAGATCGTGAAGCCCGCCGAGGGCGCGAAGCAGTGGTGGAGCGACCAGGGCGACGACCTGAAGAACACCCTGACGCGCTCCGTCGACCTGACCGGCAAGACCAAGGCCGAACTGTCGCTCCAGGGCTGGTGGGACATCGAGGCCAACTACGACTACCTCTACACCGAGGTCTCCACGGACGGCGGCGCCAACTACACGCCGGTCGACGGCACCGCCGACGGCAAGCCGATCACCCGCGACGCCGGTGACAAGCCCGCGCTGACGGGTGTCTCGGGCGCGTACAAGAAGCTGGTCTTCCCGCTCGACGCCTACGCCGGCAAGAAGATCGACATCCGCTTCCGCTACGCCACGGACGGCGGCGCGGGCGGCAAGGGCTTCGCGGCCGACGCCCTCACGATCACCGCGGACGGCGCCAAGCTCTTCGAGGACGGCGCCGAGGGCGACGACAACGGCTGGACGTCGAAGGGCTTCTCGCGCATCGCCGAGTCCTTCACCAAGAAGTACGACCAGTACTACCTGGCCGAGAACCGCCAGTACGTCTCGTACGACAAGACCCTCAAGGTCGGCCCGTACAACTTCGGCTTCTCGCAGTCCCGCCCCGACTGGGTCGAGCACTACCCCTACCAGACCGGCCTGATGATCTGGCAGTGGGACACCTCCCAGAAGGACAACAACACCAGCCAGCACCCCGGCCAGGGCCTGATCCTGCCGGTCGACGCGCATGCCAAGCCGCTGAAGTGGAAGGACGGCTCGCTCCTGCGCAACAAGATCCAGCCGTTCGACGCGCCCTTCAGCAAGTACGCGACCGACAAGTTCACGCTCCACAACGCGGACGTCGCGCTGAAGATCAAGTCCCAGAAGGGGGTTTCGGTCTTCGACGACCGCAAGGGCACCTACTGGTACGCCTCGAACCCCACGGGCAGCGTCAAGGTCACTGACACCAACACCCAGATCAAGATCATCAAGCAGCCGAAGGACGGCTCGACGATCACGGTCCAGGTGGGTCGCTCGACGAAGTAATTAGCGTTTGTGCAGGTCAAGCCATGATCGGCCGTCGCCCTCTAGCGGGTGGCGGCCGATCGTGTTTAGGTGCGTGCTGTGTACTTCTTATTGACGGGGGAGTGACCGAGCATGTCCGCAGGAGGTTTCTGCAAGCTGCCGAACGGCAGCGTGGTGGTGGCACTGACCCTGCCGAGTCCGTCGGAGGCGGGCGGCGCGGTGCGGATGATCGTGCACGCCGTGAACCGCGCGAGGGCGCTGACGCGGCTGCGGAACCTCGGCCTGCGGGCGGTGTATCTGCGGGGCAACGCGCAGCCGCCGACGCCGGACGAGGTCACGGCGGTGCTGCACCATCCGGACGGGTTGATATGGCGGACGGCGCCCAATGCCCTGGAGGAGCTCTGGCACCCGATCAGGGCCCTGCGGCGCTGAGCGGCGCCCGTAATAGCCCCTCCGGCGTTCGAGGAGCGGGGTCCGGGGCGGAGCCCCGTGTCAGACGACGGGCTTCCCCGTCAGTTCGACCCCGGCCGCCCGAAGCTCCACCAAGGCCCTCTCCGTGCTGGCTCCGTCGACCCCCGCCGTGAGGTCCAGCAGCACGGTCGTCCGGAACCCCTCCCGCGCGGCGTCCACGGCAGTGGCGCGTACGCAGTGGTCCGTGGCGATCCCGACCACGTCCACCTCGGTGATCTCCCGCTCCCGCAGCCACTGGGCCAGCGACACGCCGTTCTCGTCCACGCCCTCGAAGCCGCTGTAGGCGGCGGCGTAGGCGCCCTTGTCGAAGACGGCGTCGACCGCGCCGGAGGCGACGGCCGGGGCGAAGTTCGGGTGGAAGCCGATGCCCTCGGTGCCCGCCACGCAGTGCGGCGGCCAGGAGCCGGCGTAGTCCGGGTGGTCGGAGAAGTGGCCGCCCGGGTCGATGTGGTGGTCACGGGTGGCCACCACGTGGCGGTAGCAGGCCGGGGCCTGGCCGATCAGCTCGGTGATGGCGGCGGCCACGTCCGCGCCACCGGCCACCGCGAGGCTGCCGCCCTCGCAGAAGTCGTTCTGCACGTCTACGACGATCAGTGCGCGGCGCATGGGCGGTGCCCTTCTGCTGTGGGGACTACGAGCCTAGAGACTTCAGGGGCGTTGCGGGAGGGGGCACCTGCCCGGGTCCGTCAGAGATATTCCGTCGGGATGACCGCCTCGCCCCGCGACAGCTGCGTCGCCGACAGGGGCAGGCGGGCGCGGGCGGCGGCGTGCCGGTCGCGGACCGCGTCCAGCGGCTCACGGGCGATGACCTGTCCGCCCTTGACCAGCTCGACCTGGAGCCGGTCGTCGATCAGCTCGGCGGGCACCGGCCCGGTGCCGATGACCTCGGCCTCCGCGACGCCGTACGCGTCGCTCCGGCGCGCGGCCCACTTGCGGCCGCCGACCGAGCTCTTGGCACCCAGCGACTTCTTCGCCACGGGCTCCAGGGGGGCCTTGGGGTCCGCCGAGTGGGCGCGGGCCACCAGCTTGTAGACCATGGAGGCGGTGGGGTGCCCGGAGCCGGTGACGAGCTGGGTGCCCACGCCGTACGCGTCCACGGGCGCCGCCGCGAGCGAGGCGATGGCGTACTCGTCGAGGTCGGAGGTCACGACGATCTTCGTGTTCGTCGCGCCGAGGTCGTCCAGCTGCTGGCGTACCCGGTGGGCGACGAGCAGCAGGTCGCCGGAGTCGATGCGGACCGCGCCGAGCTCGGGCCCGGCGACCTCGACGGCCATGCGGACCGCCTCGGTCACGTCGTAGGTGTCCACGAGCAGCGTGGTGCCCCGGCCGAGCGAGTCGACCTGGGCGCGGAAGGCGTCGCGCTCGCTGTCGTGCACCAGGGTGAAGGCGTGGGCGCTGGTGCCGACGGTCGGGATGCCGTAGCGGAAGCCGGCGGCCAGGTCGGAGGTGGTCGCGAAGCCGCCGACGTAGGCGGCGCGGGAGGCGGCGACGGCGGCCAGCTCGTGGGTGCGGCGGGCGCCCATCTCGATCAGCGGGCGGTCCCCGGCGGCCGAGGACATGCGGGAGGCGGCGGCCGCGATCGCCGAGTCGTGGTTGAGGATGGAGAGGATCACCGTCTCCAGGAGCACGCACTGGGCGAACGATCCCTCGACCCGCAGGATCGGCGAGCCCGGGAAGTACACCTCGCCCTCGGGGTAGCCCCAGATGTCGCCGCTGAAGCGGTAGCCGGACAGCCACTCCAGGGTGGGCTCGTCGACGATGCCGCGCTCGCGCAGGAAGCCGAGGACGCCGGCGTCGAAGCGGAAGTTCTCCACGGCGTCCAGGACCCGGCCCGTGCCCGCCACGACGCCGTAGCGCCGCCCCTCGGGCAGTCTGCGGGTGAAGACCTCGAAGACCGAACGGCGCTCGCCGGTACCGGCTTTCAGCGCCGCCTGGAGCATCGTCAGCTCGTACTGGTCCGTGAAGAGCGCCGTCGAGGGAACATCCACCGGCAGGCCAAGGTCCGCTGTGTTCATGGGAAGGATGCTACCCGCATCTCGTCACTCTGACGATTTCCGGGTCCGTTTGTGCGAGTGCCCCCCAGGGGTGGCAGCATGGGACAGGTGAGTACGGCTCCCGCAGAGATCACCCGCCCGGAATCGGACGAAGAGGCGCTCGTCGTCCCCGAGCCGGACGTCCCCTGGATCACGCTCGTGCACAACGATCCGGTCAACCTCATGAGCTACGTGACGTACGTGTTCCAGACGTACTTCGGGTACTCGAAGGAGAAGGCCACCAAGCTGATGATGGACGTGCACCAGAAGGGCCGCGCGGTCGTCTCCACCGGCAGCCGCGAGGAGATGGAGCGCGACGTGCAGGCCATGCACGGGTACGGGCTGTGGGCCACCCTTCAGCAGGACCGCAAGTAGCGGCGGACCGGAAGCAGCGACGCATCTGATGCCAGGACAATTCGAAGCGATTCCCGGGGGCGGCGCCGCCGTCGCGCTCGACGAGGTCGAGATCTCGATCATCCGTTCCCTCGCCGTGCAGCTCCTGGAGCTGATCGGTCCGGGCCCGGGCGGCGAGCCCTCCGACGACCCCCTCGCGGAGCTGTTCGCCGAGGGCCCCAGCGAGCCGCCCGCCGATCCGGTGATGCAGCGCCTGCTCCCGGACGCGTACGGCGGCCCCGGCAGTGAGACCGGAGACGTCGGGCAGGAGGACGAACTGCGGGCCTATTCGGCCGAGTTCCGCCGCTTCACGGAGAATGACCTGCGGGCCAAGAAGCGGGACGACGCGCTGGTCGTGATCCGTTCGCTCGACTCGCTGGCGTCCTCGGGCGAGGGCGGAGCTGTCCTGAAACTGTCGTCGGAGGAGTCGCGGCACTGGCTCGGCGCCCTCAACGACCTCCGGCTCGCGATCGGCACCCGCCTGGAGGTCACCGACGAGGAGGACGCCGATCTGCTCTACCGGCTCCCCGACTCCGACCCCCGCAAGCCGATGGTGATGGCCTATCTCTGGCTGGGCGGACTGCAGGAGACGCTGGTCGGGACGTTGTTGGACTGAAAACCGGTGCATATGACAGCGAAATTTGCCGCACCGGACGCCTGTCGCCTCCGCAGCGAACTGTTCGCTCAACGGACGCTCAAATCCGGATAACGATCCCATCACTTCATTGCCCATATTTGCCGCTCGAAGAGGACTTTGTCCGCTTCTCTCTGTGATGTGCGCCACAGGTGGCTGATTCCCTCACTGTTGCCGTCGTGATAAATCTTCACGACCGCTCGGTGACGCCACCCATGTCATCGAGGGCGCTCTGGCCGGCAGACCGCCGGTAGCACTCCATACATATCCGGGGGGATCAGGACCTGATCCGCAGCCATCAACGCGGTACGCGGGCGCGGATCAACATGGAGAAAGGCGTCACCATGACCTCAGTGCAGGTCGAAGAGCAGTACGACGGGCACGACGGCAATGGTGCCGTGCAGGCCGCGGGCGGCCCGTCCGGCGAGGGCGAGGGCTACCAGCGCGGTCTGGGGGCCCGGCAGATCCAGATGATCGCCATCGGCGGTGCCATCGGCACCGGCCTGTTCCTCGGCGCGGGCAAGGCCATCCACAAGGCCGGCCCCAGCCTCATCCTGGCGTACGCCATCGCGGGCCTCGTCATCTTCTTCATCATGCGGGCGCTCGGCGAGCTCCTCATGTACCGCCCCGTGTCGGGCTCCTTCTCGGAGTACGCGCGCGAGTTCATGGGCCCGTTCTTCGGATTCGTGACCGGCTGGACGTACTGGCTCTTCTGGGTCGTCACCGGCATCACCGAAGTCACCGCGGCCGCCCAGTACATGCAGTACTGGACACATGACTCGTTCCCACAATGGGCGTACGCGCTCGTCTTCACGGTCATCCTGTACGGCGCGAACCTCATCTCCGTGAAGCTCTTCGGTGAGCTGGAGTTCTGGTTCTCGATGGTCAAGGTCACCGCCATCATCGGCATGATCCTGATCTGCATCGGCATCCTCACCATCGGCTTCTCCGACGCCGGTGACACCGCCTCCGTGGCCCACCTGTGGAACCAGGGCGGCTTCTTCCCGAACGGCATCGGCTCCACGCTGATGACGCTGCAGATCGTGATGTTCGCCTTCCTCGCCGTCGAGCTGGTCGGCGTCACCGCGGGCGAGTCCAAGGACCCGAAGACCGTCCTGCCCAAGGCCATCAACACCGTGCCGTGGCGCATCGCCGTCTTCTATGTCGGCGCACTGATCATGATCCTCTCGGTCGTGCCGTGGACGCACTTCAAGCCCGACGTCTCGCCGTTCGTCGCGGCCTTCGAGAAGATGGGCCTCGGCGTCGGCGCCGCGATCGTGAACTTCGTGGTCCTCACCGCCGCGCTCTCCTCCTGCAACTCCGGCATGTACTCCACCGGCCGCATGCTGCGCGACCTCGCGCTCAACAGCCAGGGCCCGAAGGCCTTCACCAAGCTCACGAAGAACGGCCTGCCGCTGGTCGGCACCACGGCCTCCGCCGCGTGCATGCTGGTCGGCGTCTGGATCAACTACCAGTGGCCCGGCAAGGCGTTCACCTACGTCGTCTCCTTCGCGACCATCTCCGGCATGTGGGCCTGGATCATGATCCTGGCCTCCCAGATCCGCTACCGCCGCAAGGCCGACCGCGGCGAGCTGCCGCAGTCCACCTTCCGGGCGCCGGGCGCCCCGTACACCAGCTGGTTCGCGCTGCTCTTCATCGGCATGGTCATCGTCCTGATGGGCATCGACAAGGACAACCGGATCTCGCTGTACGCCGCTCCGGTCTGGATCGCGATCCTCACAGTCGCCTACCTGGTCCTGAAGAAGCGCAACCCGCAGGCCGCCGCGTTCACCAAGCGCAAGATCGGCGCCGCCGCCACCTCCGGCAGCGAGCCGGTCACCAAGGACTGACCTCCTCGCAGAGGCCGCTGTCCAGCATGTGGGCCCGCCCGTACCACACTTCGGTACGGCGCGGGCCCTCTGCTTATCCTGGCGCCATGCTGACCATCACCCAGGCCCTCCACGACCAGATCGTCGCGCACGCGCGCCAGGACCACCCCGACGAGGCGTGCGGCGTGGTCGCGGGCCCGGCGGGCACCGGCCGCCCCGAGCGCTTCATCCCGATGCTCAACGCCGCGCGCTCGCCCACGTTCTACGAGTTCGACTCGGGTGACCTGCTCAAGCTCTACCGCGAGATGGACGACCGCGACGAGGAGCCCGTGGTCATCTACCACTCGCACACCGCGACCGAGGCGTACCCCTCCCGCACCGACATCACGTACGCCAACGAACCCGGCGCCCACTACGTCCTGGTCTCCACCGCGGACACCGACGACGCGGGCCCCTTCCAGTTCCGCTCGTACCGGATCGTGGACGGCGAGGTCACCGAGGAAGAGGTAAAGGTCGTACAGGCATACTGAGCTTTACCCACGAGGGCGGCAGGACCCAGGAAGCCGGTGCGAACCCGGCACGGTCCCGCCACTGTGACCCCGCCCCTCACCCGGCGGGGGAGTCAGGTACTGACCTGCCGCCTTCCTCCACGCAACGCAGGGGACGCGGAAATCCCCTGGAGGAGGCAGTACGTCATGTCCCGCGCCCTTCGCGTGCTCACCGCCGCGGCCCTGCTCGTCCCGCTCGCCGCGTGCTCCACCTCGTCCGGCGACCGCTCGGACAAGCCCGCCGCCAAGGCCCCCGGCTTCCCGTACACCGTCACCAACTGCGGTGTGAAGACGACGTACGACGCACCGCCCGAGCGCGCCGTCACCATGAACCAGCACGCCACCGAAGTGATGCTGGAACTCGGCCTCAAGGACCGCCTGGCGGGCACCGCCTACCTCGACGACAAGGTCCTGCCGAAGTACGAGAAGGCGTACGAATCCCTCCCCGTGCTCGCCAAGGAGTACCCCTCCTTCGAGAAGCTGCTCTCCGCCGACCCCGACTTCGTCTACGGCGGTTACGCCAGCGCCTTCCTCGCCGGCGACGGCCGCAGCCGCTCCGCGCTCGCCAAGTCCGGGATCAAGAGCCGCCTCAACGTCGAGGGCTGCGCGAAGCGGGCGGTCACCATGGACGACGTGTACCGCGAGGTGCGGGAGGTCGGCGCCACCTTCGGGGTGCGCGAGCGCGCCGAGAAGTGGGTGAGCGGGGCGAAGCGCGAACTGGCCGCCACCGTGCAGAAGTCGAAGAACTCGCAGAACTCGAAGAGCGGGAAGCCGGTCTCCGTCTTCGTCTACGACAGCGGCGACAAGACCGCGTTCACAGCGGGCGGCCGCGGCATCGGCAACGACATCATCGAGCGGGCGGGCGGCCGCAACGTCTTCGCCGACGTCGACAAGGCCTTCAGCGACGCGTCCTGGGAGAAGGTCGTCGAGCGCCGCCCCGAGGCCATCCTCATCCTCGACTACGGCGCCACGACCGTCGCCCAGAAGAAGAAGCGCCTCCTCGACGACCCGGCCCTCGCGGACGTCCCCGCCGTCAAGCACGAGCGCTTCGCGGTGCTGCGGCTGTCGGACGTGGTCACGGGGGTACGAGCGCCGGAGGCGGTGAGGAAGCTGGCGGCGCAGCTGTGACCTCCCACTCTCAGCCCGTCCGGCGTTTGAGGACGAGCCCGAAGGGCGATCGACGGGGGTCGAAGGGGCGGCGCCTCACGATCCTGACGGCACTCACCGCAGCCCTCGCGGCCGCGGTCCTCGCCGGCCTCGCCCTGGGCTCCGTACGCATCCCGCCGAGCCAGGTCCTGGACATCCTCACCGGCGGTGCGGAACCCTCTCCGTTCCGCACGATCGTGCTGGACGTCCGCCTGCCCCGGGTCCTGCTCGGCGCGGCCGTCGGCGCCGGCCTCGCGGTCATCGGCGCCGTCCTCCAGGCACTGGTACGCAACCCCCTCGCCGACCCCTTCCTCCTCGGCGTCTCCTCGGGCGCCTCCGTCGGCGCCGTCAGCGCGATCGTCCTCGGCGGTGTCTTCGGCCTGGGCGCCGCCCTCAGCACCGCCGTCACCATCCCCGCGGCCTCCTTCGCGGGTGCGCTGCTCGCGCTCGTCCTCGTCTACGCCCTGGCCCGAAGCGGTGGCGGAGGCTTCGCCACCGGGCGGCTGATCCTCGCGGGCGTCGCCGTCTCGTACGTGCTCACCGCCCTGACCAGCCTCATCCTCGTCACCGCCGACAGTGCCGACCACCTCAAGGAAGTCCTGTACTGGACGCTCGGCGGCCTCGGCGGCGCCCGCTGGGACATGCTCGCCCTGCCCTGCGCCGTCCTGGCCGTGGGCACCGCCCTCCTGGTGGCGCTGGCCCGCCCGCTGGACCTGCTGCTCGTCGGCGAGGAGGGCGCCACCGTCCTCGGCCTGGACACCGCCCGCTTCCGCGCCGCCGTCTTCGTCCTCGCCTCGCTCCTGACCGGCGTCCTCGTCGCGTACAGCGGGGCCATCGGCTTCGTCGGCCTGATGGTGCCGCACGCCGCCCGCATGCTGGTCGGCGCCGCCCACCGCACCCTGCTCCCGGTGGTGGCGCTGATGGGCGCGGTCTTCCTGGTCGCCGCCGACCTCGCCGCACGCACGCTCGCGGCGCCCCAGGACATCCCGGTCGGCGTCCTCACCGCCCTCACCGGCGGCCCGTTCTTCCTGTGGCTGCTGCACAGGAGCCGTACGCACGAAGGGGCGCCCGCGTGAAGCTGCGCACCGAGAACCTCGGCTACACCACCCCCGGTGGCGCCCGCCTGCTCGACGGCGTCTCACTGACCGTCGCCGACGGCGAGACGGTCGGCATCGTGGGGCCCAACGGCAGCGGCAAGACGACCCTGCTGCGCTGCGTGTACGGCGCGCTCACCCCGACCGCGGGCCGCGTCCTGCTCGACGGGGACGACCTGACCGCGCTCGGCGCCAAGGCCCGCTCGCGGCGCGTCGCCACCGTGCCGCAGGACGGCCAGGCGGGCTTCGACCTCACCGTGCGGCAGGTCGTCGCGATGGGCCGCTCCCCGCACAAACGCTTCTGGGAGGGGGACACCGCGCGGGACGAGGAACTGGTGGGGGCCGCCCTGGCGCGCGTCGGCGCCGAGGCCGTCGCCGACCGCTCCTTCGCCGCGCTCTCCGGCGGCGAACGCCAACGCGCCCTGGTGGCACGGGCGTTGGTGCAGCATCCCGCGGTCCTCGTCCTCGACGAGCCGACCAACCACCTCGACATCCGCTACCAGCTGGAGATCCTCGGCCTGGTCGGCGGCCTCGGCACGACCAATCTCCTCGCCCTGCACGACCTGAACCTCGCGGCGTACTACTGCGACCGCCTGCATGTCCTGCGCGCCGGCACGCTGATCGCCTCCGGCACCCCCAAGGAGGTCCTGACCAGCGATCTCCTCGCCGAGGTGTACGGCGTGACGGCGGAGGTCGCGGTGCACCCCGCGACCGGGTCGCCGACGGTCACCTACCTCCCCGCGCCCAGGTGACAGCCGTCCGACATCAGCCGACATCCAGCCGGTGGACGGAAACCATCCACCATGTGAGATCACATTCCAGAACCCGGACCGGGAATCGATACGATGAGCGCATGGTTTCCCACGACGTGAGCGACAAGATGCCGGGCATGCTGCTCGTGGCGCGTCTGCACGTCGACCTGTGCAGGCTCAGCAGCGCCATCTGTTCGCGCTGACCCCTGCCGCCGTACGGCCGGAAACGGGCCGCGGCGCCTCAACCGCGTACGACCGCGCACACCGGTGCACGACCACGACCGGACCGCCGCGCGCCCCTTCACCTGAACTCTCCCGACAGGAGCCCTCAGCCATGGCCATCGAGGTCCGCATCCCCACCATCCTCCGCAGCTACACCGACGGCGAGAAGGCCGTCCAGGGCAACGGCGACACCCTCGCCGAGCTCTTCGGCGACCTCGACTCGCGGCACGCGGGCATCGCCGAGCGACTCATCGACCCAGCGACCGGCGACAAGCTGCGCCGCTTCGTGAACGTGTACCTCAACGACGAGGACGTCCGCTTCCTCGACGGCATCTCCACGAAGCTCAACGACGGCGACAGCGTCACGATCCTGCCGGCCGTCGCCGGCGGCATGGTTTAGGCCCGTCCCGGATGCCTCGCTACGACTCCCCGCTCGCCGCGGTCGGCAACACGCCGCTCGTCCGCCTGCCGCGCCTGTCCCCCTCCGACCAGGTCCGCATCTGGGCCAAGCTGGAGGACCGCAACCCGACCGGCTCCATCAAGGACCGGCCGGCGCTGCACATGGTCGAACAGGCCGAGAAGGACGGCCGGCTGACGCCCGGCTGCACGATCCTGGAGCCGACCTCCGGCAACACCGGCATCTCGCTCGCCATGGCGGCCAAGCTCAAGGGCTACCGCATCGTGTGCGTCATGCCGGAGAACACCTCCCAGGAGCGGCGCGACCTGCTCGCCATGTGGGGCGCCGAGATCATCTCCTCCCCGGCGGCAGGCGGCTCCAACACCGCCGTCCGCGTCGCCAAGGAGCTGGCAGCCGAGCACCCGGACTGGGTGATGCTCTACCAGTACGGCAACCCCGACAACGCGGGCGCCCACTACGCCACGACGGGCCCGGAGATCCTCACGGACCTGCCCTCCGTCACCCACTTCGTGGCGGGGCTCGGCACCACCGGCACCCTCATGGGCGTCGGCCGCTACCTGCGCGAACAGAAGCCCGACATCAAGATCATCGCCGCCGAGCCGCGCTACGACGACCTCGTCTACGGCCTGCGCAACCTCGACGAGGGCTTCGTCCCCGAGCTGTACGACGCCTCCGTCCTGACCAGCCGCTTCTCCGTCGGCTCGGCCGACGCGGTGACCCGCACCCGGGAACTGCTCAAGGAGGAGGGCATCTTCGCGGGCGTCTCCACCGGCGCCGCGCTGCACGCCGCGATCGGCGTCGGCAGGAAGGCGGTGGCGGCGGGCGAGCGGGCCGACATCGTCTTCGTCGTCGCCGACGGCGGCTGGAAGTACCTGTCGACCGGCGTCTACACCGCCCCGACCACCGAGGCGGCCATCGAGACGCTCCAGGGCCAGCTCTGGGCCTAGCCGCCGCGCGAAGTCCGCTGCCCGGGCCGGTTCCCCGACCCGGGCAGCGGCGTTTCCCCGGCCCGGGCAGCGGCGGCCGAGGCCGCCCGGCGACGCTCACCCCGCCAGATACTTCACCTGGTCCCACAGCACCGGATCCACCACCCCGGCCCTGCGCCGGAACTCCCACAGCGGTACGTCCCGCAGCTCATCGGTCTCCAGGAAGCTGGGACGGCCATGCGCGTCGCCGACCGCACCCGGCGGCAGCGGAATCACGCCCGCCCGCTCCTCGTGGTACTTGCTGGTGATCTTCGCGACGCGCGCCCGCTCCCCGCGCACCGACAGGACCAGGCACGGCCGGTCCTTGCCGCCGGGCCCGTCCTCATAAGGCACCCGCGCCCACCAGATCTCCGCGGGCCGCGGCGCGGAAGCCGCCGCCAGGGCCCCGCGGCGGCCGCTTCCGGGCAGGGCGCCCGGCGGACGGGTGCCGGGCCGCCGGGGCCCGCGCCCCCAGCCGTCCACCAGCGCGACGACCAGCGCGAGCACCACCACGGCGGCCAGCGCGAGCCACCAGGACGTGTCCATACGCACGACGGTACCGGTGCGCCACCCGTACCGCCCGCCCCGCCCGCCACTGAACCCCCGGCCCGCACGCCCGCCCCGCACGCCCCCCGAACCGGTGACAGCGCAGGTGAGTTCCCCCACAACGGCCCGTGACGGAGGAGCGACCAGGCCTTTTGCGCCTTACGCTCGACGGACCGCACACCCACCCCCCAGCTCTTTCGCCAGCGCGGAGGTTCCAGCTTCATGAAGCTCACCGTCGTCGGCTGCTCGGGGTCGTTTCCGTCCGCGGAGTCGGCCTGTTCGAGCTACCTCGTCGAGGCCGACGGCTTCCGGTTGCTGCTCGACATGGGCAATGGAGCCCTCGGCGAGCTGCAGCGCCACATCGGTCTGTACGACCTCGACGCGATCTTCCTCAGCCATCTGCACGCCGATCACTGCATCGACATGTGCGCGTACTTCGTGGCGCGCTACTACCGGCACGAGGGCGGCCGCTGCGCACCCATCCCGGTCTTCGGCCCCGAGGGCACCGAGCAGCGCCTCACCACCGCGTACGCCGACACGCCCTCGGCCTCCTCGATGAGCGAGGTCTTCGACTTCCACACGGTGAAGCCGGCGTCGTTCGAGATCGGCCCGTTCTCGGTGCGCACGGAGAAGGTGCGCCACCCCGTCGAGGCGTACGCCATCCGCGTCGAACACGGCGGCAGGTCCCTCACGTACTCCGGCGACACCGGCAGCTGCGACAGCCTGGACGAACTCGCCGCGGGCACGGACCTGTTCCTGTGCGAGGCGGCGTTCACGCACGGCAAGGAGAACATCCCCGACCTGCACCTGAACGGCCGCGAGGCGGGCGAGTGCGCGCAGCGCGCCGGTGCGGGAAGGTTGCTGCTCACGCACATCCCGCCGTGGACGGACCCGCGGGTGAACCTCGCGGACGCGCGGGCGGTGTACGGGGGGCCGGCGGACCTGGCGGCGGCTGGAGCGACGTACGAGGTCTGATCCCGCCGACGCACGCCGAAGGCCCCGGAACCGAACCGGTTCCGGGGCCTTCGGCGTGAGCGGGGTGAGGGCTACGCCTTGGTGAGGTCCTCGATCTCCTCCTCCGGCTCACGGCCCGGGGTGGTGAGGTTGAACTTGAGGATCGCGAACCGGAAGACGAAGTAGTACAGCGCCGCGAAGACCAGACCGATCGGGATGATCAGCCACGGCTTGGTCGCGAGGCTCCAGTTAAGGGCGTAGTCGATGAAGCCGGCGGAGAAGTTGAAGCCGGCGTGCACACCGAGCGCCCAGGTCACCGCCATCGAGACGGCCGTCAGCACAATGTGGAGCGCGTAGAGGACCGGGGCGATGAACATGAAGGTGAACTCGATCGGCTCGGTCACACCGGTCACGAACGAGGTCAGCGCCAGCGAGATCATCATGCCCATCACGACCTTGCGGCGCTCGGGGCGCGCGCAGTGGGCGATGGCGATCGCGGCGGCCGGGAGGCCGAACATCATGATCGGGAAGAAGCCCGACATGTACATACCGGCGGACGGGTCACCGGCCAGGAAGCGGGCGATGTCGCCGTGGACGATCTCGCCGCCGTCGTTGAAGGAGCCGAGCTGGAACCAGGCGATGGTGTTGACGAACTGGTGCATGCCGATCGGGATCAGCGCGCGGTTGATGCCGCCGAAGAGCGCGGAGCCACCGGCGCCGAGACCGGTCATCCACTCGGCGAAGTTCTCGATGCCGTGACCGATGGGCTCCCAGACCAGACCGAAGAAGACGCCGACGAGGATGCCGACGAAGGCCATGATGATCGGGACGAGACGGCGGCCGTTGAAGAAGCCGAGCCAGTCGACCAGCTTGGTGCGGTGGTACTTCTGCCACAGCATCGCGGCCAGCAGGCCCATGATGATGCCGCCGAGGACCCCTGGATTGTTGTAGACGGCCGGAGCGTCCTCGCCCTTCTTGACCACCGCTTCGGTGACCGGGAAGGCCTCGAGTACCTTGCTGTAGACGAGGAAGCCGACGACGGCGGCGAGCGCGGTGGAGCCGTCCGCCTTCTTGGCGAAGCCGATGGCCACACCGATGCAGAAGAGGAGCGGCAGCGAGCCGGTGATCGCACCGCCGGCGTTGTTGAAGACCGCGGCGACCTTGTCCCAGCCGAGGCCGTCCTTGCCGAAGACGTCATCCTGACCGAGCCGCACCATGATGCCGGCGGCGGGCAGGACGGCGATGGGCAGCTGGAGACTGCGGCCCACCTTCTGCAAGCCCTGGAACAGGCCGGAGCCCCGCTTCTTCGCGGGCGCCGCCTTGGCGGTGGCCGTACTCATGTCTTCCTCCATGTGCGGGTGCTGTCGGGGACAGTTGGGGGTGGACAGCATCCAGGTGGTCTACACCACTCACTGGTGTAGACCTGTTGTAGCACGGTGAAGGTGACATAAGGAACCTGTGATTCCTGTGTGCTGGGCCATATCCGGAAAAGGCCGACGAAAGGCCCCCGGACCCGAGGTCCGAGGGCCTTGCGGAGGGGCCCGGGCGCTACGGTGCCGAGGAGTCACGCCTTCGTCTGCTCCCGGTCCAACGCCTCCGCCTCCTCCTCCGGCTCCCGCCCCGGCGTCGCCAGATCGAACTTCACGATCACGAAGCGGAACACGAAGTAGTACACGACCCCGAAGCCCAGACCGATCAGCAGGATCAGCCACGGCTTCGTCGCCAGGCTCCAGTTGATGACGTAGTCGATCAGCCCCGCCGAGAAGCTGAAGCCGTCCTTCACGCCCAGCGCCCACGTCACCGCCATCGAGACACCGGTGAGCACCGCGTGCAGCGCGTACAGCAGCGGGGCGATGAAGAGGAACGAGTACTCGATCGGCTCGGTGATGCCCGTGACGAACGACGTCAGACCGACCGAGAGCATCATGCCGCCGACCACCTTGCGCCGCTCCGGCCGCGCGCAGTGCGTGATCGCCAGCGCCGCCGCCGGCAGCGCGAACATCATGATCGGGAAGAACCCCGAGGTGAACTGGCCCGCCGACGGGTCACCCGCGAGGAACCGGTTGATGTCACCGTGCACCATCGTGCCGTCCGGCTTCGTGTAGTCACCGAACTGGAACCACACGAACGTGTTCAGGAACTGATGCAGGCCCACCGTGAGCAGCGCGCGGTTCGCGACGCCGAAGATGCCGGAGCCCAGCCAGCCCAGATCCACCAGCCACTTCGAGAAGCTCGTCAGCGCGTCACCGATCGGCGGCCAGATCCAGACGCACAGCCCCGCGAAGACCAGCCCGACGAAGGCCATGATGATCGGCACCAGGCGGCGGCCGTTGAAGAAGCCGAGCCAGTCGACCAGCTTCACGCGGTGGTAGCGCTGCCAGAACCACGCGGCCAGCAGCCCCATCACGATGCCGCCGAACACCCCGGGATTCTGGTACGCCGCCTGCGCGACCGTCCCGTCCTCCGCGACGCAGACGCCGCCCCACATCCCGGCGGCGGAGAAGGTGGTGTCGGTGGGGCAGTCGTCGGGGAAGGCGCGGAGCACCGCGTAGTAGACGAGGAAGCCCGCGACCGCGGCGAGCGCCGTGGAGCCGTCCGACTTCTTCGCCATGCCGATCGCGACGCCGATGCAGAACAGCAGCGGCAGGCCGAGCGAGGAGTCGAGCAGGGAACCGCCCGCCGCCGCGAAGACCTTGGCGACGTTCGTCCAGCCGAGCCCGTCGTCGCCGAAGACGTCCGGCTGGCCGAGGCGGTTGAGGATGCCGGCGGCCGGCAGGACCGCGATGGGGAGCTGGAGGCTGCGGCCCATCTTCTGCAAGCCCTGGAACAGGCCGTTCCACCACTTCTTCCGTGGCTTCTTCCGTGGGGCCGCGGCAGCGTCGGAACTCATCGGCGTCCTCCCGGGACAGGCCTGGTTTGGCGGTCGTCGAAAACTGGTGTAGACCAGTTGAGAACGGGTGAGAGCGCCGCCTCGACGGGAACCGGCATGAGGCGACACCTTGATCGTCATCATTGGGCACGCGTGCCGTATCCGCCCGCGAAGATGGTCCAACCGTGCGTTAACGTGACATAGCGGACCTGCGGCGCGCTGAGGGCCGCGTCCTTTGGAACCAGGGAGAAACACATGGCCAGCAAGGCTGAGAAGATCGTCGCCGGGCTCGGCGGCATCGACAACATCGAAGAGGTCGAGGGCTGCATCACCCGCCTCCGCACCGAGGTCAACGACCCGAGCCTCGTCGACGACGCCGCGCTGAAGGCCGCCGGCGCCCACGGCGTCGTCAAGATGGGCACCGCGATCCAGGTCGTCATCGGCACCGACGCCGACCCGATCGCCGCGGACATCGAAGACATGATGTGAGTTCCTGAACCGCAGGGCTCCACGGCTGCACGGCCGCAGGGCTGCACGGCTGCACGGACGAGGGCCTTCCCCTGACCGGGGAAGGCCCTCACCCATGTCCCGATAGGCTCAGCCCATGTCCTCTACGCCCGCCCCCCGCATCGACGGCCGCACCCCCCAGCAACTCCGCCCCATCACCATCGAACGCGGCTGGAGCAAGCACGCCGAGGGCTCCGTCCTCATCTCCTTCGGCGACACCAAAGTCTTCTGCACCGCCTCCGTCACCGAGGGCGTCCCGCGCTGGCGCAAGGGCAGCGGCGAGGGCTGGGTCACCGCCGAGTACTCGATGCTGCCCCGCTCCACCAACACCCGCGGCGACCGCGAAGCCGTCCGCGGCAAGATCGGCGGCCGCACCCACGAGATCTCCCGCCTCATCGGCCGCAGCCTGCGCGCCGTCATCGACTACAAGTCCCTCGGCGAGAACACCATCGTCCTCGACTGCGACGTCCTCCAGGCCGACGGCGGCACCCGCACCGCCGCCATCACCGGCGCCTACGTCGCCCTCGCCGACGCCGTCGCCTGGGCCCAGGGCAAGAAGCTCGTCAAGGCAGGCCGCAAGCCCCTCACCGACACCGTCTCGGCCGTCTCCGTCGGCATCGTCGGCGGCGTCCCCCTCCTCGACCTCTGCTACGAGGAGGACGTGCGGGCCGAGACCGACATGAACGTCGTCTGCACCGGCGACGGCCGCTTCGTCGAGGTCCAGGGCACCGCCGAGGCCGAGCCCTTCGACCGCAAGGAGCTCAACGCGCTCCTCGACCTCGCCGTCGGCGGCTGCGAGGACCTCGCCGCCCTCCAGCGCGAGGCGCTCGAAGCGACACGGTGACGATCACGCGGCGGTGACCTTCGCCGCGCACGCAACCAACGACCCCCTGACGGGCGTTGTTACAAGTAGTCACGAGTACGGGCGCACGGGCACCACCGTGCGCCCGTACGCACCTTGGGGAGGGACCGAACCATGGCCGCGCGCCACCGTCGTATCGCCACCACCGTCGCCGCCGTACTGATCGCCGTACCGGCCGGTGTCGGCCTCGTCGGCTGCAGCGCCGTCGAAAAGGCCCTGGACTGCGTCCAGACCGCCGACACCATCGCCGACAGCGTCACCGACCTCCAGCAGGCCGTCGAGAACGCCGCCGACAACCCCGCCGAGGCCGACCGGGCCCTCGACGACATCGGCAAGAACCTCGACAAGATCAGCGACAAGACCGACGACACCGACGTGAACAAGGCGGTCGACGACCTCGACAAGGCCGTCGACAACGTGCGCGAGGCCATCAAGAGCGGTGACGGCACCCCTGACGTGGGTCCCGTCACCGACGCGGCGGGCGAACTGACGAAGGTCTGCACGCCGTAGCGGACCCGTCGTGCCCCCCGGATGCTTGCTTGGATACTGGGGGCATGACCCGCCTCATCCTCGCCACCCGCAACAACGGCAAGATCACGGAACTGAGGGCGATCCTCGCCGACGCAGGCCTCACCCATGAGCTCGTCGGCGCGGACGCCTACCCCGAGATCCCCGACGTCAAGGAAACCGGCGTCACCTTCGCCGAGAACGCCCTGCTCAAGGCGCACGCCCTCGCCCAGGCCACGGGTCTGCCCGCCGTGGCCGACGACTCCGGCCTCTGCGTCGACGTCCTCGGCGGCGCCCCCGGTATCTTCTCCGCCCGCTGGGCGGGCCGCCACGGAGACGACGCCGCGAACCTGTCCCTCCTCCTGGCCCAGCTGTCCGACATCGCCCCGGAACACCGCGCCGCCCACTTCGCCTGCGCGGCGGCCCTGGCCCTGCCGGACGGCACGGAACGGGTGGTGGAGGGCCAACTGCGCGGCACCCTGCGCACCGCCCCCTCGGGCTCGGGCGGCTTCGGCTACGACCCGATCCTCCAGCCGGAGGGCGAGACGCGCACGTGCGCGGAGCTGACGGCGGAGGAGAAGAACGCGATCAGCCATCGCGGCAAGGCGTTCCGGGGGCTGGTGTCGGTGGTGCGGGAGTTGTTGGGCTGAGGGGCCGCACATGCCGAAGGCCCGGCTCGCGTGGTGCGGGCCGGGCCTTCGGTCTGGTGGTACGCCCGGTCGGATTCGAACCGACAGACACGTCGACCTAAACGACGCCGCTCAGCCTTTGGCGTACGGGCGCAGGTCGCTGTACAGCTTACTGTCCCTGCGGGCGCGTGCGGGAGCGAACGGCGAAAGATGTCGTCTGGCTGTGGCATCACGGGCAGAGGTACCGCAGATTCTCGCGCCTGGTGTCCAGCCGGTCGCCGTTGATGTGGTCGATCTCCAGGACCAGGGGGGGCGAGGTCAGAACCGCGGAGCCGTCGCCTGGGCCTCGACCAGTTCCGCCGCCTCCTCCTTCGTCTCCACCGACGGTGGTGAACCCGACAGCGGCTTCTGGGCCGTTTCCTTCATGCAGGCCACCGCGATGACGCCGACGACCGCCGCTGCCATCGAGTAGTACGCCGGGACCATGTCCGTACCCGTGACGCTGATCAGGGACGTGATCACCAGGGGCGCCGTGCCGCCGAAGAGGGAGGCGGAGAGGTTGTAGCCCACGGAGAGGGAGCCGTAGCGGACCGAGGTGGGGAAGAGGGCCGGGAGCGTCGCCGACATCGTGCCGAGGAGGCAGACCAGGGAGAGGCCGAGCAGGAGCATGCCGCCCGAGACCGCGAGCAGGCTGCCCTGCTTGATGAGGAGGAAGGACGGGAGGGAGAGGAACAGGAAGCCCAGCATTCCCGTCATCAGCAGCGGCTTGCGGCCGAAGCGGTCGGAGAGCCTGCCGACCTGGTTCATGATCAGCATCAGGACGATCATCGTGCCGATGAGGATCAGCAGGCCGTGGGAGTCGTCGTAGCCGAGCTCGTCGGAGAGGTACGTCGGCATGTACGACAGCAGCATGTAGTCGGTGACGTTGTACGCGCCGACGAGCGCGACGCAGAGGATCAGCGTCGGCCAGTGCCGCCGGAAGATCTTCGCCAGGTCGCCCTTGGCCGTGGTCTCCACGGTGGAGGCGCCTTCGGACGCCGAGTGGAAGCTGGCGTCCTCCAGCTTCTGGAAGGCGGGCGTCTCGTCGAGCTTGAGGCGCAGGTAGAGGCCGACGAGGCCCAGGGGACCCGCGACCAGGAACGGTACGCGCCAGCCCCAGGACTCCATGGTGTCCGCGCCGAGCGTGGTGTTCAGGATGAGGACCAGACCGGCCGCGCCGGTGTAGCCGGCCAGGGTGCCGAGCTCCAGGAAGCTGCCGAAGTAGCCGCGGCGCTTGTCGGGGGCGTACTCGGCGATGAAGGTGGACGCGCCGCCGTACTCACCGCCCGTGGAGAAGCCCTGGACGAGGCGGAAGAAGATCAGCAGGACCGGGGCCCAGAAGCCGATCGTGGCGTAGGACGGGATCAGGCCGATGGCGAGCGTGCCGATCGCCATCATGATCATCGTCAGCGCGAGGACCTTCTTGCGGCCGATCTTGTCGCCCATCGGGCCGAACACCATGCCGCCGATGGGCCGGACCAGGAAGGAGACCGCGAAGGTCGCGAAGGAGGAGATCAGCTGGACCGTGTCGTTCCCGGAAGGGAAGAAGACGTGGCCGATGGTGACGGCCAGGTAGCTGTAGATGCCGAAGTCGAACCACTCCATGGCGTTGCCGAGCGAGGCGGCCTTGACCGCCCGCTTGACCGCGGCTTCGTCCGTGACCGTGATGTCGGTGCGGCGCAGCGGCGGGTTCTTGCGCCGTTTGGCGGCCCGGAACAGTGTGCGGTGGCGTCTGATCGCCTCGGTATCGGCCGCGGTCTCGTCGTGGGCCGCCATGGAGTGGTTCCTTTCGTTCTTCGGACGTGCTCCCCCGAAAATCCCCTCCGGCTCACTTGCTCGGTCATCGCCGATGCAAACGGAAGCCCCCTGTGAGGGGGGCTTTGTCACAGTGTGGGCCGACGGCAGGGCCGGTGTCGGGGCCGCGGGAGCCGTCGGTCAGACGCCGAGGTCCCTGATGATCTTGGCGACGTGGCCGGTCGCCTTCACGTTGTAGAAGGCGTGCTCGACCTTGCCCTGTTCGTCGACGACGACGGTGGAGCGGATGACGCCGGTCACCGTCTTGCCGTAGAGCTTCTTCTCACCGAAGGCGCCGTAGGCCTCCAGGGTCTCCTTGGAGGGGTCGCCGACCAGCGTGACCTTGAGGTTCTCCTGCTCGCGGAACTTCGCGAGCTTCTCCGGCTTGTCCGGCGACACGCCGATGACGTCGTATCCGGCCGCGGCGAGGACGTCGAGGTTGTCGGTGAAGTCGCAGGCCTGCTTGGTGCAGCCGGGGGTGAGGGCGGCCGGGTAGAAGTAGACGATGACCTTGCGGCCCTTGTGGTCGGCCAGCGAGACGTCCTTGCCGTCGGCGTCGGGCAGGGTGAAGGCGGGGGCGGTGTCGCCGGGCTGAAGTCGCTCGCTCATCTTCGGTCTCCTCGCGGTGGGCATGCGTAAAAGGTGTGGTGACGGAGTCGAGCGTAATAGGGGTGCCGTGGGGTGCGGCGCGCGTGAAGCTGACAGACTGTGGTCACGGATCACGTCCACATCATCGATACGACCTGGAGGCAGCGCGGTGTCGGATGCCAGGACCCCTGCGCAGATCGAGGCGGACATCAAGCGCCGGCGCGACCAGCTGGCCGAGACCCTCGACGAGATCGGGGTGCGCGTCCACCCGAAGACGATCGTCGGGGACGCGAAGGCGAGGGTCGTCTCCAGTGTGGACAACTCACTGGGCCGGGCGTACGTCGGGGCGAACCGATTCGTCTCGGACGTGAAGGGCCGGTTCGTCGCGGAGGACGGTTCACCCCGTATCGAGCGGATCGTCCCGGTCGCCCTGGTGGCCGTGGGGCTCGTCGGGCTGTGCGTGGTGGCCTCGCGGCGCCGCGACAGCTGACCCGGTGGGCCGCATACCTGCCCCCGGAGGGCCGCATACCGTGCCGGTGCGGGTAGGTTCGGTGGCGTGAGCGAGAAGACCCACCACGACGACAAGCTGCCCATCCGGATGCTGCACGACCGCGTGCTCGTGCGGCAGGACACCAGTGAGGGCGAGCGGCGCTCCGGCGGCGGCATCCTGATCCCCGCGACCGCGGCCGTGGGCCGCAGGCTCGCCTGGGCCGAGGTGGTCGCCGTCGGGCAGAACGTCCGCACGGTAGAGCCGGGCGACCGGGTGCTGTACGACCCCGAGGACCGCGCCGAGGTCGAGGTGCGGGGCGTGGCGTACGTCCTGATGCGCGAGCGCGATCTGCACGCCGTGGCCGCGGACCGGTTCGAGGGCTCCGAGGACACGACGGGCCTGTATCTGTAGCCGGGCCCGCCAAGGACCTTCGGCAAGGGGCTGGTGACCACTGTCACCGGCCCCTTACGCATGCCTTTGCTACGATGGAAGCACCCCGACGAGACGCGCCGTACCGGGTTTCCGCAAAGACGACGCGCCCCCATCAGGCGACACGCGCCCGGCGCGTGTCCTACTCGTCGGAGGTGCCGTCATGGCCTGGGTTCTGTTGATCGTCGCCGGTCTGCTCGAAGTGGGCTGGTCGATCGGGATGAAGTACACCGACGGATTCACCCGGCTGTGGCCCAGCGTGTTCACGGGCGCGGGCATCGTCGCGAGCATGCTGCTGCTGTCGTACGCCGCCAGGTCGCTGCCCATCGGTACCGCGTACGGCGTGTGGGTGGGCATCGGTGCCGCGGGCGCGGCGGTGCTCGGCATGGTGATCCTGGGTGAGCCGGTCACCGCCGCGCGGATCTTCTTCGTCTGCTTGCTGCTGGTGGCCGTGGTCGGCCTGAAGGCGACCTCCGGGCACTGACCCGGCCCGGGGCGGCGGGCGCTAGTCGTCCGTCAGGGCGCCGATCGCGCCGCCGTCCGAGGCGCCGCCGTCGTCGGTGGCTCCTCCCGCGTCGGTGCCGCCGTCCGTCGGGCCGCCCGGGGTTCCTCCGTCGGCCGTTCCGCCGTCGGTGGCGCCGCCGTCCGTGGTGGCTCCGCCGTCGGTCTGGTCACCCGTCTGGCCGCCGGTGGCCGGTCCGCCGGTGTCCGTGCCGCCGTCGGTGGTGGTCGCGCCGCCGGTGTCCGTGCCGCCGCCGGTGGTGGTGGCGCCGCCCGTGCCGGTGCCGCCGTCCGTCGTGCCGCCGTCGGTGGGGCCGCCCTCGGTGGGCTTGCCGCTCTCCGGGGGCAGCGTGCCGCCGGTGGTGGTCGGGTCGGGCGGCAGCGGCAGGTCAGCGCCCTGCTCCAGCTCCAGGTCGAAGTCCTTGACCGGCTTGCCCTCCAGGGCGGCCTTGGTGAACTGCGCCCAGACGCGGGCCGGGTAGGCGCCGCCGTTGATGCGGGTCTCGCCGAGGGCGCCGTACAGCGGGGTATGCGCGCCGGTCTCCGGGTCCTGGCCCATGACGGCGACCACGGTGGCGAGGTCGGGGGTGTAGCCGGCGAACCAGGCCGCCGTGTCGTTCTCTGCGGTGCCGGTCTTGCCCGCGGCGGGCCGCCCCGCGCCCTGGGCGGCGGTGCCGGTGCCGCCCTGGACGACGCTCTGCAGGATGGACGTGGTGGTGTCGGCGGCCTCGCGGGTGACGGTCTGCTTGGTGGCCTGCTCCGGCAGCTCGACCTCCTCGCCGCCCTTGGTGACCTTCTCGACGATCGTGTACGTGCCGTGCTTGCCGTGGTTGGCCAGGGTCGCGTACGCCTCGGTCATGTCCAGGACGCTCGCGGTGGAGGGGCCGAGCGCGATGGAGGGGGACGCGGTGAGGTCGGGGGTGGTCTTCGGGACGCCGAGGGCGATCGCGGTGTCCTTGACCTTGTCGGCGCCGACGTCGACGGCCATCTGCGCGTACACCGAGTTCACCGACTTGTCGGTGGCCTCGCGGACGGTGGTCTCGCCGTAGGAGACCTGGTCCTCGTTCTCGGGGGCGTACGTGCCGCCGCTCCAGCCCTGCACGGGACGCTTGTTGGTGCCGTCGTACACGGTGTTGGGGGTGATGGGGCGGCCGTCCTGGGTGACCGAGCCGTTCTCCACCGCCGAGGTGAACACGAACGGCTTGAACGTCGAGCCGACCTGGTAGTCGCGGCGCGTGGCGTTGTTGACGTACTGCTTGGTGTAGTCGATGCCGCCGTACATCGCGACGACCTTGCCGGTGGCCGGGTCGATGGAGGCGCCGCCCGCGCGGACGTTGCGGTCCACCTTGCGGGCGTCCTTGTCGACCTTCGACATCACCTGGTCGTCGACGGCCTTCTTGAAGGCGTCCTGGCGGTCCTTCTGGAGCGTGGTGGTGATGCGGTAGCCGCCCTTGGCGAGGGTGTCCTCATCGATGATCTTGTTGGTGGTGAGGTAGTCCTCGACGGCCTTCACGACATAGCCGCGCTGCCCGGACAGGCCCGCCGCGCCCTTGGCCTCGTCGGGCATCGGGAACTTCGCCTTCGCCCGGTCCGCCTTGCCGAGCCAGCCCTCCTTGACCATGCCGTCCAGGACGTAGTTCCAGCGGCCCGCCGCGCGCTGCTTGTTCTCGGGGTGCGTGGCGACGTCGTACGCGTTGGGGGAGTTGAGCAGGGTCGCGAGGTAGGCGCCCTCGGCGGTGGAGAGGTCCTTGACGTTCTTGCCGTAGTACGCCTGGGCGGCGGCCTGCACGCCGTACGCGTTGCGGCCGAAGTAGCTGGTGTTCAGGTAGCCGGAGAGGATGTCGTCCTTGCTCACCTCGCGGTCCAGCTTGATGGAGATGAAGAACTCCTTCACCTTGCGGGTGACCGTCTGCTCCTGGCCCAGGTAGTAGTTCTTCACGTACTGCTGGGTGATCGTGGAGCCGGACTGCTTGCCCTTGCCGGTGACGGTGTTCCAGGCCGCGCGGACCATCGCCTTCGGGTCGACCGCGGACTCGCTGTGGAAGTCGCGGTCCTCGGCGGCGAGGACGGCGCGCTGGACGTGCAGGGGGACTTCGGACAGCGGGACGTTCTCGCGGTTGACCTTTCCGTCACGCGCGATCTCCGTCCCGTCCTCGTACAGGTAGACGTTGCTCTGCTTGGTCGCCGCGGCGTTGGCCGGGGGGATCTCCACCAGCAGGTAGCCGGCCAGGAAGGCGCCCACGCAGAGCAGGGCCAGCAGCAGGAAGCCGCCGAGGACCATGCGCCAGGTCGGGAAGAGCCGCCGCCAGCCCGTGCGCTTGGGGCGCTTCGGCTTCTTGGCCTTGCCGGTCCCGGTGGCCTCGCCACCGTCCCCGGCGGGGCCCTGCTGCTGCGGCTCGTCGCTCATGTCTTGCGGAACTCCCGGTTAGCGTCGTACGTCCAGTACGCCTCGTAACCCCCATTGCACACTGTCGCCACAGGAGTCGACACCAGGCACGCGCCCCCGAGGCGAAAATGCCTGGCGCGTGCGATCCCGGTCACAGTACGATCCTGCGCTTTGGCCCGATTCGGGACGAGGCTCACTGTGAAAGGGATGCACGTGCGCGCAGGACGGTTCCGTCTGTACGCCGCCGTCGCCGAAGGAGGGTTCCGCAGATACGCCACTTACCGGGTCGCGACCGCGGCAGGAGTGTTCACCAACACCGTCTTCGGGCTGATCCTCGCCTACACCTACCTCGCGCTCTGGGACGAGCGGCCCGGCCTCGGCGGGTACGACCAGGCGCAGGCCGTCACCTTCGTCTGGCTCGGGCAGGCCCTGCTCACGGTCATGGCGCTGATGGGCGGCGGCTTCGAGGGCGAGCTGATCGAGCGGATCCGCACCGGTGACATCGCCGTCGACCTCTACCGGCCCGCCGACCTCCAGGCCTGGTGGCTGGCGAGCGACCTGGGCCGCGCCCTCTTCCAGCTCCTCGGGCGCGGCGTCCTGCCGATGGCGGCCGGCGCGCTCGTCTTCGACCTGGCGCTGCCCGCCGATCCGCTGCGCTGGCTCGCGTTCCTCACGGCCGTCGTGCTCGGCGCCCTCGTCAGCTTCGCGCTGCGCTTCCTGGTGGCGCTCTCCGCGTTCTGGACCATGGACGGCGCGGGCGTCAGCCAGGTGGCGATGCTCGCGGGCACCTTCTTCTCCGGGATGCTCCTGCCGCTGAACGTCTTCCCCGGGGCGCTCGGCGAGGTCGCCCGCGCGCTGCCCTGGTCGGCGCTGCTCCAGGTCCCCGCGGACGTGTTCCTCGGCCGGCACACCGGCCTCGACCTGATACGCATGTACGCCTTCCAGCTCGGCTGGGCCGCGGCGCTGCTGACCGCCGGGCGGCTGCTCCAGGCCGTGGCGACCCGACGGGTGGTGGTCCAGGGTGGCTGACCCGTCCCGGGTGCGCTTCCGGCGGGCCCAGGTGCGCGACGGCCTGCGCGCCTACCGGCTGATCTCCGCCATGTGGGTCCGCTCCCTCATGGCCTACCGCCTGTCCTTCGCGATGACCGCGCTCGGCAACTTCGCGGTGACCGCCTTCGACTTCGCGGCGATCCTGCTGATGTTCTCCCAGGTGGACCGGCTCGGCGGCTACTCGCTGGCCGAGATCGCCTTCCTGTACGGCGCCTCGTGCACCGCCTTCGGCCTCGCCGACCTCTCGCTGGGCTCCATGGACCGCCTCGGCAAGCGGGTGCGCGACGGCACCCTCGACACGCTCCTCGTGCGGCCCGCCCCGGTCATCGCCCAGGTCGCCGCCGACCGCTTCGGGCTGCACCGGATCGGCCGGCTCACGCAGGGCGCGCTCGTCCTCACGTACGCGCTGGTGGTCCTGGACATCGACTGGACCGTGGTGAAGGTCCTGACGGTGCCGATGATGCTGCTCGGCGGGGCGGGGATCTTCGGGGCGCTGTTCGTGGCGGGCGCGGCCTTCCAGTTCGTGGCGCGGGACGCGGCCGAGGTGCAGAACGCCTTCACGTACGGCGGCACGACGCTGCTCCAGTACCCGCCGACCGTCTTCGCCAAGGACCTGGTGCGCGGCGTCACCTTCGTCCTGCCGCTCGCCTTCGTGAACTGGCTGCCCGCCCTGTACGTCCTCGGGCGGCCCTATCCGCTCGACCTGCCGGTGTGGGTGGCGTTCACGCCGCCGCTGGTGGCCGCGGGCTGCCTCGCCCTCGCCGGGCTCGCCTGGCGCACGGGTCTTCGTTCGTACCGCAGCACAGGGAGCTGACGCCTCATGGAAACCGACCTCATCGAGCTGGACGGCGTCGAGAAGGTCTTCGACGTCCGCAGGAAGACGGGCTTCCTGCGGCGCGAGCGGCACGAGGTGCGGGCGGTCGACGGCATCTCCTTCACCGTGCCGCGCGGCGAGATGGTGGGCTACATCGGGCCGAACGGCGCGGGAAAGTCGACGACGATCAAGATGCTGACGGGGATCCTGACGCCGAGCGGCGGCCGGCTGCGCGTGGCGGGCATCGACCCGTCCCGCGACCGCACCCGCCTCGCCCGGCGCATCGGCGTGGTCTTCGGCCAGCGCACCACCCTCTGGTGGGACCTGCCGCTCATCGACTCGTACCGCCTGACGCACCGCATGTACCGCATCCCGGACGCCCGCTACCGCGAGAACCTCGACCGGTGCGTGGAGCTGCTCGAACTGGGCGCGCTGCTGGACGTGCCCGTGCGCCAGCTCTCGCTCGGCCAGCGGATGCGCGGCGACATCGCGGCGGCGCTCCTGCACGACCCGGAGGTGCTCTACCTGGACGAGCCGACGATCGGCCTTGACGTCATCAGCAAGGCGAAGGTGCGCCAGTTCCTGCGTGATCTGAACGCGGAGTCCGGCACCACCGTCCTGCTCACCACCCATGACCTCACTGACATCGAGCAGCTCTGCAAGCGCGTGATGGTCATCGACCACGGGCGCCTGATGTACGACGGTCCGCTGGCCGGCCTGCACGAGGTGGGTGAGAGCGAGCGCACCCTCGTCGTGGACCTGGAGCGTGAACTGCCGCCCATCGAGGTCGAGTCGGCGCGGGTGGTGAAGGTGGAGGGCCCGCGCCAGTGGCTCGCCTTCCCGGCGGCGGAGTCGGCGGCTCCCCTTGTCGCGCGGATCGCGGACCGGTACCCCATGGTCGATCTCTCGGTCAGGGAGCCGGACATCGAGGCGGTCATCGCCAAGATGTACGCGGACAAGGTGACCTCGTAGGCTGCCCCTCATGAGTGACGCTGCATCCTCCGGGGGAACATCGCACGGACCCGCCGGGCCCGAACTGCCCGACCTGCGGGCCGCCGACGCCGACCGTGAGCGGGTCGCCGAGCTGCTGCGGGACGCGCTGGCCGAGGGCCGCCTCGACATGTCGGAGTTCGAGGAGCGCCTGGACGCCACGTACAAGGCCCGCACCTACGGCGAGCTGGAGCCGATCACCCGCGACCTGCCCACGCACGGGGCCGCCAAGGTGTCCATGGTGAAGCGGCCCGGGAGCCCCGAGAGCGATGCCCCGGCCACCATCGACTGGGCGGGGCGGATGGTGGACGGCGAACCGTCCTCGGTCGGCGGCTTCGCCTTCTGGAGCGGGTTCAGCCGCAAGGGCGGCTGGGTCGTGGGGCGGCAGTTCACCGCGTTCGCGATGTGGGGCGGCGGCGAGATCGACCTGCGCGAGGCGTACTTCACCGAGCGCGACGTGGAGATCCGCTGCTTCACCGTGATGGGCGGCCTCCAGGTCATCGTGCCGCCCGAGATGAACGTCGTCGTCCGCGGCTTCGGGATCATGGGCGGCTTCGACGACAAGGCGACCGGTGTGGGCACCCCCGGCTCGCCCCGCGTGGTCGTCAAGGGCTTCGCCCTGATGGGCGGCGTCGGCGTCGACCGCAAGCTGCGCAAGGCCGAGAAGCTGCGGCTCAAGGAGGAGCGGCGGCGCGAGAAGCTGGAGCGCCGGGAGGCGCGTCGTGCGGCGCAGCTGGAGCGGCATCGCCTGGGGCACGGGGAGCGGCATGAGTTGCATGCGCGTAAGCGTGAGAAGCGGCGGGAGGGGCCGCCGCGGGTGACTGGGTCGCAGGATGTGCCGCAGGACAGCCCTGGGGATTCGCAGTAGGGGGTCTTGGGTGGCCGGCGTCGGGCGTCCGCGGGCCGTGTGGGGCTGGTCGCGCAGTTCCCCGCGCCCCTGTGGGGGCGGCCCCGAGGCGGCCCGCGGACGAAGGGGCCGTCAGAGTTGTGCCGCCGCCGAGCCCTTGAGGTGCGAGAGGTTGAAGGTCTCCGCCATCTTGCGGTAGCCCGCGTCGGACGGGTGCAGGTGGTCGCCCGAGTCGTACTGCTCGCGCAGCGTGCGCGGGTCGTACGGGTCGCGCAGGGCGCGGTCGAAGTCGACGAACTCGTCGAAGACCCGGCCCGAGCGGATCTGCTCGTTCACCGACTGGCGGACCGCTTCGAGCGCGGGCTCGTAGCCGCGGTGGCCGCCGAACGGCATCAGCGTCGCGCCGACGACGCGCAGGCCGCGCGTGTGCGCCTGCCGGGTCAGCTCGCGCAGGCCCTCGACGATGCGGTCCGGGTCGTTCTGGTGCGGGTTGCGCAGGATGTCGTTGACGCCGAGGGCTATGACCACGGCCTTCACGCCCGTGCGGTCGAGCACGTCACGGTCGAAGCGGGAGAGGCCCGACGGGTTGACGGCGGGCCGCCCGCGGCCGTCGGACAGGATGCGGTTGCCGCTGATGCCCTGGTTGACGACGCCGTAGCGGGGCGCGCCCGACTCCTCGCGCAGGCGGTCGGCGAGGACGTCGGTCCAGCGGCGGTTGGCGCCCATCGTGGACGTGATGCCGTCGGTGATGGAGTCGCCGAAGACGACGACGGTGCCGTCGGTCTCGGTGCTCAGCACGTCGACCGCGGAGAGGTAGCGCCAGTAGGGGCTCTGCTCGGTGTAGGCGTCGCCCGCCGCGTCCTCGGTGCGGTCGCCCTCGGCGACGAAGCTGATCTGGCGCGCGTGCGGGTGGTACGTCACCGGGCCCGAGGGCGTCGGCGAGTACGTCGTCACCAGCAGGTCGCTGTCGTGCGGGACCCGCAGCCGGGCACCGTCGCTCATCACCTGGGCGCCCGGCGGGATCACCACCGAGGTGTTGCCGTTGAACGTGAGGCGGCGCAGCGTGCCGGGGGCCGCGGCCGGGTCGTTCGACGCGGAGGCCAGCGCGACGGAGGCGTGGGTGATGCTCAGCGGCGTGGTTCCGTAGAGGTTCGACAGGGTGATGCGGACGCTCTCGCCGCCGACGCTGGTGTGCACGACGTTGCGGATGGAGCGGCCTGCGAACCCCTTGCGTTCCGTGCCCGGTTCGTACCCCGCGGGCGAGGCGGACCAGGAGCCGACCCAGGTGCCGGAGGAGGCGGGGGCGGCGGAGTTGCGGGGGCCCTGCGGACCCGCGCTGATGGTGTCCTGCGAGCCGTCGTCGGTGCCGGCGACGCCGACGTATATGGCGGCGGAAATCACCACTATGACCGCGATGACCGCGGCGAGAAGGGCATAACCGTGTCGCTTGGTCATGCGGGCTCTGTCTCCTCGGGCAGGGGGAGCCCCGAGGCTCCGGTGTGATCATCCCATGATGCGGCATGGTCCGTGAGGCGGCCGACACTGCCCCCCTCCGCTCTTTGAGACGCCGGGAACTTGTCGTTCGTTCCAGGAGTAGGGAGGAAGGGACGGAGAACACATGACGCGGAATCATGCGGATGAGGACGAGGCGAACGGGCCAGGTGGAGTGAGTGCAGAGCGCAAATGCGGAGAAAAGGCCTGAATCGGGTGATGGCCGCCTATCGGGTGAAGGCGGTCCGATCGGAGTGCCCTCGGCGGCTCCGGTGACCCCGGCGGCCCCCGGTGGCTTCACCTACAGCCCCGCCGACGAGGAGAAGCGGCGCGGAGTACGCCGTATGAAGATCACGGCGACGGGACTGCTCGTCTTCGTCGCGCTCGTCTACGTACTGGCGAAGTGGGCACAGCACTCCGGAGCCGGCGCCTGGACGGGGTACGTCGCGGCGGCCGCCGAGGCCGGCATGGTCGGCGCGCTTGCCGACTGGTTCGCCGTGACGGCGCTCTTCCGGCACCCGCTCGGCCTGCCCATCCCGCACACGGCGATCATCCCGAACAAGAAGGACCAGCTGGGCGCCTCCCTCGGTGACTTCGTGGGGGAGAACTTCCTCTCCGCCGACGTCGTACGAGGCCGCCTGCACGCCGTGGGCATCGGCGGCCGCCTCGGCACCTGGCTGGCCCAGCCCGCGCACGCCGACCGCGTGACGGCCGAACTGGCCACGGCGCTCAGGGGCGCGCTGACCGTCCTGCGCGACTCCGACGTGCAGGCCGTCGTCGGCGAGGCCATCACGCGCCGCGCCGACGCCCAGGAGATCGCCCCGGGCATCGGGAAGATGCTGGAGAAGATCGTCGCCGACGGCGGCCACCGCAGGGTCGTCGACCTGGTCTGCGTACGCGCCCACGACTGGCTGGTCGAGCACGCCGACTCGGTGATGGACGCGGTGCAGGGCGGGGCGCCCGGCTGGACCCCGCGGTTCGTCGACAAGAAGGTCGGCGACCGCGTCTACAAGGAACTGCTGCGCTTCGTCACCGAGATGCGGGACATGCCGGAGCACCCCGCGCGCGGGGCCGTCGACCGCTTCCTCGCCGACTTCGCCGCCGACCTCCAGTCCGACTCGGACACGCGGGAGCGCGTGGAGCGCCTCAAGCGGGAGGTCCTCGGGCGCGGTGAGGTGCAGGACCTCATCGCCTCCGCCTGGTCGGCCGTGCGGTCCATGATCGTGGCCGCCGCCGAGGACGAGCGCAGCGAGTTGCGGATGCGCGTGCGGGCCTCGCTGCTCTCGCTCGGCGCCCGGATGGCGCAGGACGGCCGGCTCCAGCAGAAGGTGGACGGCTGGGTCGAGGGCGCGGCGGTGTACGTCGTCACGACCTACCGGGCCGAGATCACCTCCCTGATCACGGACACCGTGGCGGGCTGGGACGCGGAGCACACCTCGAAGAAGATCGAGGCGCACATCGGGCGGGACCTCCAGTTCATCCGGATCAACGGCACGGTGGTCGGCTCTCTGGCGGGGCTGGCGATCTATACGGTGTCGCGGTTGTTCGTGGGGTAGGGCGCTGCCGTCGGCGTGACGTGACGTGACGTTACGTGGCGTGGCGTGGCGTGGCGTGACGGGCTTGGCTTGGGGCCTTCCGGCGGTGGTCGGCGCGCGTGAGGAAGCGTTTGCCGGGCACTCTGGAGTTGCTCACTCGGAGTTGAGGGGGCCGTCGCCCGCGCAGCGCCACCAGTCGGCAGCGGTACGGCGACGTGGGAACAGCGGAAGGAGCCGCCCGCATGACCGCGTCGTCCACGCCCGCCGCGCCCCCGCCGCCTCCTGGCCCTGGCTCCGGCCCCGGCTCGGGCTCCGAGGCCACCGTCACCACGGCCGTGCCGGCCCGCCTCGACCGCCTGCCCTGGTCCCGCTGGCACTGGATGATCGTCATCGGCCTCGGCACGGTCTGGATCCTGGACGGGCTCGAAGTCACCACCGTGGGCAACATCGCGAGCCGCCTCTCCGAGGAGGGCAGCGGCCTGGCGATCAGCTCCGCCCAGGTCACCGGCATCGCGGCGGCCCTGTATGTGGCGGGCGCCTGCGCCGGGGCGCTGTTCTTCGGCCGGCTCACCGACAAGTTCGGCCGCAAGAAGCTGTTCATGGTGACCCTCGCGGTGTACCTCGGCGCCACCGCCCTCACGGCGCTCTCCTTCGACGCCTGGTGGTTCTTCCTCTTCCGGTTCCTGACCGGCTTCGGCATCGGCGGCGAGTACGCGGCCATCAACTCGGCGATCGACGAGCTGATCCCGTCCAAGTACCGCGGCCGCGTCGACCTCATCATCAACGGCAGCTACTGGCTGGGCGCGATCGGCGGCTCGCTGCTCTCCGTCGTCATGCTCAACACCGACATCTTCCCCAAGGATCTCGGCTGGCGGCTCACCTTCGCCATGGGCGTCGTCCTCGGCCTGGTGATCCTCCTCGTACGCCGCCACGTCCCGGAGAGCCCGCGCTGGCAGTTCATCCACGGCCGGGGGGAGGAGGCGGAGGGCCTCGTCTCGGCGGTGGAGAGGGAGATCGAGGCGGAGAAGGGGAAGCCGCTGCCGCCGCCCGCCGGTGAGATCACCATCCACCAGCGCAAGAGCATCGGCTTCGGCCTGATCGCCAAGACGGTCTTCCGCGACTACCCGAAGCGCGCGGTCCTCGGCCTGTCCCTCTTCATCGGACAGGCGTTCCTGTACAACGCGATCACCTTCGGCTTCGGCGCGATCCTGACCAAGTTCTTCGACATCCCCTCGGGCAGCACCGGTTACTACTTCGCCGTCATCGCCGCGGGCAACTTCCTGGGCCCGCTCTTCCTCGGCAAACTGTTCGACACGGTGGGCCGCAGGATCATGATCTCGTCTACGTACATCGTCTCCGGCGTCCTGCTCTTCGTCACGGCCTGGCTCTTCGACCGGGGCTCGCTGAGCGCGGTGACGCTCACGGCGTGCTGGTGCGTCGTCCTGTTCTTCGCGTCGGCGGGCGCGAGCAGCGCGTATCTGACCGTCTCCGAGATCTTCCCGATGGAGACCCGGGCCATGGCCATCGCCTTCTTCTACGCGATCGGCACGGCGGCCGGCGGCATCAGCGGCCCGCTGATCTTCGCCAAGCTGACCGAGTCGGGCGTCGTCGGCGACACGGTCCTCGCCTTCCAGATCGGCGCGGGGCTGATGTGCGCGGCGGGCCTTGTGGCGGCGGCGTTCGCGGTCAAGGCGGAGAGGCGGTCGCTGGAGGACATCGCGGCGCCGCTGTCCATGGTGGCGCCGGAGGCGGGGCCCGGCGGGGGGCGGCAGGGACGGGAGAGCGGGGTGACGCCTTAGCGGGCGCCGCCTTGGCGGGCGCCGTCGGCCGGATCGAGCGCCCATGCAAAAATCCGGCCATGGCGGTGAAGTCGGAGCGGACGCCGGAGCGGATCTCTGAACGGGCCTCGGAACGGACCTCTGAACGGGCCTCGGGACGGGCCTCGGAGCGGACCATGGTGGCGGTCCTGATCAGGGACGGCGTACTCCCGATGGAGCTCGGCCTGGTGCACCAGCTGCTGGGCACGGCGCGCTCGGCGACGACCGGTGACCTCCTGTACGACGTCCGCACCTGCGCCCCGCGGCCCGGCAGGATCCGGACGGACGCGGACTTCCCGGTCTACGCGGCGCACGGCCTGGACGTGGTCGCGGCGGCGGACACGGTGATCGTCCCGGCGTCGCACGAGAGCGACGAGAGCCTGGGGCCGGGCTCCCTGCCCCCGGAGCTGGTCTCGGCCCTGTCGCCCCGGGAGGCCCGCCGGGTGGCGTCCATCTGCACGGGCGCGTTCGTCCTGGCGGCGGCCGGTCTCCTGGACGGCCGCCGGGCGACGACACACTGGCTGTCGTCGGACCGCTTCGCACGGACGTTCCCGGCGGTGCGGGTCGACGCGGACGTCCTCTACGTCGACGAGGGCGAGGTGCTCACCTCGGCGGGCGAGGCCGCGGGCATCGACCTGTGCCTGCATCTGATCCGCTCCGAGCACGGCGCGGCGGTCGCGGCGGAGGTGGCCCGCCGCACCGTCGTACCGCCCCACAGGGAGGGCGGCCAGGCCCAGTACATCCGACGCCCGCTGGCGGAACCGCGGCTGACGTCGACGGCGGGCGCCCGCGCCTGGGCCCTGGCACACCTCGCCGAACCCCTGACGCTGGCCGACCTGGCGGCGGTCGAATCGATGAGCGTACGCACCTTCAGCCGCCGCTTCCGCGAGGAGACGGGCCTGACGCCGATGCGGTGGCTGACGCAGCGCAGGGTGGAGCGGGCGCGCGAGCTCCTGGAGTCCACGGACCACACGGTCGACCGCATCGCGGCGGAGGCGGGCTTCGGCACGGGCGCGTCGCTGAGGCAGCACTTCGCGGCGGGGGTGGGGGTGTCGCCGGGGGTGTACCGGGCGACGTTCCGGGGGGCGCGGGCGGAGTGACGGGGCGGCGGCGTACCGGGGGCGGCCTGCCGGGGGTGGCCTGCTCGGCCCCGCCGGTCGCGTGCCGGGTTGGCTCAGCCCCCGCCGATCGCGTGCCCGGCCTGCTCAGCCCCGCCGGTCGGCGAACAGGTACGAGGCGACCCCGACGGCGCCGGCGACCCCGAGGACGGACGGCCAGGCGCCCACCTTCTTGGCCAGCGGGTGCGACCCGGCGAACCCGGCGACGTACGCGGCGCTGAGCGCGGCGGCGGTCTTCGCCCCGGCGTCCTCCCGCCACTGCCGGGCGGCGAGGCCCCCGGCGGCGGCGAGCACGACCCCGCCAAGGGGCCGCTTCTTGGTGAACCGGGCGACGCCGTACCCACCGATCAGCCCGCTCGCCGCCATGACCGCGCCCGGAATCCTCGCCATGATCGCCCTACCTCTCGCCAAAGTCTCTCTCGGCTCTCTCTCGGCTCTCTCGGCCCGAGGCTAACGCGCGGCGGCCGGAAACCGGCGGCCGGGATCAGAGCTTCGGTTCCATGGGGCCGGGCTGCGCGGCCGCCCACGCGGCGAGAACATCCACCGCGGCCGACCGCGGCGCACCGTCGACGGGCACCTCGTCCACCAGCCGCCGCTCGGCGTTGGGCAACGCCACGTCGCGATAGAACTGGAGGTCCTCGTGCCCGTTGAGGGCGGCGTCACGGGTGGTGGCGCCATAGACGACGCGCGGAATCCCGGCCCAGTAACAGGCGACGAGGCACATGGGGCAGGGCTCACTGCTCGCGTACAGCACACCGTCCGGGAAGGAGAACCGCCCGAGCCGCCGCCCGGCGTCCCGCAGGGCCATGACCTCGGCATGCGCGGTCGGATCACTCATCTCGACGACGGAGTTGACCCCGTCCCCCACCACTTCCCCACCCACGACGAGCACGGCCCCGAAGGGCTTCTTGCCGCCGTCGTCCAGCGCGCGCCGGGAGTTGGCGATGGCGTGGTCGAGGAACGTGCGGTCCTGGTCGTTCTCGGGGGCGTAGGGCAAGGGGTCTTCCTCTCTCGTACGTTTCACGGCACACCGTGCTTGCGGCGGGTTACACCCCGAAGCCGACCTCACACATAGACCTCGCTGCCCAGCGGCATCAGGAACGGTTGACCGTAACCGCGACGAACCGGGCCCAGGCCGAAGAGGAGACCAGGAGGTGGGGCCCATCCGCCTGCTTGGAGTCGCGTATAAGGACGCCACGAGGGAGGAACGCGGCCTCTAGGCACTCGGTGGTGTTGCCCCCGCTGTACGAAGACTTGAACCACGAGAGGGCTGAGGGCGTCAGGCACTCAACAGGCATTACAGCTCCTTGCGGACGCGTTGAATCATGGAGGAGGAAGCTTCCATGTCCAACGCTTGTGCGCGGAGGTAGTCGAACGCAAGCCGGTAGCGCTCCAGTTCCTCGTCCTTCTCCAGGAAGAGTGAGCCCGTGTGGAGGTCGACGTACACGACATCCAGCGCTGGCTCAGTACCGCCGATGATCACGAAGCTCCCGAGCGCGGCAGAGTGAGCCCCTTTGGAAAACGGCAGAACCTGAAGCGTGATGCCGGGCGACTCGTTCACTTCGAGAAGGCGGTCGAGTTGGCCTCTCATGGTTGAGGGGGAACCGACGACGCGACGGATGACGGACTCGTCGAGGATGGCCCACAGCCGAGGGGGGTCCGCTCTGTTAAGGATTTCCTGCCGCTTCATGCGGATGTTCACGAGCCGCTCAATCTCCGCTGGAGCGAGCCGCATTTCGTTGGCGTACTGGACGGCTGTGCTGTAAGCGCGTGTCTGCAGCAGTCCAGGGACGTAGACGCACGAGAAGTGGTCCTCTCGTACTGCCTCGTCCTCAAGCGTGAGGAGGAGGTTCATGCTCTCGGGGATCGAGTCAGTGAACGATCTCCACCATCCCTGCTGCTTGACATCCTTGGCGAGTGCCACGACCGCGCGGCGTTCGGCATCGCTTGCCGCGTACTCGCGGCAAAGGGCATCGATCACGAGCCACTTGACTGGGCCGGCCTGCGTCTCATACCGGCTAACTGTTGCCTTGGACACCCCGACGAGGGTGCCAGCTTCCTCAAGGGTCAGGCCCTTGCGGGCGCGCAGTTTTCGCATCATGGCGCCTAGTTGGCGTCGGCGTGTGGTGGTCCGTAGCGACATTTAGCTCCTCCCTGGAGGCCGGGCGCCCGACCCTAAGGGCCGGAATCAGGCTATGGCGCCGACGAGTTGACGTTCTAGTGCATTCACTCGAAGGGTCTTCATGAGAAGTTACATAGCGAGAGTTCTCTGTGCCATGCTGGCTGTAGTTCACTACGCGGTGTAGCCGTACGGATGCGGCAGGCGCAGCGCTGCGTGGCCTGGAGGGAGCCTCTCCATGTCCATTCACGAAGAGGGTGCAAGGCGGCCGCGGTGCGTCTTGCCGTTTGAGGCGGCGGCTGAGGAGCTGCATCAGCTCCGCAAGGAGGTGAAGCGCACCCTGGAGCAGTGGGGTGCGCGAGACCTCGCTGACGAGGCGGAACTGGTCGCGACCGAGCTGGTGACAAACGTCATCAAGCACGTTGGTGAAGGGGCGTCTGCGGCCCTGGTCCTCGAGGTGAGAGGTGACCGCCTTCGGGTGGAGGTGCACGACAAGAGCCGTACTGTGCCGGCTCTGCGTGTGGTGTGCGGGGAAGCGGAATGCGGGCGTGGCCTCCACCTGCTGGCCTCCCTGTGTGAGGAGTGGGGCACCCTGCTCACGGAGGCCGGAAAGGCCGTCTGGTGTGACCTCTCCATTGAGCCGGCCCGCCACTGCATGCGGGTACGGCGGGCCGCGCTGGTCCTTGCGGAGTACCGACGAGTGGCCGGCGCGAGTTCTGCCGTAATGCCGACTTCCGCAGTTCTAGAGGAGTCGGTCACGGATTTGATCACCGACCTGCTGCATTGGCTACAGGCGCAGGGCAGGGACCCGGACCAGACGCTTGACCGGGCGCAGATGCACTTCGAGGCGGAGGCTGACGTGGCGTAGGCGGGAGACGCCACGCTTGTCGGCACGGACGGAGTCAGTGGTTCTTAGCGGTTTTGGATCGCCGCCAATATGGTCTGGGCGTCGGCGACTTGGTCCTCGTCGAGCAGTGTCAGGGCGATGCGGATGGGGACCTGGATGTCCTCGCGGTCGGCAGCGGCGTGGAGCATCGCCTCGATCGCTTCCTCCGCTCCGGCCATGCGGAACGAGGTGACAGTCTGTGGAAACTCCTGCGTGCCCAGGTTCATGCCCAGCATCCACGCGATGAATTGCGCATGCCGAAACCGGCCCTCCGCCACGTGGTGGAGATAGTCGGCGATGTCGGTGGCGTGCTTGTCAGGAGCAAGGTGCCGGTCCCCCATCGGCCGGGGGACCGGCACCTTGGCCTGTACCGGCAAACGTGCGGCTTTCCTGCGGGCATGCAGCATGCGCCTTCTATGACTTCGTGTCCAGGCCTCAGAAGCCGGCCGCCGCCGCATGAGAGAGGCAAGAACTTGCGCGGCGGCATCGGGATCAGTTCTCTCGACCGTGGCGGCCGTGCGCAGGGCGAGGAGGTGTGGCAGTGAGTGCGGCAGCCTCATGTCACGTGCCTGCGCTTCTTCTTCGAGGACCTTGTAGATGCGCTCCAGCGGTCCCGGCTCGTCCGGTACGCGCTCCCCCTTGTAGCAGGAGATGCTGGACAGCCCCACACTCGCCTTGCTCGCGATCACCTTGTGGGGAACGGCCACGGCCTCCACGATCTCGCTGAAGGCGGCGAAGAACGCCTCCCTGATTCCCCCCGTGGGCCCGCCGTGTTGCGTGATTCTGTGTGCGGGTCGTTTGGTCATGCCAGCCCTTCGCCGCCGGTGCTCGAAGTTTGCGTAGACCTTCCATACTGCTCCGCCCGCCGCCAGGTTGAATAGGCATTTCGTCGATTGCGGCAGTGCAACATCTTGCAGCGCCGCAATCCATCGTCATGACTGGCTTTTGGCGGTGGCCTTGGGTCAGGGTCTCTAGTGCTGGCTGAAGCCGGAACGACCCTCGGCTTCGATGGGGACACAGGAGACCGGACGTAAGGGGTACGTGGTGGAGATGCCGTCGTGGACGGACACGAGGCTCGGCACGATGAAGCGCGCCGGCTTGTGGCTGGTGACCGTGGTGGGTGAAGGGAACGTCTTCACCAAGGAGGACGTGAAGGCGGCTTTCCCAGGGGTCAGTCAGGCCGACCGCCGGGTCCGTGACCTGCGGGACCACGGCTGGCAGATCAACACGAACCGTGAGGACGCTTCCCTCGGTCAGCATGAGCAGCGCTTCGTGAAGCAGGGGGAGCCGGTGTGGCAGCCGGGTAAGGGCACGCGGCCCGGTACCTCGATCACTCAGACCCGGCGGCGTGAAGTGCTCGCCCGGGACGGACACTTCTGCCGGTCGTGTGGCATCGCGCCAGGTGAGATCTACGCCGGCACCTATGAGTCGGCCCAGATCGACATCGCCCGCCGGGCGGTACGGCTGCCGGACGGTACTGAGGAGACGCAGCTCGTAGCCGAGTGCAACCGCTGCCGGGTAGGCGGGCGCGGCGCAGTGACCGCGGACATCGGGGACATGCTGAAGCGCGCCGAGGGGCTCAGCGGCCTGGACCGCAGGATGCTCTCATTCTGGATGGAGCGCGACCAGCGGGAGTTCAGCGCGGCGGAGGCGTTCTGGGCGGATTACCGGTCGCTTCCCGAAGAGTCGAGGGCGAAGATCCGTGAAGCTATGAAGCCGTCGGCCGAGTAGGCGGCGCGACCTCTTGTCATCTCGGCCACGCTTCCTCCCATGGGGCGGGAAGCGTGGCCGACAGCAGTAACGACCCTGTCAATTCAAGGAGGACCTGTGGGTAAGGACTTTGGCCGGCCGCCACTAGCGGATGAGAACAAGACGCGGGTCGATGAGCGGCTCAAGGAAGTCGCGGCCGGGAATGGCGTCCGCGAGACGCTCACCGTTGAGTGGCGTACGCAGCCGCTGCACGTCGAGGTCATCGACATGCCGGTGGAGGAGCTCTACTACAACCCGGGCACACATCGCATCCAGGCTCAGCGGAGCCACGACCTAGAGCGGGACAAGCTGCTTGATGAGTCGCCCTGGGCACCGGACAGCCAGGATTATCTCCACCACCTGCTGCGGATGCTGCCGGAGGACCCTTCCAAGGAAGACCCCGATTTCAGGGAGTTGATGGAAAGCCTTCGCACCGACCGTCAGAAGGAACCCGGTCTCATCACGCGGGACGGTGTCCTTGTTAATGGCAACACGCGTCGTGCAGCCCTCAAGGAGCTGGGTGTCACAAACATCCGGGTCGGTGTGCTGCCCGAGTCGTGCACGTGGGACGACATCAACTCGGTGGAGTTGTCTCTCCAGCTCCGGCCGGATCAACGCCGCGAATACTCTTACATCAACCGGCTTCTGGCCATGGAGGAGCAACACCATTCGGGACGTACGCTCGCGGATGTGGCCCGGGAGTTCCGCATCCGTACCCAAACGTGTGAGCAGGACCTATGGGTTCTGTCCTGCCTCCGCGATCTGATCGAGCGGTCAAATGACGGGCGTGCGCGGCTCCGACTGCTGGACTTCGAGAAGCACCAGGAGAAACTCCGCGAGGTGTATCGCCGGTACTCGAAGGAGTCTTTGGTAAGCAGGGACAATGCGGAACGTCTCAAGGAGACGCGGCTTGCGGCCATCGTCCTTGAGTTCTCCAAGACTGACGTACGTCTTATCGAACCCGATTTCAGGGAACGCTACTTGGACAAGAGGTTGCCAGCCGCATTGAGGACGGAACCCGGCGCCCCGGCGGCAGGTGTGGCCATCCCCGGGCTCAACCGGACCGTCAAGTCCACTGCGCCTGCGGTCGCCCAGGCCAAAGCGCTGACCGACATAATTCTGAAAGCGAAGGCCGTCACGACCGTGGAAGACGCCTTGCTCACCGAGCGCAGCAAGGCGGCCGCCGAGACGTTCAGTGCCGCACAAGAGGCATTCGAGAACGCCCTGGAGCCCGCGGGCAAGGACGCTCGGGTCCGTAAGCGCAAGCAAGCGGCACAAGACCGCATCACGGATGCCTGCCAGGACATCGAGCAGTGCATCACAGACCTCACGCTCGCCAAGGCTTCGGGCAGCCTTGATGAGGAGGCTTTCGATGAGGCGGTCCTGAACCTCCGCGAGACTCTGACGAAGCTCGCGGTAGCGACCCAGCGCAGTATCAAAGCACCTGGCGACGGCGTCTCCTGGCTTCGTGAATCGGTTCGGAAGGAGGGAGTGTGACCGCGACCGCGGAACCATCACTGCGCATCACCTCTGACGTCACCCGCACACGTGCCGTCCTGCGTGCGGCCCCGGGCCATGAAGGCGATTTCGCCAGGCTGGCAGCTCGGTTCCCCGCTGCCGGGCAGCGCACTCTCCTGTCAGTGGAAGTCGAACTAGATGACTTCCTCACCGGGCTAGAGGCACTGACTGTCTGGCCTCACCCTGATGTGGAGTGGGAAGAAGAGCTGGCGACCCTTGTCGGCGGCGTGCTCGATGACGCTGAGCGTGCCGAGCAGTGGCTGGAGGAGCCCGCCGCGGCTCCTGCCGTCACGGCGGACACTGTTCTGGACCAGCTCGGCTCGGAGTGGCGCGCTGATCTTACTGACTTCCAGCGACGGGACATCGCGCGTCTCCTGTCCCTGCGGCACGGAGCGAACTTCTCCGTGCCAGGGGCGGGTAAGACCCGTGTTGGCCTCGCGGTGTTCGCCGCGATGCGGGAACGGGGCGACGCGAGTCGGCTGCTCGTCGTCAGCCCCAAGTCCGCTTACGAGTCATGGGGCTACGAGAGCGCGGTGTGCTTCAAGGAGCCGCTTGCCGCCCGGGTTATGAAGGGAACCCCCGGCCCGGGAACGGATGTCTTGATCGTGAACTACGAGCGGCTTGACCGCTCTCTCGCTGGGCTCGCGACCTGGCTTCGTTGCGCACCATCGATGATCATCCTCGACGAGGCGCACCGCATGAAGCTTGGAGCACGGGGCATCTACGGCAGCGCCTGCATGGCTCTGGGGCCGCTGGCTCGGCGGCGCCTCATCCTCACCGGAACGCCCGCCCCCAACGGAGCGCGCGACCTGGAGAACTTGTTGTCCTTCGTCTGGCCTGGACACGGCCGCAGAGTGGTCACCAATGCCGTAGCCGGTGGAGATCTCTCCCATGCGAGTACGGTGCTGCGCCCATTGTTCACCCGGACCACCAAGAACGAACTCGGGCTCCCCCCCTTCGAAACGCGCATTCGGCATGTAGCACTGCCACCTCTGCACCGAGAGATATACGACGCGCTCGTCGGTCGTTACACCATCCGGGCCGAGGCAGGCCGGGAGGACTTCGATGCCCTGGGCAAGGCCATGCTGCGCCTGCTCATGGCGGCGACCAGTCCCGCTCTGCTTATGGAGGGAGAGAGCCGGTATGCGCCCCTTGACTATCGAGTTCCACCTTTGGAAGTGCCGCAGACGGACTCTCTTTACTCGCTTCTCAAACAACTGCCTGACTATGAGCTCTCCCCGAAGTACAAGGAAGCGCTGAGCATCGTCGCGGAGAACGCGGCTTTGGGGCGGAAGACGCTGGTATGGACGACCTTCGTGCGAAGCATCACCACGATGGAGCGGCTCTTCTCCGCTTACCAGCCAGCGGTGGTGCACGGGGGGACACCCGACCGCGAGGAGCAGCTCAAAAGATTCAGGGAAGACCCTGACTGTCATGTGCTTCTCTCTAACCCCGCGACCTTGGGTGAGGGAATCAGTTTGCACCACGTATGCCATGACGCCGTGTACGTGGACCGTGACTTCATGGCAGGCCGGTTCTTGCAAAGCCTCGACCGTATTCACCGGCTCGGGCTTGCCCCTGGAACAGAGACACGGGTCACGGCACTAGCGGCGGAGGGGACGATCGACGAGGTAGTTGCCTTGCGGTTGGGCGAAAAGCTCGAATTCATGGGGAAGATCCTGGATGATCCATCCGTGCAGCAGCTCGCGGATCTTCAGGAGGAGCCCTCGCTCACGGCAGGTATGGACATGGCTGATGTGCGAGCGCTCCTGCGGCACATCGATTCTCATGCCGTGAGGTGAAGAGGGGCCGCGACGCGTGGTGGTCCGTCGGGTCGCCGGCTGTGGGGAATATCCGCGCTCCGGGGAGAGGCACCCGTCTGATCCAGGGCCTCCGCGATAGCGCTGCCGACCGCTCGCGCCATGGGCGGTGGAAACGCGTTGCCCACTTGTCGGCAGACGGACGTCTTGCCTCCTGCGAACGTCCAGTCCGGTGGAAACCCCTGAAGTAGAGCGAGTTGTTTCGCGGTCAGCTTCACCGGTAGCTGGTCATGAGGTGATGGGGGCTCATCGGCGACGCTGGAGCCGTTCACCCCGATCTCCGCCCAAACCTGTCTTGCCCGGGATGGCCCCAGATCGGGACCCCCGTGCTTCCGTGAGCCACCGCACAATGTCGGCGCGATGCGCTGGGCCTGAGAGGCCCAAGGGTCGGCGAGTTCCCAGCCCCTGGATGCCATGGACTCCCGCAGCACGTCGCCTACATGGACTGTCTCCGTAGTGAGCGTGAGCGGTTCAGGCCAGCGGAAGTTGGCGAAGGTCTGGGTCTCCAGGCCTACCAAGACCGCGCGCGGCCGCAACTGCGGAACACCGAAGTCGCGGGCATACAGCAGACGCCACTCTGCGGTGTAGCCAAGGCTTGAGAGAGTGCGGAGGATGTCAGCCCGGTAGGCCGAGAACTTCTCCTGAAGCAGCCCTCTGACGTTCTCGAGGAGGATCGCCCTCGGCTGGACAGTCGGCACGAGGGCGAGTACCGCGGGGATCAGATCACGTTCGTCGAGCAGCCCCAGCTGTCGGCCGGCGACCGAGAAGGGCGGACACGGCGCCCCGGCCGCCATGAGGCAGGGGCGGGCCAAGGTCGCGGCCCGCTCACATTCCGCTGACCGGATGTCTGCTTGCAAGACGTTCCAGTCCGGTCGGTTCTGCCGCAGCGTCTGGCAGGCGTCGCGGTCGAGCTCTACCAGTGCCTGGTGATGGAAGCCGGCCTGCGCGAGGCCAAGAGCCTGGCCGCCGGCTCCGGCGCACAGCTCGACGCACGTGCGGTCGCTGGTTGTGACGGTTTCATGGAGCACTGCTGATCCCATCGATGCAGGACTTGAGGGTCGCAGGAAGCTTGCCGCTACTTGCCGCGGCAAGTAGCGGCAAGCTACGGTTTCCATCCGATGGGGGCACCCATAGAACGTATGAGCGATCGGTGAGCGAGTGACTGAATCAGAGTTGAGCTGGCGGAACGAGGGCCTGGGCACGCGGGTCCGCGTCGCGTTGTGGCTTCGCGATGAGGTCGGCGAGGGGGGGGTCTTCTCCAGAGCCAGACTCCGCGCGGCGATTCAAGGTGCGGAGCAGGTGGATCGCCGCATGCGCGACCTGCGTCCTGCCGGATGGGTCATCAGGACCAACCGTGACCGGCCGAGCCTGCAGCCTGACCAGCTGTACCTGGAGGCGATTGGGCGCCCTGTCTGGGAGCCCGAGCACAGGGCGGCAGGTCTGCGTCAGATCAGTTCCAAGACCAGGCGGCTGGTGCTGGAGCGGGACGGCCACGCCTGTCGCCGGTGCGGGCATGCGGCTGGCGAGGCGTACGCGGATGATCCGAGCGCACATGTACGGCTCACCGTGGGGCACGTGAACCCGCACAGGTCCGGCAGCGCGGCCGAGGCTGAGGACCTGATTACGGAGTGCGCTCGCTGCAACGAGACCGTGAGGCACCTCACGGGGGTGCAGATGACCAAGGAGCAGGTCTGGGACCGGGTGACGGAGTTGCGCAGGCGCGATAAGCAGGAGCTGCTCAGCTGGATGAAAGCCGATGGGCGTGCCATGTCACAGATGGAAAGGGTATGGGCGATGTACCGGCAGCTTCCGGCGGTCCTGAGGGAGGATCTCAGGAGGGACTTGGACGGTCTCTTGGGAAGCTGACACCTCTCTGAGGTAGTCGGCCGGTCATGTGCCTCCTGGTCCGGAGGGATGCGACACTTGCGTGTCTGCAACATCGCCGTACCAGGAGGAGCCGATGGGGACCGCCCGCCACAAGCTGACCTCGATCGAGATCTGCGCGGGTGCCGGCGGCCAAGCTGTTGGGCTTCACCAGGCTGGCTTCCGGCACCTCGCGCTGGTGGAGATCGACAAGCATGCCGCTGAGACGCTGAGGATGAATATCGCGGCGCGTCCCTCGTGGAGCTGGGAGAAGGAGCACTGCCTGGTTCGTGAGGTGGACGTCACGAAGTTTGAGCCGCTTGAGGAAGTTCCTGACCCGGAGAGCCATGAGGCGAAGCGGGGTTCTGGTCGGCAGAAGCAGATGCTCCGCCGGGGACAGCTTGATCTTCTTGCTGGTGGCGTTCCCTGCCCGCCCTTTTCGGCGGCGGGGCATCAGCTGGGCCGGGACGATGAACGTGATCTTTTCCCTCGCATGTTGGATCTCGTTGAGGAACTAAGGCCTCGCGCGGTCATGATCGAGAACGTCCGGGGGCTGGTGCAGCCGGAGCGTAAGTTCCGCTATTACCGCAACCACATCAAGAACCGGCTGCGGAAAGCCGACTATGTCATCTGCGGCTGGCGCGTTCTGGAAGCCCAGGACTACGGGGTTCCTCAGCTCAGGCCCCGCGCCATCCTGGTCGCAATCCGCAAGGACGAGTACCGCGGCTTCGACTGGCCAGTTCCTCAGAAGAAGCTGTTCCGGGTAGTCGATGCACTGGGACCCAGCATGAAAAGGCGGCTTGGGGCGGGTACCGAACGCTTCGAGAAGTGGCACCGTGACGCGAATCTCGGCACTGTCGCTCCGACGCTGGTGGGGGGGTCCAAGAAGCACGGCGGAGCGGACCTTGGTCCGACCCGGGCGAAGAAGGCCTGGGCGGCTCTGGGCATTGATGGCATGGGTGTAGCCAATGACGAGATCAGCATGGTTGACCCTGACCGGGACCTGGGCAACCTGACTAGGGGACCTAAGCTCACGGTCCAGCAAGCTGCCATCATCCAGGGCTTCCCAGGCGACGAGGACCCTGAGGGCCCGTGGCAGTTCAGCGGAGGCAAGACGGCCCGCTATCGTCAGGTTGGTAACGCGTTTCCGCCTCCGGTCGCCGAGGCTGTGGGCAGAGCCATTCATGCGGCACTGTCCCGTAAGGGCCCGGTTCTTGAGGATCCGAACCCTGCGTATGAGCCTGAGGACGATCCGTCACTGGTCGCCGCTGAGATTCCTATGCAGCAGAGCCTGCCGACGCTCGAGGACGACGCGGAGAACGCTGCTAGCGCACTCCTCCGGTGACTCGTGTTCCCAGAAGCGGAGAACCGTCCATCCGGCCGCTGACAGCTGCTCATCGGTGTCACGGTCGCGCTTCACATTGCGGACGACTTTCTCGGACCAGTAGCCGGAATTGGTCTTAGGCGGGACGTAGTGCTCAGGGCACCCGTGCCAATAGCAACCGTCAACGAAGACCGCGACCTTTATGGGCCGGAAGACGATGTCGGCTGTACGCCGGAGGCCAGGAAGAGGTTTCGCGGCGACGCGGTACCGCAGCCCCTGAGCGTGCAGCAGGCGACGGAGCAGCCATTCCGGCTTGGTATCCCTGCTCCGGATCGCCTGCATGTTGCGCCGCCGGGCCGCCGACGAGGCCCATGATCCCGCTGGAGGGGTCCATTCTGCGTTCTCGGGCACGGCGTCGTTCTCCCAATGGCGCTGCTGAGATAGAACAAGAGGGCAGCATCAGGTGGTGCTGTTACCACCATGGCACGCCCCATACGCCACCCCCGACCCACACCAGCACCCCTCCGCCCCCTCCGGCGGCCATGTCACCGCGCGGCCCCGTGCCGCCAGTGTCGTCGCGTACTGGGGAAGCAGTTCCGGGTCGGCCGGGGAGGTGGACTCCGAGGCTGCGAAGGCCTCGTAGGACGGGACCGTGCCGGTGACGATGCCGAGGTTCGGGGTGCCGGAGGCGGACAGTTCGCGCAACGAGGACTCTATGGTCGCCAAGTGTGCCGCGTGGGAGGGGTATTCGGCCGTCAGGGACGGGTACGCCGTGAGGAGTTCCGTCAGTTCCGGTTCCGGCCAGTGCAGGATCGCCACCGGGAAGGGGCGGGACAGGGCCTCGCGGTACGAGCCCAGTTCCGCCTGGAGGCGGGTGATCTCCGCGCGGAGCTCCGCCGGGTTCTCCGAGCCGAGCGACCAGAGCCGCTTCGGGTCGTGGAGTTCGTCCAGGGGGACGCGGGCCGTGGAAATCCGGTCCGCCAGGGCGTCCCACGCGTCGTGGTCGGCGCCCAGGAGGCGGCGTACGCGGTGGCGGCCGAAGAGGAGGGGGTGCGTCGTGTACGGGGGGTCCTGGATGGCGTCCGGGGGAAGCAGCAGGGTCGCCGCCTCCGTCAAGGTGGCGTGGGCCTGTTCCAGTTCGTCGTGGGATTCGAGGGACTCCGCCACGATCACCCACGGCGCCGGGTCCCGGGGTGCCGCCGTGCGCACGCCCTCGATGATCGCCCTCGCCTCCGCCTCGTGGCCGTACTCCCAGAGGTTCGCGGCCTTCAGGGCGCGGATGAGGAGAGGGGCGGCCGGGGGGCGCTCGGCTTCCGCCGACAGCAGGCGGTCGTAGAGCGTCGTCGCGCGGTCGCGGGCGCCGGCCAGTTCGAGGTGGGCGGCGGCCTGGAGGAGCAGGTGTTCGGCGTCCTCCGGGTACAGGCCGGCCGTGCGTTCCAGGCGCGCGGCTTCGGCGATGTGGTCGGCGTCGACGTGATCGGCAGCGGCGGCAGGCTTCTCGGGGCGCATACGGGACACCGTACTGCCGAGCGGGTCTCTTGCAGGAGGGCCGGTTCGGTGGATGGTCCCGGCTGCCCCTGGCCCGGCCATGGATTGTTCCGGGGGCAGCGCCTATCCTCCGGGCGGCCGTCCGTCGCGGGGGTGTGAGGGAGGCGTCGTGCGGGAGCGGGTTCCGGTTCCGGTGGTGCAGCAGGGGCGCGGCGCCCGGCGGCCCCTCTGGGCGCGCGTGCTGTGGGGCGGGGGCGAGGCCGCCGTCACTCTCGGGCTCGTACTCCTTCTGTTCGTCGCCCATCAACTGTGGTGGACCAACCGGCAGGCCCGCGCCGCCGCCGAGCGCACGGTCCAAGCCCTTGAGGAGGAGTGGGGGGCTTCAGCTCCGGCTCCAGATTCAGCTCCGGCTCCGGCTCCGGCTCCGGATTCAGCTTCAGATCCAGATTCAGCTCCGGCTCCGACTCCGGCTTCAGATCCAGCTTCAGATCCAGATCCAGCTTCGTCCTCGGGGAGCGCCGCCCGTTCCTCGGGGCCTTCGGTCGGCGGGGCCTCCGACCAGGCCTACGCCATCCTCCGCATCCCCGAGCTCGGCGTCCGCGTCCCCGTCGCCGAGGGCATCCGCAAGAGCGGCGTGCTCGACCAGGGATACGTCGGGCACTATCCCCGTACCGCCCAGCCCGGCCGGGCCGGGAACTTCGCCCTCGCCGGGCACCGCAACACCCACGGCGAGCCCTTCCGGTACATCAACCGGCTGCGGAGAGGGGACGAGCTGCGGGTCGAGACCCGGAGCGCCGTGTACACCTACGTCGTCGACAAGCTGCTGGAGCGGACCTCCGCCCGTGACGGGGGTGTCCTGCGGGACGTGCCGCGCAGCGAGGTGCGGAAGGGGTACGGGTACGGCGCGCCGGGGTACTACATCACGCTCACCACCTGCACCCCCGAGTACACCTCCAAGTACCGGCTCGTCGTGTGGGGGACCCTGCGGTCCATGCGACCCCGATAGGGCCTCGGCGCGGCCCCCGGCAGGAGCCTCAGCCCCGCCTCTCCCGCAGCAGCAGGACGCCCGCCGCTGCCAGTACGCCGAGCCCCGCCGAGACCAGCATCGCGACGTCCGCGCCGTGTGCGAGGTCCCCCGAGGCCGTGGAGACCGCGATCATCAGGGCGACGCCCGCCGCCGAACCGATGTACCGCGCCGTGTTGTTGGCCCCCGACCCCATCGCCGCGCGGTCGGCCGGCACGGACTCGACGGCCAGCAGCGGGAGCGCGGCGTTCAGGAGGCCGCTGCCCGCGCCGGAGATCAGGAGGCCGGGCAGGAGGCGGGGCCACGAGCCGGACGAGGCCGCGCCCAGCATCGTCAGGACGGCCGCGACGTGCAGCCCGAAGCCGAGGGCCAGCTGGTGGCGCGCGGAGATCCGGCCCCCGAGCCGCCTCGCCTGGAGCGCCACGGCGAAGGAGGCGCCGGACCAGAGGAAGATCAGCCAGGCGGCACCCATCGCCGACATGCCGATCGTGTGCTGCAGCAGCGCCGGCAGGTAGCTGAACAGCGCGATCACGGAGAAACCGGTGAACAGCGCCCCGGCGGACGAGGCGAGGAAGAGCGGGCGGCGCAGCAGGCCGAGGTCCAGGACCGGTGCCGCCGCGCGGCGCTCCACGGCCACGAAGAGCCCGGTGAGCAGCACGGCCGCCAGGAGCAGGGCGCCCACCGGCGCGCGCAGCCAGCCGTCGCGGCCCAGAGTGAGCGCGGCCACCAGCGCGGTCGCCGCGAGTCCGAGCGTGAGCGCCCCGGCCAGGTCGGTCCGGCCGCCCCGCGGCGTGCGGGACTCCGTCAGCGCGCGCGGGGCGAAGGCGGCGACGATCAGGGAGGCGGCGCCCAGCACGGCGTACGCCCACCGCCAGTCGGCCGCGGCGAGCCCGCCCGCGACGAGCGGGCCCACCGCGATGCCGCCGCTGACGCACGCCCCCCAGATGCCGGTCGCCCTGACGCGGCCGTGCCCGGCGGGGAAGGCGTGCACGAGCAGGCCGAGGCTGGTCGCGAGGATCGCCGCGCTCGCCGCGCCCTGGGCGACGCGGGCGAGGGTGAACAGCAGGGTGGTCTGCGCGAGCGCGCCCAGCGCGGTGGCGACGCCGAGTCCGGCCGTGCCCCAGAGGAACACCCGCCGCCTGCCGTGGTCGTCGGCGATGCTGCCGGCGGCCAGGAGGAACGCGGCGAGGCCGAGCGGGGTGCCGTTGAGCAGCCAGGCCTGGGCGGTGAGCGAGGTGCCGAGGGACGCCGCCGTGTCGGGGAGGATGACGGCCGGCGCGGTGTAGGTCATCAGGGCCACGGCGGTGGCGGCGCTCGTGACGGCGAGGGTCGCGGTGGGACGGGGCGCGCGGTCCGCCCCGCCCTGGAGGGGAGCGGGCCGGGGCGGGGTGGACCGGGGCGGTGCGGTGGTCTGGGCCGGGGCGGTGGATTCGCCCGGTGTGGAGCGGGGCATGGCTCGGCGCCTCCTAGGTTCAGTGAATGAACTCTCAAGTGCGGCTCACGGTAGCAGTGGAAGTTCATTCATTGAACCTGGATGTCCCGAGTCGACTAAGGTGGACGCATGGCTCTCGGCAAGGACTACGTCTCGCAGCAGTGCTCGATGGCCCGTGCGCTGGAGATCGTCGGGGAGCGCTGGACGCTGCTCGTCATCCGCGACGCGCTCTACGGAGTGCGGCGCTACAACGACTTCCTCGTTCACCTCGGCATCCCGCGCGCCGTGCTGGCCGCGCGCCTCCAGACGCTCGTCGCCGCGGGGGTCCTGGAGAAGCGGTCCTGCCCGGACGTCCCCTCGCGCCATCAGTACGTCGTGACGGAGCGCGGCCGGCAGCTGTGGTGGGCCGTGTGCGCGCTCGGTGCCTGGGGCCGCGACAACTTCACCGGGAGCCAGCCCCTGCGGGTCTTCCGTCACGCCGAATGCGGCACGGAGCTGGGCGTCGTCGGCGACTGCCCCGGCTGCGGCATCCTCGTACCGCCCGAGGACGTGGAGATGCTGCCGGGCCCCGGGCTCGACATGGAACCCGCGGATCCGGTCAGCCGCGCCCTGGCCAGGCCCCGACGCCTCCTTCAGCCGGTCGAGACCGATCCTGTATAACGGGCGGTACGACAAATCTCGTGCACATCTCGTGGGACACGGAGAGGGGGGACCGACGGTGCGGGAGCTCATCCGTGGCATCCGTGGGTGGCAGACCGCCGCGCGTCCGGCCCTGCTCCTGCTGTTCCTGCTCGTCGAGGTCGTCCTCGTCGACACCGGCGGCCTGACCGCCGCCGTCGCCCTCGCCGCGACCGCCGCCGCGGGCTCCGCGCTCGCCGTCTGCTCCGTGATCGCCGCGCGCTGCGCGCCCGTCGTGCCCCGCACCCGAGTGCGTACAGCCATCCGCGACCGTGAACGGCGCACCGCCTTCCTGCCCCAGCGCGACCCCGACGCCCGGGGCCGCAGGCGCCCCCGAGCGCCCGGCCGTCCCCTCCTGACGGCCGCCGCGTAGGGGATCGCACCACCCACCGCACCACCGCCCCTCGCGGGTCGTCACGCCGACGCGATGTCTGTCTGCCATCGCCTCCACTCCCGGCACGACGAGACCCCCGGAGGGCTCCGCCATGTTCGACTTCCTGTCCGACTCCTTCTCCGCCTTCATGTCCGTGTTCGCCGGGCTGGTCGAGAACCTCGCCGACCTGCTCGACCCCCTCTTCCACGCCTCGGCCACCGCCGCCGCGATCGTGCTCTTCACCGCCTGCGTACGACTCCTCGTCCACCCCCTGTCGCGCGCCTCGGCCCGCGGCCAGAAGGCACGCGCCAAGCTCTCGCCGCAGATCGCGGAATTGCGCAAGAAGCACGCCAAGAACCCGGAGAAGCTCCAGAAGGCGGTCATCGAACTGCACCGCAAGGAGCAGGTCTCACCGCTCTCCGGCTGCCTGCCGAGCCTCTTCCAGCTGCCCGCGTTCTTCCTGCTGTACCACCTCTTCTCCAGCTCCAGCATCGGCGGCGAGGCGAACGCGCTGCTCGGCCACACGCTCTTCGCCGCGCCCCTCGGCGGGCGGTGGACCGACGCCCTGGCCGACGGCGGGCTCTTCGGTGCGCAGGGACTGGTCTACCTGGCGCTCTTCGCCCTTGTCGCGGCGGTCGCCACCTTCAACTACGTGCGCACCAAGCGCCAGATGGCGGTCGCGCCGCAGCCCGGGGCCGGCGACCCGCAGGTACCGGGTATGGCCGCCATGACGAAGGTGATGCCGCTGATGTCGTTCATGACTCTGTTCACGGTGGCCGTGGTCCCGCTGGCCGCCGCGCTGTACGTGGTGACCAGCACGACCTGGAGCGCGGTGGAACGCGCCGTGCTGTACCGGGACATGCCCGTGGGGGCCGGGGCGCTGGCCTCCGCCGCCTGAGGGGCACGGGGCGTTCGCTACCGCCGAGTAACGGTCCAGTACGTGAACGGGGTATTGCGGACCGGACGCCTTGCTTGGAGGATCGACCAATCCCTGACCTCCGATGGCCGCATCCATCGGCCGGGCTACCGAAGGAATGGAGTTCGACCATGAAGCTGCTGCGAGTCGGTACGGCCGGGGCGGAGCGCCCCGCGCTGCTCGACGCCGGAGGGACCCTGCGTGACCTGTCCGGGCTCGTCACGGACATCGACGGGGCGCTGCTCTCCGACGCGGGCACGCTCGACCGGATACGGGCCGCCGCGGGTGCCGGGGTGCTGCCGGCGCTGTCGGCCGAGGGGCTGCGCGTCGGGCCGCCGGTCGCCCGCATCGGCAAGGTCGTCTGCATCGGGCTCAACTACCACGACCACGCCCGCGAGACCGGGGCCGAGCCGCCGGCCGAGCCCGTCATCTTCTTCAAGGCGGCGGACACGGTGATCGGCCCGGACGACACCGTGCTGGTGCCGCGCGGCTCGGTGAAGACCGACTGGGAGGTCGAGCTGGCCGTGGTCATCGGACGTACGGCGCGCTATCTGGAGTCCCACGAGGAGGCGCTGGCGCACGTCGCGGGGTACGCGGTGGCACACGACGTGTCCGAGCGGGAGTTCCAGATCGAGCGGGGCGGCACCTGGGACAAGGGCAAGAACTGCGAGACGTTCAACCCGCTCGGCCCCTGGCTCGTCACCACCGACGACGTCCCGGACCCGCAGGCGCTGTCCCTGAAACTCTGGGTCAACGGCGAACTGAAGCAGGACGGCACGACCGCCGAGCAGATCTTCCCCGTGGCGGAAGTGGTGCGCTACGTAAGCCAGTTCATGACGCTCTACCCCGGTGACGTCATCAACACCGGTACGCCGGCGGGCGTCGCCATGGGGCAGCCCGAGCCGAAGCCGTATCTGCGGGCCGGGGATGTCGTGGAGCTGGAGATCGACGGGCTCGGGCGGCAGCGGCAGCAGCTGAAGGACGCGTAGGCGGCGCCCGCGTGCAAGTCGGCCCCACGGGTAAGCGGCCCCGCACGCAAGCCGCCCCCGCAGGTAATCGGCCTCGCACGCAAGCCGCCCCGCCCACTCCCCCCACCAGCCCTGATGGCCGCCGCGGGGGCGGAACAAGCCCCTCCGTGATCCTTTGTGGCTAGTTCGGGGCTTACGCCACCACCGCCTGTGGCCGCTACATTCACCCCCGACCGCACACACAGGACCAGGCGACCAGGGGGAAACAGGCAATGCTGCGCTCCATAGGGCCCGTAAGCCGCTTCGGCAGATCATTCACGGCGGTGACCGCCACGGCGGCCACCCTGGCGGTCACCGCCATGAGCCTCGTCGCCTCACCGGCCGCCGCGGCACCCACCGCCTCACCGGCTGCCGCCACGACGGCCCGGCCCGGCGACACCTGTACGGCGGCCGACCTCGGCACCCGCAAGCCGTACATCAAGTCCACCGAAGTCTCCCCGACGATCACCCACTTCAAGGGCTGGTTCGTCACCGAGGGCACCACCGGCAACCAGGTCGTCACCACCAGCACCCAGACGGTCATCTCGGTCTCCGTCGGCGTCACCGGCGGTCTCGAGGGCAGCTTCCCCGTCCAGACCCTCACTGCCGCCGGTGCGACCCTGGGTCTGAGCGTGAAGGTCGACGCCTCCTCCACGAGCACCGAGTCGAACGCGGTCACGTGGAACTTCAACCAGCCCGGCTACTACGGCGTCTACAAGGGCACCAAGAAGGTCACCGGTACGTACGCGAGCCTGAACTGCAACCGCGTCCAACAGAGCGGCGGCGGCTGGGCGTTGAAGTGGATCGAGGGCCCCGGCGGCGGCAACTTCACCACCTTCACCACCGTGGAGGAAGGCGCGGTGCGCTGCCAGGACAGCGTGCCCGCGAACAGCATCATGGCCAAGGCGCAGAGCCTCCTCGACTGCGGCTCGCCCGCCGCGAAGGCCGAGCGCCCGGCGGGTGCGGTGCCGCCCACGGCGAAGCAGGAGCGGGACCGCCTCGCGCAGCGCCAGGCCGCCACCGGCGGCAAGGTCGCCGGACAGCCCAAGGCCGGCGGGCCCGGGGCGAAGGCCGGCGCGCCCAGCGCGAAGGCCGACCTCAGCTGCGGGGCCGAGCTCTACAGGATCGGCGTACCCGGCAGGCCCCTCTTCTGGGGCGCGCCGCACCTCAGGGCCGACAGTGTCCGCCTGCGGCCCTCGACGATCTTCAGCGGCAATCTGGACCAGTGGCGCCTGTGCAACGTGACGGAGCGCGACGGGGTCATCGAGGCGACCCTGTGGAACTTGGGCAACCAGGCGTGCGCCACCATCCCCGTGCAGAGCGCGGGCGCCGACCAGGCGCCCCTGATGATGGCGGCCCCCTGCACGGAGGACGACCTCCAGCGGTTCTACATCTACCGTGATGTGCCCGGCAGCTCGAAGATCGGTGTGCAGAACAAGTACACCGGCTCCATGATGGGCCACGACCGGTACGCGGACGGGGAGTCCGTACGCCAGTACTCCAGCGGCAGGCAGGACGGTACGGGTACGTACACCCTGAACCGGGTCTGACGGCGCACGCGCTGCGAGCGGCCCCGCACGAGAACCCGGGACTTCCCGGTTCCGCGCGGGGCCGCTTTCCGTTGGCCGAGGGGGATCAGGCGGCGATGAACCGCTCCAGGGCCTCCACCACCAGCGCGTGGTCCTCCACCTGCGGCAGCCCCGACACCACCACCGTGCCGATGACCCCCGCGCCCTCGACCGTGATCGGGAACGCGCCGCCGTGCGCCGCGTACGTGTCGAGGTCCAGGCGGGAGGAGTCCTCGAAGGTCGTGCCCTTGGCGCGGAAGCGGGCGCCGACCAGGTAGGACGAGCAGCCGTAGCGTTCGACGACGCGTCGCTTGCGGTGGATCCAGGCGTCGTTGTCCGGGGTCGAGCCGGGCAGCGCCGCGTGGAAGAGCTGCTGGCCGCCGCGGGTGATGTCGATCGCCACCGGGGCGCGGCGCTCGCGGGCCAGCTCCACCAGGAGCGAGCCGAGCCGCCACGCGTCGTCGTACGTGAAGCGGGTCAGGACCAGGCGGCGTTCCTGCGCCTGAAGCTCGTCGATGCTCGGCGCGGCGGTCACAGGGTCACCGTCACACCGTCGCGGGCCGAGCGGCGGGCCGCCTCCAGGACGTCCAGGGCCGCGGCGGCCTGGAGCGCGGTGACGGGGTTCTCTCCGGTGCCGCGCAGGGCGTCGGCGATCGCCGCGTAGTACGCGGGGTAGTCGCCGGGCAGCGTCCGCACGGGGCGGCCGCCGCCGGTCGCCGGGGACTCCCCGGAGCCGATCCGGCCCCACATCGTCTCGGACTCCACGCCCCAGGGGTCCTGCGTCGCGGGGCGCCTGCCCTCGCGCAGGGCCGCCTCCTGCGGGTCGAGGCCGTACTTCACGTATCCGGCCTTCGAGCCGAGGACGCGGAAGCGCGGGCCGAGCTGGGCGGTGGTGGCGCTCACGTACAGGTGCGAGCGGACGCCGTTCGTGTGGGTGATCGCGATGAACGTGTCGTCGTCGGCCTGCGCGCCCGGGCGGCGCACGTCCGACTCGGCGTAGACACGCGCGGCGGGGCCGAAGAGGACCAGGGCCTGGTCGACGACGTGGCTGCCGAGGTCGTAGAGAAGGCCGCCGATCTCCTCGGGGTCCCCGGACTCGCGCCAGCCGCCCTTCGGCTGCGGCCGCCACCGCTCGAAGCGGGACTCGAAGCGCCATACGTCGCCGAGCTCGCCGTCCGCGAGCAGCTGCCGCAGCGTACGGAAGTCGTTGTCCCAGCGGCGGTTCTGGAAGACGGACAGGAGCAGTCCGCGCTCGTCGGCGAGGGCGGCCAGGTCGCGTGCCTCGGCGGCCGTGCCCGCGAGCGGCTTGTCGACGACGACCGGCAGGCCCGCCTTGAGGGCGGCCCTGGCGAGCGGCACGTGCGTCTTGTTCGGCGACGCGATGACGACCAGGTCCAGCTCGTCCGCCCGGTCCCACAGCTCGTCGGCCGAGGCCGCGCAGCGCAGGCCGTCGCCGAACTCGGCACGGGCCTGGGCCTGCCGTTCGGGGTTGGACGTCACCACCGTGTCGAGGGCGAGGCCCTCGGTGGCGGCGATCAGCGGGGCGTGGAAGACGGAGCCCGCGAGGCCGTACCCGACGAGGCCGACGCGGAGCGGGGGAGCGCCGGTGCCACCACCAGTCGCCTCAGTCTCGGTCTCAGTCACATTCGCAGTCATGCGAACCACTTAAGCAACGGTGTTGCCAAAGTGCAAGCGGGCGGCACAATGGCCGGGTGAAGTCGTACGTGAACAGGGCGAACTCCGGAGTCAACCTGCCGGCGCTGCGCGGCCACAACGCCGCGCTGGTGCTCGATCTGCTGCGCGTGGCGGGCCGCGCCGGCATCAGCCGCCTGGAGCTGGCGGAGCGCACCGGGCTCACCCCGCAGGCGGTCAGCAAGATCACCGCGCGGCTGCGCGCCGAGGGGCTCGCCGCGGAGGCGGGCCGCCGTGCCTCGACGGGCGGCAAGCCCCGCACGGTCCTGCGCCTGGTCCCCGAGGCGGGCCACGCGGTCGGCCTCCACCTGGACCGCGACGAACTGCGCGCGGTCCTCGTCGACCTGACCGGCGCGGTGGTCGCCGAGCGCCGCGCTCCGCTGGACTTCGGCGCGGGCGCGCGGGCGGTCGTGGAGTCGGCGGCAGGGGAGGTGCGGGCGCTGCTGGCGGACGGGGAGGTGCGGGGGCTTACGACGAGCGCGACGAGCGGGGAGGCGGGCGCGGTACCGGGGCCCGGCGGTGTCGGTGTCGCGCTGCCCGGGCCGCTCGACCACGCGGCGGGTGTGCTGCGGCGCGTGACCGGGTTTCCCGAGTGGGACGGGTTTCCGCTGCGGGACGCGCTGGCGGAGCGGCTCGGGCTGCCCGTCGCCGTGGACAAGGACACCAACGCCGCCGCCCTCGGCCTGGCCCTCGCGGGCGATGACGCCGCCGGTTCCTTCGCGTATCTGCATCTGGGCACCGGGCTCGGCGCGGGACTCGTGCTCGGCGGCGCCCTGCACCGCGGCGCCCGCACCGGAGCGGGTGAGTTCGGCCACCAGGTGCTGCGGCTGGACGGGCCGCTCTGCGAGTGCGGGGACCGCGGCTGCGTCGAGGCGCTGTGCCTCGCGGCCGTGGCCCGCGGCGAGCTCGACGAGGCCGCGCGGGTCCTCGGCACCGCCGCCGGCAACCTGGTGGGGCTGCTGGACATCGACCGCGTCCTGCTCGGCGGACGGACCGTGTTCGCCGCGCCGGAGCTGTTCGTACGTGGCGTGGGCGAGGTCGTCGCCGAGCGCGTCCGGCGTGGCGGCGGGGGAGCGGAGGTGCCCGTCGCCCTCGCGCCCGGCGGGGCGCGCGGCGTCGCGGAGGGGGCCGCGCAGTTGGTCCTCGCACCCCTGTTCGGCCGCGCGGACGCGGTGCTTCCGGCCGGTCGTGTGGTGGCGGATCGTCCCTCCGGTTGATCAGCTCCCGGCCAGTCGTCCTCCGGTCAGTCGTCTCCTCGGTTGATCGGGTCCCGGCCGGTCGTGTGGCGGCTGATCGTCTGGCCGGTTGATTGGCTTCGGGCCGGTCGTGTGGCGGCCAATTGGCTCCCCGTTGATCAGCTGCCGGCCGGTCGTGTGGTGGCCGGTCGTCTGGCCGGTTGGTCGGCTTCGGGCCGGTCGTCTTCCAGCCAGTCGTCTCCTGGGTTGGTCGGGTCCCGGCCAGTTGTGTGGTGGCCGATCGTCTGCCCGGTTGATCGGCTTCCGGCCGGTCGTGTGGTGGCCGGTCGTCTGGCCGGTTGGTCGGCTTCGGGCCGGTCGTGTGGCGGCCGGTCGGCTCCCCGATTGGTCGGCTCCCGGCCGCCGCCTCACGGTCAATCGGCTGCCCGGTTAGCGGGTCCCGGCCAGTCCTCCGTCGGCCAATCACGATACGCGGGATCTCGACTGATCGTGGGGTTCTTGAACGGCCGATCGGGCCTACCGGGGGGTGGCGCTCCGGTGCGGCAGGGGCCGCGTGGCAGGGTCGCGGCCATGACCGGTGACCCGGTCACCGCGCCCACCTCACCGGCCCCCGGCGTACGCATCACAGCCTGGCAAAGGCCCGTCCACCCCGGCAAAGGTCCGTCATGCGATTCCCCAGCTCCGCCCCCTTCGGCCTCGCCACCACGGTCGCCACCACCCTCGCCACCGCCCTCGCGTCCACCGTGGCGGCCGCCCCCGCCGCCGCCGAGGAGCCCGGCCAGGCGGCGCCCGTCCGCAGGTAAGCAGGGCCACGTAAGCGTGCCCCGCCGAGCTGCGCCCCGCCCGACCGCGCCGACTTCCCCCTCGCCACCCGGATCCACGAGGGCCCCGGCGCCTACCGCCCCGGCGGCCCCCGGCAGGACTGGACGATCGACCTCACCAACGCCACGGACGAGACCTGCGCCGGCGTCCACCCGATCCTGGTCCTCGTCGGCCAGCGGCAGCCGCTGCTGCCGGAGCAGATCCGGCTGGAGTTCCACGACGGGACGCGCTGGCGGTCCGTGCCGTTCGAGAAGACCGACCAGGACGAGAACATCGGCGTCCTCGACGACGGCTTCCCCGGCTTCACCGTCGGCCCCGGCAGGACCGTCACCGTGAAGGTCCGCCTCGCCTTCACCTCCGACGCCCTGCCGAACCGCGTCATGGCGTCGGCGGCGCTGGTGCAGCGCAGGGAGGACGACGGCGAGTGGGTCGGCGACTCCAACGACTACGGCTTCGCCGTCGCGGCCGACGCCCCTGACGATGCCGAGGACGCCGAGGACGCCGAGGACTCAGCGGGGGTGTCCACCGCGCGGCCGGAACCGATCGAGCAGCTGGCGCAGACCGGCCCCGCCACCCTGCTCCGCCTCGGGGCGGCCGCGGGTGCCCTCCTCCTCGGCGGCGCCGCCCTGCTGGCCCGCTACCGCAGGTTCCGAGCGACCGGCCGCTGAGCCGTCCCGCACCGGATCCCCTGACGCGGGCCCCGTTCACGTACGTCTGCGTTCACGTACGTCTGCGAACATCCCCGGGTGGACAACCCGAACCCCGCTCAGCCGCCCGCCCACCTGCTGGACCAGGCGCCCGGTGCCCCCATCCGCTCCGGCATCCCCGAGCACGGGCGCATCCCGAAGTACTACGCCGTGAAGGCCCGGATCGCCGCCCTCACGGACGAGTTGGGGGACGGGCAGACGCTGCCCACCGAGCGGGACCTCGCCGAGCGGTACGAGGTGGCGCGCGAGACCGTGCGCCAGGCGCTGCGCGAACTCCTCCTGGAGCGGCGGCTGCGCAGGCAGGGCCGCGGCACCGTCGTCGCGGGCCCCAAGCTGGAGCAGCCGCTCTCCCTGGCCAGTTACACCGAGGGCGTATGCCGGCAGGGGCGCACGCCCGGCCGTCACCTCATCTCCCTCGACCGCTTCCCGTGCCCGGCCGCGCTCGCCGCCGAGATCGACGCCGGGCCGGGCGAGCCGGTCTGGCACATGGAGCGCGTCCTGCTCGCCGACGACGAACGGGTCGGCCTGGAGAGCACCTACGTGTCCGTGGCGCGGCCGCCGCGCCTCGACCGCGACTTCGAACCGGACTCCTCCTTCTACGTCTACCTCCGCGACCAGCTCGGCATCGGCTTCGGGGACGCCGACGAACGCGTCGAGACGGTCCTCGCCACCCCGCGCGAGGCCCTGCTCATCGGGACGCCGCCCGCCCTGCCCATGCTGCTCATCCACCGCCTCTCACGGGACACCGACGGCCGCATCACCGTCCCGTTGCCGTTCGGCCCCGCGCGGGCCACCCGTCCGCAGGAGCGTTGCCGCCGTGAGAGTCATCGTCGTAGGAGCCGGCGTGGTGGGCACCATGCACGCCTGGCACGCAGTGGAACGCGGCCACTAGGTCGTACAGATCGAGCGCGAGAGCGAGGCCCGAGGGGCGTCACTGCGCAACTTCGGGCAGATATGGGTGAGCGGCCGCGCGGGCGGCGAGGGGCTGGAAACCGCCCTGCGCGCACGTGAGTTGTGGGAGGCGATCGGTGAGCGCGTGCCGGGCCTCGGCTTCCGGGCCAACGGCTCCCTGACCCTCGTACGCACCGAACGCGAGCGCGCGGTCGCCGAGGCCGCGCTGACCCGCCCCGACGCCGCCGCCCGCGGCTACGAGCTCCTCGGGGAGAAGGAGGCCCGCGCCCTCAACCCGGCCCTGCGCGGCGACTTCCTCGCCGCCCTGTGGTGCGAGCGGGACGCCGCCGTCGAGCCCCGCACCGCCCAGCTCCGGCTGCGCGAAGCCCTCCTGGCCTCCCCGCGCTACACCTTCCTGCCCGGCCGCGAGGTCCGCGAGGCCGTCGGCGAGAACGCGGTGCGCGACGACCACGGCGACGTGCACACCGGGGACGTCGTCGTGCTCGCCACCGGCGCCTGGCTCGGCGGCCTGGTGCGCGAACTGGCCGGGCCCGGGCTGCCCGTGCGGCGCGTCCGCCTCCAGATGATGCCGACCGCGCCGCTCGGCGAACCGCTCACCACGTCCGTCGCCGACGCCGACAGCTTCCGCTACTACCCGGCGTACCGGTCCGCCGCGCTCGACGCGCTCGACGCCGGGCAGGCACAGACCCCGACCGCCGCCGCGCACAAGATGCAGCTGCTCATGGTGCAGCGCGCGGACGGCGGCCTGACCATCGGCGACACCCACGAGTACGAACACCCCTTCGCCTTCGACACCGTCGAGGACCCCTCCGACCACCTCACCGAGGTCGTCGAGGGCTTCCTCGGCCGCCCGCTGCCGAAGATCACGCGGCGCTGGGCCGGGGTGTACGCGCAGTGCGTCGACACCAGCCGTGTCGTGCACCGCCAGCAGGTGCGCGACGGCATGTGGCTGGTCACCGGGCCCGGCGGGCGCGGCATGACCTGCTCGCCGGCGATCGGCGAGACGACCGCGAACGAACTGGGATGGTGAGCGCTGTGCAGGACGACCGCATCGGTCTCGTCGTGCTCGACATGGCCGGGACCACCGTCGCCGACGGCGGCCTCGTCGAGCGGGCCTTCTCCGCCGCCGCGGCCGGACTCGGCGTCGAGCCCGGCTCGGCCGACCACGCCGAGAAGCTCGCGTACGTGCGCGCCACGATGGGCGAGTCCAAGATCTCCGTCTTCCGGCACCTCTTCGGCGAGGAGGCGCTCGCCCGGCGGGCCAACGCCGCCTTCGAGAAGGCGTACGGGGAGCTGGTCGACGGCGGCCGGATCGCACCGGTCCCGGGCGCCCGCGAGGCCATCGAGAAACTGAAGTCGGCCGGTAGGACAGTGGTACTGACCACCGGCTTCGCCCGCGTCACCCAGGACGCCATCCTGGACGCCCTCGGCTGGCGCGACCTCGTCGAGCTGGCGCTGTGCCCCGCCGACGCGGGCGGCCGGGGCAGGCCCTACCCGGACATGGTGCTCAGCGCCTTCCTGCGCACCGGGGCCGTGGCGGGCGTCCAGGAGGTCGCCGTCGTGGGCGACACCGCGTACGACATGACGAGCGGGGTGCGGGCCGGGGCGGGCGTGCTGACCGGCGCCCACGGCGAGGCGGAGCTGCGGGAGCACGGCGCCACGCACGTCCTCGCCTCGGTCGGCGACCTGCCCGGGCTGCTCGCCCCGCCCGCCGGGGCGCGGACATGAGCAGCGGCATCCGCTTCGACCGGGTCAGCGTCGCCTACGGCAGGACCACCGTCCTCGACGCGCTCGACCTGACCGTCGAGCCGGGCGAGGTCATGGCGCTGCTCGGACCCTCCGGCTCCGGGAAGACCACCGCGCTGCGGGCCGTCGCGGGCTTCGTGCGGCCCGCGTCGGGGCGCGTGTTCATCGGTGAGCGCGACGTCACCGCGCTGCCGCCGCACCGGCGGGGCATCGGCATGGTCGTCCAGCAGTACGCGCTGTTCCCGCACATGCGGGTCGAGGACAACGTCGCCTTCGGCCTGAAGGCACGCAAGGCCGCCAAGTCCGGAATCGCCGGGCGGGTCGCCGAGGCCCTGGAGATGACCGGGATGGCCGCGTACGCCAAGCGGTTCCCGCGCGAGCTGTCCGGCGGCCAGCAGCAGCGCGTCGCCATCGCGCGGGCGCTGGCGGTCCGGCCGGGCGTGCTGCTCCTCGACGAGCCGCTCTCCGCGCTCGACGCGCAGCTTCGCTCCGGCATGCTGGCCGAACCGGCGCGCCTGCATCGGGAGTTGCCGGACGTGTCGATCCTGTACGTCACCCATGACCAGGTGGAGGCGCTGACCCTCGCCGACCGCATCGCCGTCATGGACCGGGCGCGGCTCCAGGACTGCGGGACGCCGCAGCAGCTCTACCGCGCGCCGCGCACGGAGTCGACCGGCATCAAGGTCAACTACGTGGGGGGCGGCTCCGGCGAGATGGTGCAGCGCGCCGTCCGCGAGAAGTCCAACACCCAGGCCGACGTCATCATCACGCTGCCGCCCTTCATCCAACAGGCCGACGAGAAGGGGCTGTTGAAGGCGTACAAGCCCAAGGGGTCCGAAGAGGTCGACGGCGCCGACAAGGCCGCCGACGGCAAGTGGACCTCCGTCGTCAACAACTACTTCGGCTTCATCCACAACAAGAAGGAGCTGCCGGGCGGCAAGGCCCCCAAGACGTGGGAGGACCTGACCGGCAGCGCGTACAAGGGCAAGGTGCAGTACTCCACGCCCGGCGTCGCGGGCGACGGCACCGCCGTGCTCATCAAGGCCATGCACGACTTCGGCGGCCGCGAGCCCGCGATGGCGTACCTGAAGAAGCTCCAGACCAACAACGTCGGCCCCTCCGCCTCCACCGGCAAACTGGCGCCCAAGGTCGACAAGGGCGAACTGCTCGCCGCCAACGGCGACGTCCAGATGAACTACGCCCAGTCCAAGGACATGCCGAACCTCAAGATCTGGTTCCCCGCCAAGGAAGGCGGCGAACCGACCACCTTCGCCCTGCCCTACGCGGCCGGACTCGTCGACAAGGCCCCGCACGGCGCCAACGCGAAGAAGCTCCTCGACCATCTGCTCAGCCAGGATGCGCAGCGGCAGGTGAGCGAGGTCGGCGGCGGCTTCGCGGCCCGCAAGGACGTCAAGGCCACCGACGCCAACGCGGTCGCCCTCGACAAGATCATGGACGGCGTCGAGATCTTGGAGCCGGACTGGGCGGACATTTCGGAGAACCTCCGGAGCTACGTGGAGGACTGGAAGTCGGCCATCGGCAGCTGATCGTAGGGTGGGGGGCGTCGGCACAGCGCTGTCCCGGCGCCCCAGCCAACCCGTACACCGCAGGAGTGCACCTCATGGCAGAGCGCAAGCCCATCGAATCGTGGCTCACCGACATGGACGGCGTACTCATTCACGAGGGCGTCCCGATCCCCGGTGCCGACGCGTTCATCAAGAAGCTGCGCGACTCCGGCAAGCCCTTCCTGGTGCTGACGAACAACTCCATCTACACCGCGCGCGACCTCCAGGCCCGGCTGACCCGCATGGGCCTCGAAGTGCCCGTCGAGAACATCTGGACCTCCGCGCTCGCCACCGCCAAGTTCCTGGACGACCAGCGCCCCGGCGGCACGGCCTACGTCATCGGCGAGGCGGGCCTGACCACGGCCCTGCACGACATCGGGTACGTCCTGACCGACCACGACCCGGACTACGTGGTGCTCGGCGAGACCCGCACCTACTCCTTCGAGGCCATGACCAAGGCGGTGCGCCTCATCAACGGCGGGGCCCGCTTCATCTGCACCAACCCCGACGAGACCGGCCCCTCCACCGAGGGCCCGCTGCCCGCCACCGGCGCCGTCGCCGCGCTGATCACCAAGGCGACCGGCAAGAACCCGTACTTCGCGGGCAAGCCGAATCCGCTGATGATGCGGACGGGGCTGAACGCCATCGGGGCCCACTCGGAGACCAGCGCGATGATCGGCGACCGCATGGACACCGACGTCCTCGCCGGTCTCGAAGCGGGCATGGAGACGTTCCTGGTGCTCACCGGCCTGACGTCGCGGCGCGACATCGACAAGTACCCCTTCCGGCCGTCCACCGTCGTGGACTCCATCGCCGACCTGGTCGACCGCGTCTGACCCCCACGGCCCGCGACCCCGCCCCCTCGCCGGTGCGGGGCCCGGGCCCCCGCCCGTTTGGCCCCGTACCGGGATGCGAAGAGCGTCACCGCGCGTGAACCTCGAAGGACAGGAGGTTCACGATGTGTATACGATCCCTTGCTCTTCGTGGGGCGGGTGCGGCCGTCGTCCTGGCGCTCGCCCTGCCCGTCGGCGCGGCCCGGGCCCACGAGGACGGTGCCGTACAGGCCGAGGTCACCCCGGCCGACGCTCAGGCCGGCGCCACCGTCGAGGTGCGCGTCTCGGGCTGTGAGGGCAGCAGCGGGACGGCCGGGTCCGGTGCCTTCGAGGGGGACGCGAAGCTCACCGGCCGGGGCGGGAAGGACGCGCTGCACGGCAACGCCGAGATCCGGGGCGGCCTCTCCGGTTCGTACGACGTCACCGTCATCTGCGACGGCCACCCCCACCAGGGCACCGGCACGGTCCGGATCAACCAGCGGAACCCGGAGCCCGCCGCCCCGGTGCGCGCCGGGGGCGGCGGCACCGCCCACCTCACCTCGACGGTGTCCGCGGAGGCCGACGGGGCCGACGAGGCGGGACCCGGCACCCGGCACGCCGTGATCGGCCTGATCCTCGCGGGCGTCGCGGCGGTCGCCGTGGCCTTCCGCAGCGTCCGCCGGCGCCGCTCCGAGTGACGGGCGGGACGTGAGCGTGTCCGGCGGCGAACGCCCGTCCGGGTCCGGACGCCTGCTGACCGGCGTCGCCTGGGCGGTCCTCCTGGTGGGCCTCGCGCTGTGGGGCAGCGGCCTCACGAGCCTGCCCGGCGGCCTTTCGGGGCCCGCGACCGGCGACGTGGCGGCGGTCGGCCGCCCCCACGCGGTCGAACTGCCGCCCGCCCACGAGCCGTTGGCGCCCGCCCGGCGCGCGTCGAGTGCCGTCCCTGAAGATCGGCGCCCCGGTGACCGCCCGCGGCCTGGACGCCCGCGGCGCGATCGACCCGCCGCCGTTCGCCGAGGCGGACGCCGTCGGCTGGTACGGCGGCGGCACCCGCCCCGGCGCCCCCGGCGCGGCCCTCTTCGTCGGCCACGTCGACACCGAGACGGACCCGGCCGTCTTCTACGACCTCAGCGCGGCGCGCCCCGGCGAGAAGATCGAGGTGACCCGCGACGACGGCACCGTCGCACAGTTCACGATCGACGACGTCCAGGTCGTCACCAGCGACCGCTTCGACGCGAAGAAGGCCTACGGCCCCCACGAGGAGGGCCGCGCCGAACTGCGCCTCATCACCTGCGGCGGCACCTTCGACCGGGCCACCCGCACCTACACGGCGAACGTGATCGTCTCGGCGTACCTCACGGGAGTGCGGCGCTAGACCCGGCGCCGCCCCCGTCAGGCGACCCGCTGCCCGGCCGGTGACGGGGCCGGAGCGGTCACCTCGACGGCGCTCCGGGCCGCCGCGCGCACCCCCAGGGCGCCGAAGACCGCCGCGAACACCGCCCACAGCAGGGCGTGCGAGGCGAGCGACAGCATGCGGAACTCCCACAGCAGCGACGCCTCGACCGGCACCGGGTCGGGGTTGCCCGGCAGCAGGAAGAGCGCAAGGAGGACGGCGACCGCGGTGAGCGCCGTCGCGATGTGCCGCACCGGTTCGGGACGCGCGACGAGGCGCACGTACACCTGGCGCACGAGGAACATGCCGAGCACGCCGATGGCGACCGAGGCGAGCCAGAGCGCCTGGCGGTCGCCGACGGTGCCCGCGTCGCCGACGCCCGGCGGGTTCGCCGGATAGCGGATCCCGGGCAGGAGCGAGACCGCGAGGAAGGCCGCGCCGCAGAAGGCCAGCGCGCGCGGCCACGGCAGCGCGCGCGGATCCCGCCGGTGCACCGCGGCGTACGCGACGGCGACCAGCACGCCGAGGGCAAGGCCCGCGACGACCGCGGTCACGACCAGGCCGCCGTGCTGGGTGGAGCGGCTGAACAGCTCCTCGTGGTGCTGGATGGCCTGCGCCGCGCCGTGCGCGTGCTCCTCGGCGGCCGAGCGTCTCTCCTCGGCGCGGATCGCGCGGTCCATCAGGGGCTCGGCGAGCAGCAGGGAGAAGAGGCCGGCGGCGAGGCCCGCCGCTCCTCCCGCCACCAGGCCGCGTCCGAGCAGCGGGAGTACGGGTGATGTGGGCATGGTGCTCGTGTCCGTCCGCCCGGTCAGTGGCACGGGGCGCCGAAGAGGTGCCGGCCGTCGTGCGCGAACTCGTGGAGGTAGTCGCCGGTCGCCGAGATCAGCGAGCCGTTGTCCATGAACACGGCGTACAGCGCGATGAGCGCGATGACCGCGGCGGCCGATGCGATCAGCCAGTCGCGGGTCTGCGTCACGGCGGCCTGGCTCGCCGTGGTGTCGGTGTGCGGAGCTGCGGAGTGCAGGGACATACCGGTGGGCCTCCTTCTGGGGTTTCCACGCCCCATGGCAGGAGGACGACGGCTCAGTTCCTGACTTCCGCGTACGAGCGTGCGTACGCGGTCACAGTGGCGGGACCGTCCCGGATTCGCACCGGGTTCCTGTCAACCGTCGCCTCGATGTATGGACTTGTCGTCACGGAGAGTCCCAGCGCGTCGCGTCCCTGTCAACACCCCGCCGGGTCCGGGGCGGTTCCACCGGCCGCCGGGCTCACCTGGCCCGATCGGCGACCCGCTCCCCCCCCCGGGGAGCCGCCGACCGGGCTGGTCCTCGACCGCGCGCGCACGAGCTGCGGGAGGAACCCGGCGCCGGCGCGGGAGGTGCACGGGTGGTCCCGGATTCCGGAACGACCCGCAAGGCCAGGGGCTTGGGCCGTGCAAGAGACTCTAGGGCGAATGCGCGCGGCGGCCTAGAGGCGGCCCTGCGACGGACGGCGCCAAGTGGCCACGCGGTGGGCCCCGCACCCCTCCGTGGCCCGGCCCGCCCTCTCAGGACCGCCCGGGCCGCACCTGCCGCAGCTCCTCGACGCCGAGGGTTCCCTCGATCACCTGCGCGGCGACCACGTCGATGAGCCGGCTCTCCCTGCGCGCGTAACACCGCAGCGCCTCAAAAGCCTCGTCCACCCCCGTGTTCCAGCGCTCGGCCAGGACGCCTTTGGCCTGTTCGATGCGGATACGGCTGTCCAGCGCGCCCTGTAGCTGTGCGGACAGCGTGCGGTACCGCGTGTGCGTGCGGTGGTTGTGCAGGCCCACCGCCGCGGCGTCCGCGAGCACCCGCAGCAGCCGCAGCTCCCGCTCGGCGGGCTCCGTCCCGTGCGCCTGCGACACGAAGACGTTGAGTACCCCGAGGACCGGGCCGCGGTGCCGCAGCGGCACCGTGAACGTCGCCGTGACGCCGTGCTCACCGGCCCGTTCGGCGAACGCGGGCCACCGGGACGCCACTTCGGCGCGGTCGATCCGGACCGGCGGCACGGGCCTGCCCGTCCCGAAGCCCTCGAGACACGGACCGCCCCGGTGCTGCGCCGCCAACAGGGCGCGCACCGCCGCCGGCCGCCTGCTCCCGGTGATGAGGCGGACCCCGCCGCCCCCGCCGGTGTACATCACGCCCGCGCCCTGCGCGCCGAGCAGTTCCACGGAGTGGTCCGAGAGCCGCCGCAGATAGCCCTCGGGGTCGAAATCGTCGGCCAGCGTGTCCGCGCTCTCCACCAGGATCTCCGCGAGCCGCAGTTCGCATGGGTGGTCCCCCATGGCCCTCTCCTCCCCTCTCCGCACGCTCTGCCTACCCTGCCGACGCGCACGGTAACGGCCCTTGGTGACAGCACTCGTGGGGCAAAGGACCGTATGTCAGGATTGAGATACGGACAGTGCGCCCAAGGGGGAGTGGATGTACCGCAAAGACACCCGCCGCGGACATGGTCTCGCGGCCCGGGGGGTGCGGACGGGGGTGGCGCTCGCGGGGGCCGCGCTGCTCCTTTCCGCGTGCTCCTCCTCCGGTGGTGACCCGGAGGAGAAGACGTCGGGCCGGCCTCCGGAGCAGCAGCCGAAGAGCAAGGACCCGTACTGGGTCAACCCGGAGGGGACCGCGGCCAAGCAGGTCGCCTCGTACGAGAAGGACGGCAAGAAGGACGAGGCCGAGCTGATCCGGCGGATCGCCGAGCAGCCGGTGTCCGAGTGGATCGTCCCGGAGAGCGCCGAGGAACAGGCCCGCGGCTTCACCGAGGCCGCCGAGAAGGCGGATCGGGACGCCCTGCTGGTCCTCTACAACATTCCGCACCGCGACTGCGGCCAGTACTCGGGGGGCGGCGCGGCCGACGGCAACGCGTACCGCGCCTTCGTCGACCAGGTCGCCAAGGGCATCGGCGACCGGCGCGCCACGGTGATCCTGGAGCCCGACGCGGTGCTGCACATGGTCGACAACTGCACGCCCGAGCAGTTCCACGAGGAGCGCTACGACCTCCTCAAGGGCGCCATCACCAAGCTCAAGTCCCTGAAGAACACCAAGGTGTACCTCGACGCGGGCAACGCGGGCTGGCAGAACCCCGACTCGCTCTGGGAGCCCCTGAAGCGGTCCGGCGTCGAGCAGGCCGACGGCTTCTCGGTGAACGTCTCCAACTTCCAGACCACCGAGGCCAGTACGGAGTTCGGCAAGAAGCTCTCGGCGAAGATCGGCGGCAAGCCGTTCGTCATCGACACGGGCCGCAACGGCAACGGCCCTTACGACAAGGGCAAGGACCCCTGGTGCAACCCGCCGGGGCGGGCGCTCGGCGAGACGCCGACGACGAAGACGGCCGATCCGCTCGTCGACGCGTATCTGTGGGTCAAGCGGCCGGGGGAGTCCGACGGGACGTGCCGGGGTGGCCCGAAGGCGGGCGAGTGGTGGCCGGAGTACGCGCTCGGCCTGGCGAGGAACGCCTCGTAAGGGTCGCCTCCCTAGGGGCGCGGGGAACTGCGCGCTCAGCCCGCGAAGAGCCGCAGTCGCATCTGCCAGGTTGCTCGGCAGACGCGACTGCGGCTCTCGTGTGGTTGCTCGCGCAGTTCCCCGCGCCCCTTACGGGGCGGCTGCTCACCGGACGTGGACCCAGCGCGCCTTGCTCGGGACGCCCTGGTCGTCCGTCACGAAGAGCATGTACCAGCCCGATTCCACCAGGCTGCGATTCTTCGGAACCGTCACCGTCACCTCGCCCCTCGACTTCTCCAGGTCCAGCGCGATCGACGTCTGGTCGATGTCCGTGACGTGCGTGGACGCGCTGGGCCGGATGAGGCGGGCCGCCTTGATGGCCGAGGAGTGCGTGGTCGGGAAGGTCCCCGAGCCGCCCCGCGCGATGGTCTTCGGGCCCTTGCCGAGGGCCGGCCGCGGACCCTGGTAGAGGTACGGCGGGCTGTAGATCTCGATGCGCTGCTCGAAGACGCCCGGCTTGGTGTTGGCCTTGTCGGCGTAGAGCGAGTCGGAGCCGAAGAACATCACGCGGCCGTCGGGGAGCAGGACCGAACCGGCGTGGTAGTTGCGGCCCACCTCCGGGTCCGCGACCCGCCGCATCTCCCCGGTCCCGGCGTCGTAGATCCGCGCCTGGTGGATGTTGGAGTCGCCGCGCCCGCGGTAGTCCTCCGAGCCGCCGGAGATCAGCACGGTGTCGTCCGGCAGCGTGGACATCTGCGGGTAGCGCGTGCCCTTCTCCAGCGGGGGCCCGTCGACGAAGCGCGGCTCGTCCGCCTTCAGGTCGACGATGCGGGTCTTCTCGCTGGACCTCTTGGACTCGCCCACGCCGCCGCCGCCGACCACCAGGTACTTCTGGTCCTGGGCGGGCGGCAGCTCGACCGTGCCGGAGGTCTCCATGAGCCCCGGGTCGCTCAGGCCGGGGACGCCCCGCCACTTGTTGGTCCGCAGGTCCCAGATGCCGGGCTTGCGGCCGACGTCGGCGGGGCCGTAGCCCGCGTTGGAACCGGAGTAGAAGAGCCTGCCGTCGGTCATCTGGAAGATCGCCGGGTACGTCGGGAACTGCCGGATGCCCTTGGTGTACGTCCACTTCTTGGTCTTCGGGTCGTACACCTCGTTCTTGCCCGGCACCAGCTGGCCGATCTCGTCAAGGCCCGAGGTGGAGAGGATCCTGCCGTCGGTGAGCGTGGTCAGCGTGGGGTACCAGCGCGCCTCGTTCATCGGGTCGACCTTGATGTACCGCTCGGCCACCGGGTCGAACTCGAAGGCGTCCTTGATCCCCTGGAAGTCCTTCTTGTCCAGGGCGAGCTTCTGCGCCATGCCGTAGACGTTGCGCTTGTCGGAGCCCTTCACGCCCTCGACGCGGTAATTGTCCTGGGTCCCCGTCTCGTACTTGGCGCCGCTCCTGGCGGCTTCTACGTAGACCCGGCCGAGACCCGCCTCCGTGCGCAGGAACCTCCCGGTCCGCTTGTCGAAGACCTTCTTCGCCTTCTCCACGAGGACGTTGTCCTGGGAGACGAACGTCTTGCCGTTCTTCTTGCCGGTGAACTTCGTGCCGGCGGGAATCGTCTTCGGCTCGTCCGGGTCCTCGTTGTGGACGATCATCAGGCCGCCGGCCTTGGTGACGTCGCCCTTGAGCTTCTCGTAGCGCTGCGTGCCGCCGGCGATCAGCAGATTGCCGTTGCCGAGCTGGGTGTGACCCGTGCAGAACAGGTCGGTGGGCGTCGGGATCTTCTTGATGGTCTTCTTGACCGGGTCCCACAGCCGGGTGTCGAACTTCTTCTTGTCGAAGTTGTCCTGGTCGTTGCCGGAACCGGCGACCAGCAGGACCTTGCCGGTGTGCAGGAGCGCCGCGTGGATCGTGTTCTGCCGGTACTCCTCGGGGAATTCCACGATGTCCCAGTGGCCGTTGGCGGCCTTGTACTCCGGCTGGTTGATCTTGTAGTCGTGGTACTTCTCGGAGCCCACGCGCCACAGCCACGGGCCGTTCATCCCCGCCAGCGCGAGGACGACCGCCGCGCCAATCGCGATGCGGCGGGCGCGGCGGCGGCTCGAACGGTCATTCATTTCTCACGTCCCCCAAGGGAGATCCGCATCGTCTGCTCCGACGACGCCCAGCTGGGCTTCGGGCGCGGCGCGTGCGGGGCGGCGGTGTCGCGCTGCTGGTCGTACCGCTGGTCGTACCGTTGGTCGCGCTGCTGCGGGAACGTCGGACCGGCGCCCGGCGGGGGGCCCGAAGTGCCGCTCTCCCGCGGCGTCTCGGACTCCTTCCTTTCCTGCCGCATGCCCCAGCGCCACGCGAAGACCGGCGCCGCCGTGATCAGCAGGGCGAACGAGGCCCAGATGATCATCGCCGGGTGGGAGTGGCCGTACAGGAAGGAGGCGGCCATCGAGGCACCGAAGACCACGATGAAGAACAGGTGGATGCGGAAGGTCCCGAACAGCGTGTCCGGGCTCGCCGAGTCGCCCTTGGGGGTCACCACGAACTTGCTCTTGCGGCGCAGGGCCGCGTCGAGCAGGGAGCGCGCGTAGATCGGGGCGGAGAGCGCCGACATCACCATGCCCGCCACACCGCCGGAGCCCTCGGGTTCGTGCGGGGAGACGTTGTGCCTGCGGTTCCAGATGTAGAGGCCGATCTGGAGCGCCGAGGCGTTGCCGTACAGCATCAGCCAGATGGTCGGGTCGATGTTCACGCCGGACGCGCCGAGACCCAGGAAGAGCGCGCAGCTCAGCGCCGCGAGAATCCAGTTCATGGCGGACATCGGGTAGAAGATGACCATCATCGTGTAGTTGAAGAGACGGCCCGGCGGCAGCGAGAACGGCGCCTTCCAGAACTGCTTGAGGATCGTCTCGTACGTCCCCCGCGACCAGCGCAGCTGCTGGGTGAAGAAGTCCGTCCAGGCGTTCGGGCCCTCGCCGACCGCGAGCACGTCGGGCGTGTAGACCGACTTCCACTTCTTGCCGGTCGCCGGGTTCGTGGCGCGGTGGATCTCGAAGCCGGTCGCCATGTCCTCGGTGATCGAGTCGTACAGGCCCCCGATCTGCTTCAGCGCCTTGATGCGTACGGCGTTGGAGGTACCGACGAACATCGGGGCGCCGTAGGCGTTGCCGGCCCGCTGGATCAGCGCGTGGAAGAGGAACTGCTGCGACTCGGCGGCCTTGGTGACGAAGTTGTCGTAGTTGCCGTAGACCTGCGGGCCGATGACGAAGCCGACGTTCTCGTCGCGGAAGAAGCCGAGCATCCGCTCCAGGTAGTTCGGCATCGGGACGTGGTCGGTGTCCACGGAGGCGAAGTAGTCGTAGGCGTCGCCGTGCGCGTCCAGCCAGGCGTTGTAGTTGCCGTGCTTGGTCCTGGCGCGGTGCGGGCCCTTCGCCGTGTTCCACCTCGTCACGCCCTTGCGGGAGAAGTGGTGCACGCCGAGCCGCCGGCAGACCTCCTTGACCTCCGGGTCGTCACCCTCGTCGAGGAGCCAGACGTGCAGCAGGCCGCGGTGGCGGATCCTGACCGCGGCCTCCAGGGTCCTCGTCACCATCTCGATCGGCTCCTTGCCGGGCACGAACGAGGTGAGGAAGGCGACTCTGGTGCCGGTCTCGGGCACCACCGGGACCGGGTCGCGTGCCACCAGCGTCGCGTGCGCGTTGGAGAGCACGTTCATACAGCGGAAGAACTCGATCAGGCCGATCGAGACGAGCATGACGACGTCGAGGACAGGCAGCCAGTCGTTCGCGACGTAGTCCCGCTTCGTCCAGTGTTCGGGCTGGAGCAGCCAGCCGAGCAGGACGAGCGAGAGCAGTGGGGCCGCGCCCAGCATCAGCGCGGCCCGTACTCTGTGCGGCTCCTGCGAGAGCAGTGAGCGGTACCTCACCCGGTAGGGCTTGCCCGGGTCGGGCTGCGTCAGTGGCCCGGCGAGCCGGCTGTAGTGCTCGTAGTCGTACCGCGGCAGGGTCTTCTTGATGCGGCGGAAGCCACCGGTCCTGTGCGGTGGCACTCGCAGCCGGGTCGTTTCTGCCGGGTCGTTCTGCCGCGCCCCCGTCGGCGTCGACGTCATGGTCTTCCCCCCGCACGCGGTCACCCGCGTGTTCTTGGTTCCATCCGCCCGACGGGTTCCCCACGACCCCCACGGACGTGTCAATGGCAGGCCACCGTCCCCTCAGGCAGGGACCGGCACGCCTCCGGTCGCATTGATGCCCCCCTCGACATCGCTTCGTGAGCGGGGCCCCCAGCCCTGCCCCGCCGCGGACGCGGGAGCCCCCAACTGCCCCGTGCCGCCCGCCTCATGAGAGCCGATGACTCCCGAACAGGTTTCTACGCCCTCCAGCATGATCGCAAGGGCGAAACAAGGCGTTTACCGGTCAAACGAGCTATCTGAGGTGTCTCTTGGTGCAGGTGTGCCCAAACGTGTTCGAATGTTGCCGAAGTGTTCCCGTATGGCGCGCTCGGCCCGGAGGGCGTCACCCGAGCGCACGGCCTCCAGGATCTCGCGGTGCTGGCGGCAGGTGATCCTGGGATCCTGCGGTACGTCCACCAGATCCGTGCGGACCTTGTGAAAGGAGTCCCAGAACGCCTCCAGGACCTCGCCGAGGAGCGGATTGCCGAGCCCGCGGTAGAGCGCGGCGTGAAAGGCGCGGTCGGTCTCGGCGCGCACGGCGCCCCGAGGGGAGGCGGCCTCGGCGTCCATGCGGTCCACCAAGGCGTCGAGTTCGGCGAGGTCGGCCGCCGGGACGCGGCCCGCGAGGCGCGCGATCAGCCCGGTCTCCACGGCCTCGCGCAGCTCGAGGAGCTGGAGCAGGCTGTCCTCGCCGCGGTAGTGCCCGGCGACCGTGCGGAACGCGAGGCCCTCGATCATCGGCGCGACCGACATCGGGCCGACGTACGTCCCGAAACCGTGCCGGATCTCTACGATGCCCATGGCCTGGAGTGCCTTGAGGGCCTCTCGTACGGAGTTCCTGCTGACCCCCAGGCGCTCCATCAGTTCGGGCTCGGTGGGGAGCGAGGCCCCGGAGGGCAGCCGGGAATCGAGGATGAGCTTCTTGATCCGCTCCTGGATGTCGCGCGCCATGGCGCAACGGTAGCGGTAGGGGTGGCGTGCCGAGGGCACGGCGAAGGCCCCCGCATGCACGAAGGCCCCCCGCGTGAACGGGAGGCCTTCGCTGTCTGTGCGCCGCCAGGGACTCGAACCCCGGACCCGCTGATTAAGAGTCAGCTGCTCTAACCAACTGAGCTAGCGGCGCCTGCTGACCTGGAGAACTCTACCGGATGTGCCGGGGTGCTCCCGACCACCCCCCGTCTCCCGGCACACGTGGCGAGGGCCCCTGGCGGGCCGGATACATCATTCGGACCGTCAACATGCGGTATCCCCGGACAGTTGAGAAACTGACGGACGTGCAGATTCGCGGACATTCTTTTCAGGAGTGTGAGGGAAATCGCATGGAGGACGCTCCGGTATTCGTGGAATTCGATCCCGAGAGCGACTGCGACTGCCCCGGCTGTATCCACTGGCGGCGCTCGATGGCGCACGCGCTCCCGCTGCGCCTCGGGGGCCACCCGGCGGCGCACGGCGCGCGCCGCGCCCTCGTCCTCGTGGCGGCGGCACGGTCCTCGGCGGCCAGGCGCTGCCGGCCGTGGCCGTGGTGGACGCGGGTGCCCGTCCGACCAGGCCCGATCCCCGGCCGACGCCGGACGGACCGGACACGCCGCGGGGCGGACCGGACACGCCGCAGGGCGGGGTCAGCCCGCTGCATGGCGGCGCGGGCACGTCGGCGGGCTCGACCTACCGGGCGATCACCCGTACGGAGATCATCGAGCGGGCCCAGACGTGGGTCACCGCGCGGGTGCCGTACAGCATGAGCGAGTACTGGACCGACGGCTACCGCCAGGACTGCTCGGGCTTTGTCTCGATGGCCTGGAACCTGAGCGGCAACGAATGGACGGGCACCCTCGACAAGTACGGGACCCGTATTGCCAAGGAGGAGCTCCGGCCCGGCGACATTCTCCTCTTCCACAATCCGGCGAACCCCACCAACGGTTCTCACGTGACGATTTTCGGGGGCTGGACGGACAGTACGCAGACGTTTTACGTGGCGTACGAACAAGCCAGGCCGCATGCCCGTAAACAGGCGACGCCTTATGCCTACTGGGCGAACGCGAACCGCTATGTGGCCTATCGCTTCAAGGGGGTGGAGGGCGCCGCGGAGGACGTGGGGGCCGTGGAGGACCCGGCGGGCGGCAAGGCGAGCGGCGCGGGCTCCGCGGTGACGCCGTACCCGGGTGCCGGGGCCTTCGGGCCGGGGGCGGAAAACAAGTACGTGACGCGGCTCGGCAAGGCCCTGGTCGCCCGTGGCGGCAAGCGGTTCTACCGGTCGGGCCCCGGGCCGCGCTGGACCGAGGCGGACCGCAGGGCGACGCGGGCGTTCCAGCTGGCGCAGGGCTGGCGGGGCGTGGACGCGGACGGGCTGCCGGGGCCGACGACGTGGTCGTACCTGATGCAGGGGAAGGGACGGGACATTCCGGCGGCGGGCGCGGGGGCCGGCGGGAGCGGCGCGGAGGCTCGCCCTGCCTTTCCCGGCAGGGGCGTCTTCCGCCCCGGCCAGTCGCACACGGCGGTCGAGCAGCTCGGGAGGCAGCTGGTGCGGAAGGGCTACGGCAGGTACTACACGGGAGGCCCCGGCCCGGACCCGGTCTGGAGCGAGAGCGACCGACGCAACGTGGAGGCGTTCCAGCGCGCCCAGGGCTGGCGTGGCGCGGCGGCCAACGGCTATCCGGGGCCGGAGACGTGGCGGAGGCTGTTCCGGTGAGGGGCGTGGGCGGGGCCGGGGCCGTGCGGGGGAGGTGGGACAGGCGGGGGCGACGGCGAGCGGGATCGGCGTATGCACGGATGAGGTCGATGCGGGGGCGGGTGCGGGTGGATTCGGCGCGGGTGCGAGTGGATTCGGAGCAGGTGCGGATGAGGCCGCCGGCGGACGTGGGGACGTCGGTGACGCAGGAGGGATCGGCTCGGGGGCCGGTGGGGTCGGCGGACGCATGGGCGGGTTCGGCGCAGGGCCTGGTGGGTTCGGCGGACGTGTGGGCGGGTTCGGCGCAGGGGCAGGCGGAATCGGTTCGCGGGCAGGTGGGGTCGGCCCGCGGACAGGCGGGTTCGACGGACGCACGGACGGGCCCGGCGCACGGGCTGGCGGGCCCGGTGCAAGAGCGAGATCGAGGCACGAATGAGGCGGAGGCACGGATGAGCGCGACGGCAGCTTCACAATCCCAGGCCCAGTCCTTGGCTTCGGCCCAGTCCTTGGCTTCGGCCCAGTCCCTGGCTTCGGCCCAGTCCCCGGTCCCGGCCTCGTCCCAGCCCCCGGTCCAGGTCCAGGTCCAGGTCCAGTCTCCATCCCAGTCTCCGGCCCAGCCCCCGGTCCCGGCCTCGTCCCAGCCCCCGGCCCAGGTCCAGTCTCCATCCCAGTCCCCGGCCCAGGCTCAGCCCCAGTCCGAAGCCCAGGCCCAGTCTCCGGCCCAGGTCCAGTCTCCATCCCAGTCCCCGGCCCAGGCTCAGCCCCAGTCCGAAGCCCAGGCCCAGTCCCCGGCCCAGGCTCAGCCCCAGTCCGAAGCCCAGGCCCAGTCTCCGGCCCAGGCCCAGCCCCAGTCCGAAGCCCAGGCCCAGTCGCAGTCCCAAGCCCAGTCGCAGTCCCAGGGCCAGTCACCGTTCCAGCCCCAACCCCGGCCCCAGCCCAAAGCCCAGCCCAAAGCCCAGCCCCAATTCCCGCAGAGCGGTGCCGTGCGTGAAGCGGTTGCCGTGCGGGCCGGGCGGGTGATTCAGAGTGAGGCCACCACCGAGATCCCCGTCCACCTCCTCTTCCGCGACGACCCGGACGACGTGACGGGCGTCCCGCTGAGGCCCGCCGTGGTGCGGCGCAGGCAGGGCACGGGGGAGCAGCCGAAGGCGGTACGGCGCCCGGCGGCCGCGCCCGCCGAAGCCGTGGCGCGTCCGGCGCCCGACGTCGACCCGCGCTCGTGGAACGTCGGGCGCGGGTGCTGCCGGCCTCGTAAGCGTGCTCGGCAGGTGCGTGCGCCGCCGGGTGCGCGCTCTCGCTGTGGTGGGCGGGGTTCCTGCCGAGCCCGCGCTGCGCGTGACGGACTGCCCGGGCACGCGGGGGCCGGGCTCGGGGCCGCCCAGTGGGCCTCGCTCGCCGGCTCCGGGGCGCTCGGCCTCTTCGGGTTCGGCGGGCTGGCGCGGGGACGGGTCGGCCGGGCGTGGGTGCTGAGCCTCTTCGGCCGCTACCGGGGCACCGTCCGCCGCACCGGCCTGCTGTGGGTGAACCCTCTGCTCCTGCGCCGCCGCGTCGACGTACGCCTGCGGCACTGGCGGAGCGAGCCGATGCCCGCCGTGGACCGGGACGGGGTCGCGCTGCGCGTCGTCGTCCTCCTCGTCTGGCGGGTCAAGGACACCGCGCGGGCGACGCTCGCGGTCGAGGACCACCAGGAGTATCTGCGGGAGTGCGTGGAGGCGACGACCGCACGGGTGCTCTCGCGGCTGCCGGCCGACGCGTTCCACGACGACGCGCCCACTCTGCGCGACGCGGACGCCGTGGGCGCCGCGCTGACGCGGGCCCTCGCCGCCGAGGCGGAGGCGGTCGGCGTCGAGGTGTTCTCGGCCCAGCCGACCCGTATCGAGTACGCGCCCGAGGTCGCCGCCGCGATGCAGCGCAGCCGGGTCGCCGCGCTCGACGCGCGCCATCGCGACACGGTCCTGACCTCGGTGGTCGACTCCGTCGAGGACACCGTGACGCGGCTGACCACACGGGGCCTGGTGGAGCTGGACGACTACGAGCGAAAGGCGTTGGTGAAGGACCTGACGGTGGCGTTCTACACAGGACGCGTCGACCAGCGCTGACCGGGCACCGTGCACAACTGCCCGCCCGTGTCGACGGGTTGCCGTGCACGGCCCGGACGGATCCCCTCCCCGGTTGGTATGGACATGTTCAACTAACGGCAATAATCTGAACTTGGTCTAGACCGCAGTGCGCGCACGTCTCACGGAACTTCCCCATGTTCGGTCAGGAGCGGCACATGCGTAACAAGAAGGTGTACGCGGCCATGGTCGGCCTCACCACGGTCGGCGCGTTCGCGCTCTCCGCCGGTGGCGCCAGCAGCCACGGCTACACGGATCTGCCCGCCAGTCGGCAGATCAACTGCGCCAAGGGCGTGGTGTCCAACTGCGGTTCCATCCAGTACGAACCGCAGAGCGTCGAGGGCCTCAAGGGCTTCCCCGCCGGGGGCCCCGCGGACGGCAAGATCTGCTCGGCGGGCATAGCGGGCTTCAACCAGCTCAACTCGCCGAAGACGCCGAGCGGCGCCGCTTGGCCCGCGACGCAGGTGAGCGGTGGGCAGAACTACACGTTCCGCTGGCAGTTCACCGCCCGTCACCGCACCACCGACTTCAAGTACTACATCACCAAGCAGGGCTGGGACGACAGCAAGCCGGTGACCAGGGCCGCCCTGGACACCACGCCGTTCCTCAGCGTCCCGTACAACAGCCAGCAGCCGCCCGCGACGCTCTCGCACAGCGGCACGATCCCCGGCGGTCGCAGCGGTCACCACGTGATCGTCGCGGTCTGGACGGTCGCCGACACGGCGAACGCGTTCTACGCCTGCTCGGACGTCAAATTCTGAACCTTGCCTGAGGCGCTTCCCCGCACCCCACGAACAGGTTCCGCGTACGCCGTGCACGACCTCACGGCGTACGCGGAGCCGCACGTGGGCAACGGCCACAAGGCAGTGTCAGAGCCGCCACTCGCCCGCAACACCCTCCCGATCTGACGTGACGTCAACTATGGTGCGCGGCCATGGGGAGCACCGGGAGCACGGTCGCGGAACTCGTACAGGCGCGGTGGGAGGACCACCGCACCGGCCTGCGCTGGGCGGACGGCGCGCTGAGCCACCACGAGGTCACGGCGGGCGCCGCGGCCAGGGCCGCGCTCCTCGCCGACCTGCTGTCGAGCCGGGGTGAACCCCACATAGGCGTCCTGCTCGACAACACCCCCGAGTACTCCCTGTGGCTGAGCGCGGCGGCGCTCGCCGGGGTGGCGGTGGCGGGCATCACCCCACCCGGCGCGGCGCCGAACTGGCCCGTGACATCCTGCACACCGACTGTCGGCTGCTCGTCACCGAACAGGTTCGGCTGCCGCTGCTCGACGGCCTCGAACTGCCCGGCGTACGCGTACTGGTGACGGACACACAGGAGTACGGGGCCCTGCTCGCCCCCTACGCCGACGCGGAACCGGAGATCGCGCGGACCGTGGGCCCGGCGAGCCGCATGCTGCTCTACTTCACCTCCGGGTCCACAGGCGCCCCCAAGGCGGCGATCTGCAGCCAGGGCCGCCTCGCGGCGGCGGGCCGCTCCCTCGTCACCCACTTCGGGATCCGGCCGAGCGACACGCACTACATCTGCATGCCCATGTTCCACGGCAACGCGGTGATCGCGGACTGGGCGCCCGCGCTGGCGGCGGGCGCGGGGGTGGCGCTGAGCCGCCGCTTCTCCGCCTCGCGGTTCCTGCCCGACGTACGGGAGTTCGGGGCCACGTACTTCACGTACGTGGGGCGGGCCGTGCAGTACCTCCTGGCCACGCCCGAGCGGCCGGACGACCGGGAGAATCCGCTGCGGGTCGGGTTCGGGACCGAGGCGGGGGCCGTGGACGCGGCGCGCTTCGAGGAGCGGTTCGGGGTGCGGCTCGTGGAGGGCTACGGCTCGTCGGAGGGCGGGGCGGCGATCCAGCGTACGCCGGGGACGCCGCCGGGGGCGATCGGGCGGGCGGCGCCCGGGGACGACCTCGCGGTGGTCGATGCCGTGACGCTGCGGGAGTGCGAGGCGGCGCGGTTCACGGATGACGGTCAGCTGCTCAATGGGCGCGCCGCGATAGGGGAGTTGGTCAACCGGGGGCCGAATCCCTTCGAGGGGTACTGGCGCAACGACGAGGCGCAGGCCGAGCGGGTGCGGGGCGGCTGGTACTGGACCGGGGACCTCTTCTACCGGGACGAGCGCGGGTACCTCTACTTCGCGGGGCGTACGGATGACCGGCTGCGGGTCGACAGCGAGAACCTCGCGGCGGCGATGATCGAGAACATTGTCGCGCGGTACCCGGGGGTGGTGGCCGTCGCGGTGTACGCGGTGCCGGATCCGGTGGCGGGTGATCAGGTCATGGCGGCGGTGGCGACGCCGGAGGGGGTGGGTTTCGATCCGCTGGACTTCGCGGAGTTCCTGCTGGCGCAGCCCGATCTGGGGACGAAGATGATGCCCCGCTTCGTGCGTGTGGTGCGGCGGATGCCGGTGACGGCGACGAACAAGGTGGCGCGGGCGGTGTTGCGGGGGGAGGGGTTCTGCTGTGCGGACCCCGTCTGGTGGCGTCCCTCTGGTTCCGGGTACCGCAGGCTGACGGCTGCGGACGTGGCGGCCCTGCGGGGTCGCTTCCGCGAGCATGGCCGTGAGTCGTTACTGCACCTCTGACGTCCCGGCGGCCTTCCCGCCCCGCGGCGCCCCAAGCACTCGGCGGTATCCCCTCCCCCGCCGCTCCGCGCCGGGTATCTCCCACCCACCCGCCCGTAACTCGGCATCGAGACGCCGAGGTAGAGGCGGGAAGCGCCGCGCACCCGGCGGTATCCCCTCCCCCGCCGCTCCGCGCCGGACGTCTCCCACCCGCCCGTTACTCGGCGTCGAGATGTCGGGGTAGGGGCAGGGAGGGATGGGGCACCGCCCGCAGTCGAATGCGCCCCCCGAGGGAAACAGGGAAACAAGGGCCGATGACGCCCCGCAGCTGCTCGTGCGCGGCCGAGGGAAGACGCGAGCCGACGATGGCCCGCAGTCGTCCACGCACCTGAGGGAGGCATGAGCCGACGCCGGCCCGCAGTTGCGAGCGCGCCCGAGGGAGGACACGAGCCGACGACGGCCCGCAGGCGCTCGCGCGCCCGAGGGGACGTGGGGGTATGTGCGCGCGGAGCACAGTGGTGGTCATGAGGGCGGGCGAAGCAGCAAAGGCCCCGCGCCAAGATGGCGAGCACGGACATACCCCCGCGGCCCCGGCCCCACACGACGCCCCAAGGCGGCCCCCCGCGACCCCGCCCCGCGCCCCCGCCCCCGCCCCCAAGGACGCACCCCACGCCCCCACCCACCGGGCCCCAACCCCTACCGTAAAGCCCATGGTTCGGGACAGCGTGTGGGGCGGGTTGTGGCGGCGGGACTACCTCCTCAGCAGCGCGCCCTGGCGCAGCGCCGCCTACCTCCTCGGCGGCGCCCTCCTCGGCGCCGCCGTGCTCGTCATCGGCGCCGCCCTGACCGCCGTAGGGGCAGCCCTCGTGCTCGTACTGGTCGGCATCCCCCTCCTCACCGGCCTCGCCTTCTCCGGCGTCCCCGTCGCCGCCCTGGAACGCCGCCGCATGCTGCTCATCGACCCCGCCCCGGCGCCCACCCCCACCGCACCCCGGAAACCCCGGGCATCCAGGCCTGGTTCCGGCTCCGCCTGAAGGAGCAGGCGACCTGGCGCGAGCTGGCCCACACCGCCCTGCTCGCCCTCGTTCTGTGGCCCCTGGACCTCCTCGTCCTGGCCTGCACCGTCGCCTTCCCCGCCCTCCTCGTCGCCGCCCCCGCGCACCTCGCCCTCACCGGCGGCCCCGGCCACGACATCCGCCCCGCCAAGCTGTGGGTCGTCGACGCCTACCCGGCGGCAGGCGGCACCGCGCTCCTCGGCCTGCTCCTGCTAGCCGTCCTCGCGCACCCCCTCGGCGCGTACGCTGCCGCCCGCGCCGCGTTCACCCGCCTCCTGCTCGCCCCGCGCGAGGCGGAACTCGCCGCCAGCCTCGCCGAGGTCACCCGCTCCCGGGCCCGGCTCGTCGACGCCTTCGAAGCCGAACGGCGGCGGATCGAACGGGACCTGCACGACGGGGCACAGCAGCGGCTGGTCGCGCTCACGATGCGCCTCGGCCTCGCCCGGCTCGACGCCGCGCCCGGCAGCGCCCTCGCCGGGCAACTGGCCGCCGCGCACGACGAGGCGGGGCACGTCCTGACCGAACTGCGGGAACTGATCCGCGGCATCCACCCGCAGGTCCTCGCCGACTACGGCCTGGCGGCGGCCATAGAGGACGCCGCGGACCGCTCCGCGGTACCCGTGGAGACGGCCGGCGTGGAGACGGCCGGCATGGCGCTGCCGAGGCTTCCCGAATCCGTCGAGTCCGCCGGGTACTTCGCGGTCCGCGAGGCCCTCGCCAACGTCGGCAGGCACAGCGGCGCGACCAGGGCCCACATCACGGCCGCGCACACCGACGGAGTCCTCCGTGTCGAGGTGCGCGACGACGGCCGCGGTGGCGCGGACCCGGCCCGCGGTACGGGCCTGACCGGGCTCGCCGACCGGCTCGCGGTCCTCGATGGCACACTGACGGTCACCAGCCCGCCGGGTGGTCCGACAGTCCTGTCAGTGGAGATCCCGTGCCAACCCCAGCCCCAAGCCTGAGAGTCGTCCTCGCAGAGGACAGCGTGCTGCTACGCGAGGGCCTCATAGGCGTCCTCAGCCGCTTCGGACACGAAACGGTCGCCGCGGTCGGCGACGCGGAGGCGCTGCGGGACGCCGTATCGGCGTACGAACCGGACATCGTCGTCACCGATGTGCGGATGCCGCCCGGCTTCCAGGACGAGGGACTGCGGGCGGCGGTCGCGCTCAGGGCGCAGCGGCCGATGCTGCCGGTCCTCGTGCTCAGCCAGTACGTCCAACGGTCCTACGCCGCCGAGCTCCTGGACACCGGGGACGGCACCGGCGTCGGCTACCTGCTCAAGGACCGCGTGGGCCAGGTCGAGCAGTTCATCGAGGGACTCACGCGGGTCGCGCGGGGCGGCACGGTCGTCGACCCGGAGGTCGTACGGCAGTTGCTGCGGCGGCGGCGCGACCCGCTGGAGCAGCTGACGCCGCGCGAGCGCGAGGTGCTCGCGCTGGTCGCCGAGGGGAAGTCGAACGGGGCGATCGCGGCTGAACTGGTCGTCTCCGAGGCGGCGGTGGGCAAGCACATCGGCAACATCCTGGGGAAGCTGGACCTGCCGCCGGCGGACGGAATCCACCGCAGGGTGCTGGCGGTCCTGGCGTATCTGCGGGGGTGAGCCCCGCTCGTGAGGGACCCGTGGTGAAGGAAGACAAGTCCGCGGCCCCGCTCGTGTGAACGATTACGATCCACTCTCATGACCACGCCCGACCAGACCGACGCCGACGCCACGGCACAGAACGACGAGCCGCAGACGGCAACCCCGGAAAGCGCCACCGCAGGGCCCGAGGGAACCATGCCATCCGAGGGACCCAAGGGAGCTGAGGGACCCACCCCGGCCGCCCGCGCCCGCCGCGCCCGCATCGCCGCGGCCGGACTGCTGATGGCCGCGGCGGCGGTGGTCCTCGCACTGCGTCTGGCGAGCCGCTCGTCGGTGCTGGTCGTCGGGGTCTACGGGCTGCTGCTCATCCTCTGCGGCGTGGTCATCGAGCTGAGCCGCCGCGGCCGCACCAGGCTCGGCACCTGGCTCCTGGCCGCGGGGCTCGCGGCGGCGCTGGTCATGGACGGTGCGGTCCTGTCGTGAACCCCCGCGGCGCGACGGGCGGCGGTATGGTCTCCCGCGGTCCGTACCGCCGGTGGAGGCGGCGCAGCGGACGCGGCGCCCACCAGGCGTGCCGGCCGAGCAGGGCCATGGTGGCCGGCACCAGGAACATACGGACCACGGTGGCGTCGATGAGGACCGCGAGGGTCAGGCCGAGGCCGACCTGGAGGACCGGGGAGAAGCCGCCCGTCATGAACCCGGCGAAGACGAGGGCGAGGAGCAGCGCCGCGCAGCTCACCACGCGGCCGGAGCGGCGCAGTCCCTCGACGACGGCGGTGCGGTGGTCGCCGGTGCGGAGCCGGCTCTCCCGCATCCGGGACAGGATGAACAGCTCGTAGTCCATGGCGAGCCCGAAGGCGATCGCGATGATCAGCGGCGGCGCCGTCAGGCTGAGCGCCCCGAGGCCCTCGCCGCCGAGCAGCGAGGCGCCGTGCCCGTGCTGGAAGACCAGGGTGACCACGCCGAGGGCGGCACCGAGGCTGAGCAGGGTGGTGGCGAGGGTGCGCAGCGGGATCAGTATGGAGCCGGTGAAGGCGAAGAGCAGCGTGAACAGCCCGGCCAGGACGGTGAGCACGGCCCAGGGGGCGCGCTCGGCGAGCATCGAACGGAAGTCGACGAGCCGGGCGGCGTTGCCGGCCACCTCGACGGGTTCGGCGCCGCGCAGGTCGCGTACGCGCTCGACCAGGCGCGTGGCGGTCGGGCCGTCGGCGGAGCCGTGCGGGGTGAGTTCGAGCAGGATCGTGCCGTCGGAGAGGCGGTGGCGTTCGGACGCCGCGATGCCGGGCAGGGCACGGATCTTGCGTTCGCAGTCTGCGGGCGCGCCTGGCCTGATGAGTACCTCGACGGGGCTGGTGTCGGCCTCGGGCGGATAGTGCGCGCGCACGGTTTCGTACAGCTGCCTGGCTTCGGTGCCGTGCGGCAGCTGCCTGGCGTCGCCGATGGCGATCCGCATCCCGAAGGTGGGCGCGGCGAGGGCGACGAGCGCGACCCCGGCGACCATGAGGACGGCGAGCGGCCGGGCGGCGCAGAAGTGGGCGACTCGGGCGAAGACCGCGCCGTCACGCGCCTCGGGCGAGCCCTTGCGGAAGCGGGACCCCGCGCCTGCGTTGAAGCGGAGCCCTTCGTCACGCCCCGAGGCCGGCGCCATCTTCCCGCCGAAGCGGGTCAGCAGGGCCGGCAGCAGTGTCAGGGCCGCCAGCATGTCGACGACGACCACGGCGCCCGCCGCGAGCCCCATGCTGCGCAGGAACGGGCTGGGGAACCACACCAGCCCCGACAGGCTGATGGCGACGGTCAGTCCGGAGAACAGGACGGTGCGGCCGGCCCGGGCGACGGTCGCGTGCACGGCCTCGGCCACGCCCGCGTTCTCCGCGCGGGCGCGTTCCTCGCGGAAGCGGGCCACCATCAACAGCGCGTAGTCCACGGCGAGTCCGAGCCCCAGCATCGTGACGATCTGGACGGCGTACACCGAGATGTCGGTGAGCAGGCCGAAGCCGTACAGGATGAGGAACGCCCCGGCGACACCGCTGACGGTGACGAGCAGGGGGAGCGCGGCCGCGCGCAGTCCGCCGAAGATCAGCAGCAGGACGAGCAGGACGGCGGGCAGGGTGATCAACTCCGCCTTCGCGATGTCCTCCTGGGCCCGCGTCCCCATCTGCTCGCCGAGCAGCGGGCCACCGCTGACCGCCACGTCGGCGGCGTCGATGCCCCGGAGCAGGTCGGCGGCGTCACCGACCGTGTCCTCCTCCGCGTCGTCGTCGAGACCGCCCTTGAGCGTGACGGGGACGAGCAGCGCCCGGGTGTCCTCGGCGACCAGACCGCGCGTGGCGTACGGGTCGGGCACCTCCGCGACGCCGGGCAGGGCGCGCACCTCGGCGACGGCGCGGGCGACCTCGGCGCGTAACTCCGGCCGGTCGACGGCGCCGCCGCCCGAGACGACGGCGGTGATGGAGGCACCGGCCGGGTCGAGGTCCCCGAGAAGGTCGTCGGCGACGACCGACTCGCTGCCCGGCACGTCCTCCACGGTCGAGGTCAGGTCCCCGAAAACCCGGGGGCCGAAGCCGAATCCGAGGACGAGGAGACAGATCCAGACGGCGATCACGGTAAGCGGGCGGCGGGTCGCCGTCCGGGCGAAAGCGGTGAGCATGACGGCTCCTTGAGGACTCCGGGAGGAGCCGGTACGGCACCTCGGGGCGGGTCACATCTCAGAGTCACCGCGGAACACCCCCCACGGATCACCACGCGGAGCGGTCTTGCCCCCTCCCTCGCAAGAGCGATACCTCCCTCACCCGGGCGACGCCGCTCCGCACGGGCGACGCCCCACCCGGCGGGTGCCGCCTCCCCGCCCGGGTGCCGCCTCAGCAGGCGGGTGACCTCCCCGTATGGGCGGCGCCGCCCCAGGCGGGTGGCGCGTTACCGCATGAGTGACGCCTCTCCGCACGGACTATGCCTCCGGGCGCGGGCGACGCCTCCCCGCACAGGTCACGCCCCTCCGCAAGGGAGACGCCTCACCGTAGGAGCGACGCCTCACGGCATGGGCAGCGCCTTCCGGCACGGGTAGCGCCTTACCGGACGGGTCACGCCCCTCCGCACGGGCAACACCTCCCGGGCAGGTGACGCCTCCCCAGGCGGATGACGCCATGCCGCACGGTCACGCCCCCCCGCCCGCGCAACGCCCCCCGCTCACCCCCGGCGGCCCCATCACCTCACCCCCCGACAGGCCCGCCACCCCCCTCCAGCTCGCCGGGGGCCACAAGGCCCGTCTCGTACGCGCAGATCACCGCCTGCACACGGTCCCGCAGCGCCAGCTTGGACAGGACGTTGCTGACGTGGGTCTTCACGGTGTGCTCGCTCACCACCAGGGACGCCGCGATCTCCGCGTTGCTCAGGCCGCGGGCCAGGAGGCGCAGCGTCTCCTCCTCGCGGGCGGTGAGCACCGCCAGCCGCGCGGCGGTCGGTGCGCCGCCCGTGGCCCGCGTGGTGTGTCTGCGGCGCACGATGTCCTCGACCAGGCGCCGCGTCACCGTCGGCGCGAGCAGCGACTCTCCGGCCGCGACGACCCGCACGGCGTGCACCAGGTCGTCCCTGCGGACGTCCTTGAGGAGGAAGCCGCTGGCTCCCGCGTACAGCGCCTCGTACACGTACTCGTCGATGTCGAAGGTGGTCAGCATGACCACCCGGCAGCCGGACCGCGCGCAGACCCGGCGGGCCGCCTCGATGCCGTCCATGCCCGGCATGCGGATGTCCAGGAGGAGTACGTCCGGGTCGTGCCGGCGCACCGCCGCGACGGCCTGCGCGCCGTCACCCGCCTCCGCGACCACCTCGATGCCCGGCTGCGCGTCCAGGATCATCGAGAAGCCGCTGCGCACCAGCTCCTGATCGTCGGCGACCACCACCCGGATGCTCATCCCCCAAGGATGCCGTGGGCAGGCGCGCCGCGACGCGGAATCCGCCATCGGGTGCGGGACCGCTCTCCGCGTGACCCCCGCAGGCGGCGGCGCGCTGATGGATTCCGACCAGCCCGTGGCCACCGGCCTCGCTCGCCGTGCCGCCAACCCCGTCGTCGGTGACGGTGACGCTCAACCAGGCCTCCTGCCAGTCGAGTTGGACCACGACATGGTCGGCGCCGGAGTGCTTCACCGCGTTCGTCAGCGCTTCCTGGACGATGCGGTACGCGGCCACCTCGACGTCCCCGTGCAGCGCGCGCGGCGGCCCGGACCGCGTCAACTCCACGCCCATCCCTGTCCGTCGGACCTCACGGACCACGTCGGACAGGGCGTCGAGCGTGGGTGGCGGTTCGCGTCCGCCCGCGGCGCTCCCGGGCTCCCGGAGCACGCCCAGGATGCGGCGCAGCTGCACCATCGCGTCGCGGCCCGCGGAGGCGATCGCGTCGAACGCGGCCTCCGCGCGCGGCGGATCGGCGCGTACCACCACGGGCCCGGCCTCCGCCTGCACCACCATCAGGCTCACGGCGTGAGCGAGGATGTCGTGCATGTCCCGTGCGATGGTGGCCCGTTCGAGGGCGACGGCGCGCGCGGTCTCGCGCTCGCGCTCCCGCTCCAGACGCCGGGCCCGGTCCTCCAGGGCGGCCGTGTAGGCGCCCTGGACACGGCTCAGGGAGCCGAGGGCGTACGCGCTGACGAGGCTCAGCAGGTGGAAGGGGTATTCGTACGGCTCCGCGCGCTCCTTGAACGCCATGGTGACCGCCGCCCCGACGAGCCACGCGGTGAGCATGACCCGCCGCTGCCAGGGCTTCGCGAGGGCCGCCACGGTGTAGAGCGCGACGAGCCCGCCGTAGACGATGTCGGGCGGCGGCCGGTGGTGGACCGCCATGGCCGGCGTGAAGAACGCGAGGACGCACGCGACGAGGAACGGCGCGCGGCGCCGCCACACCAGCGGTACCGCCGTGCCCGCGCCGAGCAGGAAGCCCGGCAGGGACAGCGCGTCCCCGCCCTCGTCGGGGAAGAGGAACTGGAGCGAGACGGCGAACAGCACGACGGCGGCGACCGCGACGTCGACCACGTACGGATGGGCGGCGCGCAGCCGGGCGGCGGGCAGCCTGGCAGGCCGGGGCGGAGTGGGCATACGGCGGCTCCTCGGGGCGGGAGGCCGTGCCAGTATCGGGCGGGCCGGGCGCCGCCGTCCTCACCGGTGCGGGGGATATCCGTGCACCGGTACGGCGCGGGGGACCGGCTCAGGACTCCAGGTAGCGCAGCACCGCGAGGACCCGGCGGCTGTAGCCGGTCGTCCGGGACAGGCCCAGCTTGTCGAAGATGGCGTTCAGGTTCTTCTCGACCGCGCTCAGCGAGATGTGCAGCTTCTGCCCGATGGCCGCGTTGGTGTGCCCCTCGGCCAGCGCCTCCAGGACGGTGCGCTCGCGCGGGGTGAGGCGGGTCAGCGGGTCGGCGTGCGTGGTGCGGATGAGCAGCTGCCGGACGACCTCGGGGTCGATGGCGGCGCCCCCGGCGTGCACCCGCTCCAGCGCGTCGAGGAACTCCTCGACCTGGGCGACGCGGTCCTTGAGGAGGTAGCCGACCCGTTCGGCGCTCGACGTGAGCAGCTGCGCCGCGTAGTTGCGCTCCACGTACTGGGAGAGGACCACCACACCGATCTCGGGGCGCAGCTCGCGGATGCGCACCGCGGCGCGCAGGCCCTCGTCGGTGTGGTCCGGGGGCATCCGGATGTCGGTGACGACGACGTCCGGGGTCTTCGCCCCGACCTCGGCGAGGAGCGCTTCGGCGTCGCCGACGGCGGCCAGCACCTCATGGCCCTCCTCGGCGAGCAGCCGGACCAGGCCCTCCCGCAGCAGGGTCGAGTCCTCGGCGAGGATTACGCGCACGGCAACTCCGCGGTGATCGTGGTGGGTCCCCCGAGGGGGCTGTCGACACGCAGTGTGCCGTCGAGCGCGGCGACCCGGCTGCCCAGCCCGGTCAGGCCGCTGCCCGAGGGGTCGGCGCCGCCGGTACCGGTGTCCCGGACGAGGACGACGAGGGAGGTCCCGTCCCCGTGTACGCGGACGAAGACCTCGTCGGCCGCCGAGTGCTTGGCGGCGTTGTTCACGGCCTCCGACACGACGAAGTAGGCGGCCGTCTCGACGGCGGATGGCAGCGGTTGCGGTACGTCGTACTCCATGCGCACGGGCAGCGCGCACCGCTCCGACACCCCGCCAAGCGCCTCGCGAAGGCCCAGGCTGTCGAGGGCGGTGGGGTAGACCCGCCAGGCCACCTCGCGCAGTTCGGTGAGGACTTCCTGCGCCTCTTTGTGGGCCTGTTCGAGCAGGGCGTCGGCGCGCTCGGGGGTGCGGCCCCTGCGGGCTCTGCCGAGCAGCATGGCGAGGGCGACGAGCCGCTGCTGGACGCCGTCGTGCAGGTCGCGCTCGACCCGGCGCCGCTCGACGTCGACGGCCCTGACCACCGCGGCACGGCTGGTGGCCAGCTCGTCGATGCGGCGCTGGAGCAGCTCCCGCTCGGAGGGGCCGAAGCACTCGCGGGCCAGGCGCGCGTCCTGCTCGGTGAGGGCGCGCAGGCCCTGCACGGCGAGGAAGAGGAGGGTGCCGCCGAGGACGACCTGGCCGAGTATGTCCACCCAGGTCATGGAGGTGTGGGTGAGCGACGCGGCGAAGATCCCGGCGAGGACCGCGCCGAAGTCGACCAGGCCGACCACGACCGCGCAGAGCAGTCCGGAGTACGTACGGGCCGCGAGGTAGCGCAGGATCTGCTGGTCACAGGCGCGGTGCTCGGGGAAGGCGTCGCGGAAGAAGAGGGAGCGGCGGCGCCGCTCGACCCCGGTGAGCCTGCGGGCGCCCGCGGCGAGCAGGGCGTGGGCGCGGGGGCGGGTGCGCGGCCAGAGCAGGAAGGCGCCGAGGGCGGCTCCCGCGAGGACGAAGTAGAGCAGGTTGAGCACGGCGGTGAGGCAGCCGACGAGCACACCGGCGACCCTGAGCAGGAACGGGGCGGCCACGGGCTGCTTCACGTCGTCCGACACTAGCGGACCCCTAGTCGCGACGGGTGCCGCGGCGGTGGCGGGCCGCGGCACCCGCGGGTGCCCGGCGGCGGGACCGTACGCGCACCGTCACGTACACGGCGACGGCCGCGAGGGCGAGGGCCAGGACGACCTTGGAGAGGACGCCCACGTACGTCCCGACCGTGTCCCACTGATCGCCCAGCCAGTAGCCGGCGAGGACGAGCACGGAGTTCCAGACCAGGCTGCCCAGCGTGGTCAGGGCCAGGAAGACCGGCAGCGGCATGCGCTCGACCCCGGCCGGCACGGAGATCAGGCTGCGGAAGATCGGCACCATGCGGCCGAGGAGGACGGCCTTGGTGCCGTGCTTGGCGAACCAGGCCTCGGTGCGTTCCAGGTCGGAGGCCTTGACCAGCGGGAGCTTCGCCCACAGGGCGTGCATGCGCTCGCGCCCGAACAGCACGCCGATGCCGTAGAGGGCGGCGGCGCCGACCACCGAGCCGAGCGTGGTCCAGAACAGCGCGGAGAACAGGGTGATGACTCCCTGCCCGGCGGCGAAGCCGGTGAGCGGCAGGATCACCTCGCTGGGCAGCGGCGGGAAGAGGTTCTCCAGTGCGATGGCGAGCCCGGCACCGGGGCCGCCCAGGGTGTCCACGAGATCGGCGGCCCACCCGGCGATGCCGCCGGCGGGCTCCTGGGGGAGGGCGAGAGTCATGAGGTCCATAGGGGAGACGCTAGAAAGCGCAGGTCGGCGGCGGTATGGGGGTTGCCGTTGAGTGAGGGTGCGGTTTTCCGCACCCCGGGTGCGGCGGAGGTACGCGAAAGGGCGTCCCCGGAGACCGGGAACGCCCTTTCGACATTCGCAAGTGCGCCGCCAGGGACTCGAACCCCGGACCCGCTGATTAAGAGTCAGCTGCTCTAACCAACTGAGCTAGCGGCGCCTGCTGACACGAAAATACTACCTGGTCCGAAGGGGTGCTCCTGACCACGGCCCGCGGGCCGGTTCAGATGGCCAGCGACAGCAGGACCGGCGCCGCCCCGCGGTTCAGCGTGTCCGCCGCCTCCCGCAGCCGGTGCGCGTGCTCGACGGGCAGGGACAGGGCGAGGCAGCCGACCGAGGAGCCGGCGGTGATGGGCACGGCGGCGCAGACCGTGCCGACCGCGTACTCCTGGAGGTCGAGGACCGGGACCGTGGCGGGCTGGGCGGCGAGGCGGTTGAGCAGGACCCGTTCGTTGGTGATCGTCCGCGAGGTGAGGCGGGCCATCTTGTGGCGGGAGAGGTGATCGCGGCGGCCGTTCACGTCGAGCTGGGTGAGCAGGCTCTTGCCGATGGCGCTGGCGTGCGCGGAGGAGCGGAAGTCCACCCATTCGTTGACCGCCGGGGTGCGGGGCCCGGCTGCGATGTCGGTGACGCGGATCTCGCCGTCGACGTAGCGGCTGATGTAGACCGCGGCGCCGATGGAGTCACGCAGGCCGTCCAGGGTGTGCCGGAGCTTCTCGCGCAGCGCCTCGTCGTGGTGGTCGGCCGAGGCGAGGCGGCTGAGGCACTGGCCGGTGACGTAGACCCCGTCGGCCGTCTGCTCGACGTATCCCTCGCGGCGCAGCATGCGGAGCAGGGGTGCCAGCCGGGTGGCGGGCAGGCGGGTCTCGCGGGCGAGCTCGACGGTGGTCACACCGGAGCCGTGCCGGGCGACCATTTCGAGCACCCGCAGGGCGCTCTGGACGGAGTCGTGCGGCGTGGTCGCCTGGTGCTTCAACGCCACGGCTTCCCCCTGCGTGGAGCGGTTCCGGACGGTCGGGCCCGTCCCACGATAGCCGCCAAGTGGCGCACCAGGAGCGGCTGTTGACGAGATTGGCGGCGCGCTCCGGCCCGTCAGCAGGAACGCGCCACCCTGGCATATGCCAGCGTCATGCCCCAGGCGCGGGGCCTCGGCCGATGTCCCGCGCCTGGGGCCGACGGTCACAGCACCGCGCTGAGGAACTCGCGGGTCCGCTCGTGCTCGGGCTCGGTGAAGATCTTCTCCGGGGTCCCGGACTCGATGACCCGGCCCGAGTCGAACATCAGCACTTGGTCCGAGATGTCCCGCGCGAAGTTCATCTCGTGGGTCACGCAGAGCATCGTGATGTCCGTGGTGTGCGCGATGTCACGCAGGACGTCCAGGACGCCCGCCACCAGCTCGGGGTCGAGCGCGGACGTCACCTCGTCGAGCAGCAGCACCTGCGGGCGCATCGCGAGGGCCCGCGCGATGGCGACCCGCTGCTGCTGGCCGCCGGAGAGCTGCGTCGGGTACGCGTCGCAGCGGTCGCCGAGGCCGACCAGGTCGAGCAGTTCACGGGCGCGCTGCTCGGCCTCGTCCTTGGACAGGCCGAGGACGTTGACGGGTGCCTCGGTGATGTTCCGGAGCACCTTCATGTTCGGGAAGAGGTTGAACTGCTGGAAGACCATCCCGATGTTCTTGCGGACCTCGCGGACGTGCTTCTCGCCGGCCGGGACGAGCTTGCCGTTCTTCTCCTCGTGGGTGAGGTAGTTGCCGCCCACCTTGATCGTGCCCTGCTCCGGCCGCACCAGCGTCATCAGGAGCCGCAGGATCGTGGTCTTCCCGGAACCGGAAGGTCCGATGAGCGTCACGTGCTTGCCGGAGGCGACGGAGAAGTCCAGCTCGTCCAGGACGACGTTCGAGCCGTAGCGCTTGACGACCTTGTCGAAGCGGATCAGCTCGCTGCCGTCGACGGCGGGGTTGGGGATTTCCTGGGAAGTGCTGCTGTCAGCGGACAAGGCGACGCTCCAAAGCTCGCAGAAGGACAGAGGCCGGGTAGGCGATGACGATGAAGGCGACACCGACCACGCTGATCGCCTCGTAGGTGAAGGTCGCCTGGCTGTAGCCCTGGGCCTGGCCCAGCATGTCGAGCGCGCCGATGGCGGCCATCTGCGGCGACTCCTTCAGCATGATGATCACGTAGTTGCCGAGCGCCGGGATCACCCGGCGCACCGCCTGCGGCAGGATCACGGACGTCCAGGTGCGGCGCCTGGAGAGGCTGAGCGCGGTCGCCGCCTCCCACTGGCCGGCGGGCACACCCTCGATCCCGGCGCGGTAGACCTCCGAGGTGTACGTCGAGTAGTGCAGCCCGAGGCCGACGATGCCCGTGGTGAGGGGAGACATGGAGGGGCCCCACTGAGGCACCACGTAGAACAGGAAGAACAGCTGCACCAGCAGCGGGGTGCTGCGGATGAACTCGGTGACGGCGGTGACCGGCCACCGGATCCACTTCTTCTCCGAGCGCTGCGCGATCGCCCAGACCAGGCCCAGCGAGAAGGCGATCAGGGTGCCGAAGAACAGCGCCTGGAGGGTGAGTTCCACGCCGTCCCAGAAGAGCGGCATGAAGTCGTCGACATGCGACCAGTTCCAGTTCACTTGGCAGCCCCCGTACCGGCGACGACGTCGATCGACGACTTGGCGCGCATCCCGCTGAACAGGCCCGTCTTCTCGGGCGCCTGGCCGACCCGTTTCTTGGCGTGCCGCTCCAGGAGCCGCATGCCGCGCGTGAGGACGAACGCGAGGACGAAGTACAGGACGAGCAGCAGCGTGTAGATCGGCGCGCTCTCGTTCGTGACGAGTCGCAGCAGGTCACCGGCGAAGGTCATGTCGGCCACCGCGATGAGGGACACCAGTGAGGTGCCCTTGAGCAGCTCGATGAGCAGGTTGTTGAATGGCGGGATCATCTCCGGCCAGGCCTGCGGGAGTTCGATGCGGCGCAGCCGCTGGAACGGCGTGAAGTTCAGGGCGATGCCCGCCTCGCGCTGCGCGGGCGGCACCGCGGCGAGCGCGCCGCGCACGATCTCCGAGGCGTAGGCCCCGTAGGTGATGCCGAGTGCCAGCACGCCCGCGAACATCGGCTGGAAACTGATGCCGAAAACCGGCGGGACCGTGAACGCGATCCAGTACATGAAGACCAGTGACGACGTACTGCGGAAGATCTCGAAGTAGGCCCCGGCGAGGAACCGCACGATCCAGAGCCGGTTCGTGCGCAGCACACCGATCGGGAAGGCGATCACGAAGGCGAGGGCCGCGCTGAGGAAGGTGACCTGGAGGGTGATCCAGATACCGGGCAGGAACCAGTTCCCGAAGAACTCCGACGACATCATGAGGAGACGCCCTTCACCGGGGGACACAGCTTCCGCAGGGTCAGGTCCGTCATCTCGGCCTCGGTGAAACCGAACGGCTTGACGATCCGCAGCAGCTCGCCGCTCTTCTTGAGCTTGTGCAGCTCCTTGTTGAAGGCGTCCCGGAGGTTCTTCTCGGACAGCCGGAAGGCGAAGCCGCCCGCGCCGTAGGCCGGCTTGCCGTCGACCTCCGGCTGGAAGGGCTTCGTCGCCTCGACCCGCGGGTTCTTCCTGATCACCGTGCGTACGGTGACGTTGGTGCCGGCGAAGGCGTCGACGCGGCCCTGGGCCACGGCGTCGAGCCCCGCCACCTGGTCGGGCAGGACGAGGACGTCCTTCACACCCGCGGCCTTGGCGTAGTCGATCTCCGCGTAGGCGGTGCCGCTCGCCAGCTTCAGGCCCTTCTCCGCGATGTCCTCGTACGTCCTGATGCCGTGCGGGTTGCCCTTCTTCACGATGAAGGAGTCGAGCATGAGGTAGTCGGGGTCGGAGAAGAGGACCTGCTCGCACCGCGTGGGGTTGATGTACATGCCCGCCGAGACCACGTCGAACTGCCGTGCCTGCGTCAGCCCGGGGATCAGCGCCCCGAACTTGGTGGGAACGGCCTTGACCTCGGGCACGCCGAGGCGCGGGAAGATGACCTTGGCGATGGCCGGCGCCTCGCCGGTGACCTCGCCGTCCTCGTCGATGTATCCGAACGGGACCTCGCCCGCGACGCCGATCCTGACCGTGCCGCTGTCACGCAGCCGCTCCAGCAGGTCGCCCCCCTGAACCTTCCCCTCCTCGGGCACCCGGCTGCACGCCGAGAGCCCGAACGCGCCAAAAGCCGCCCCGCCCGCTCCGGTGAGCAGGGCGCGGCGGCGAACCGCTCTGCCAGTGATTCCCTCGTTGTTCCCAAGTGGTGGAGCCATGGGCGCGCGGCTACCCGACTCGACGCCACATATGCCGGTGAATTCCGGCCCCTGATGCGATCGTTGTGCTCCCGGCGTCTTGACCCGGGGAGGAACATGGGATTCATGGCAGACCGATTCATCGAAGTCTCCCTCGCCGAGCGGGGAGTCCAGTGCACGGCCAGGCTGCTGGACGACCGGGCCCCGGTGACCTGCGCGGCGGTGTGGGAGGCACTTCCGCTCGGGTCCGACGTCTACCACGCGAAATACGCGCGCAATGAGATCTACGCCCTCTTCCCGGCTTTCGCGGACCGCGAGCCGCCCCTGGAGAATCCGACAGTCACCCCCATTCCGGGCGATCTCTGCTATTTCTCCTTCTCCGGTACGGAATTGGGGACCCCGGCGTATGGCTACGAACCCGAGGCCGACGTGCGGGCCGGCACCACCGTCGTCGACCTCGCCCTCTTCTACGAACGGAACAACCTGCTCCTGAACGGCGACGTCGGCTGGGTGCCCGGCATCGTCTGGGGGCAGATCGTCGACGGCCTCGACCGCATGGCCGAGGCCTGCAACGACCTGTGGCGCGCGGGCGCGCAGGGCGAGACGCTGAACTTCCGCCAGGCCTAGGCCCCGCTCAGCCGAGCACGGGCGGCGCGACACCGACGCCGCCCGCCTCGTACAACGCGTGCGCAGCCCGCAGCACCACCGTGTCGGCATGCCGCGCGCCCACGATCTGCACCCCGATCGGCAGCCCCTCCTCGTCCACCCCGCAGGGCACGGTCGCCGCGGGCTGCTGGGTGAGGTTGAAGGGGTACGTGAACGGCGTCCAGCCCGTCCACCGCCGGTGCCCGGAGCCCTTGGGGAACTCGGCGCCCGCCTCGAACGCCGTGATCGGCAGCGTCGGCGTCACCAGCAGGTCGTACGCCGAGTGGAAGCGGCCCATGCGGCGCCCGAGATCCACGCGGACGTCGACCGCCGCGAGGTAGTCAAGCGCGCTGTACCGCGCGCCCTGCCCGCAGATCTCCCGCAGCCCCGGGTCGAGCAACTCCCGCCGGTCGGGCGCCAGCTGCTGCACGACGCGCGCCGCCCCGCTGAACCACAGGGTGTGGAAGGCCTCCACCGGTTCCGAGAAGTCGGGGTCGGCCTCCTCCACGTACGCCCCCTGCGCGGCGAGGGACTCCACCGCCCGCCGCACGGCCGCCGCGACGGCGGGCCGCACCGCGACCTGGCCGCCCAGCGAGGGCGAGTAGGCGACGCGCAGCCCGCGCACACCGCCGTCCAGGCCCGCGCGGAAGCTCCCGGCCACCGCCCCGAGCTGGGACCAGTCCCGCGGGTCGGGGCCCGTGATCACCTCCATCATCAGCGCCGCGTCCGCCGCGTCCCGCGTCATCGGCCCCACGTGGGAGAGCGTCCCGAAGGGGCTCGCGGGGTACAGCGGCACCCGGCCGTACGTCGGCTTCAGCGCGAAGATCCCGCAGAACGACGCCGGGATGCGCACCGAGCCACCGCCGTCCGTGCCCAGCGACAAGGGGCCCGCGCCGACCGCCACGGCCACCGCGCTGCCGCCGCTCGAGCCGCCCGAGGTGCGCGAGGTGTCGTACGGATTGCGGGTGATGCCGCTGCGGGGGCTGTCCGTCACGCCCTTCCAGCCGAACTCCGGGGTCGTCGTGCGGCCGATGAACACCGCGCCGTGCTCCCGCAGCCGCGCCACCGAAGGGGCGTCCTCGTCCCACTCGCCCTCCGCGCGGATGGTCCGCGAGCCCCGCAGGGTCGGGCCGCCGCGCAGCAGCAGGAGGTCCTTCACCGACACCGGTACGCCGTCCACCAGGCCCTGCGGCTCCCCGCGCCGCCACCGCCCGGCACTGGCCTCGGCCTGGGCCAGTGCGGTCTGGGCCTCGATCCGCACGAAGGCGTTCACCAGGGGCTGGGTCTCCTCGGCCCGCCGCAGCGCGGCGCGGACCACGTCGACCGGGCTGAATTCGCCCTTGCGGTATCCGTCGACGAGTCGTACGGCGGTGAGATCCGTGAGTTCGGACATCCGGCCTCCTAGTCGTGATCAGTGCCCCGGGACATACCCACGTTCCTTGTCGACCACGTTCCGCAGCGGCCGACCCGCCGCCCAGGACTCGTACAACTCGACGAACTGGGCGCCCAGTTCATCGCGCCAGCCGACCGTGTCGCCGCTCATGTGGGGGGAGACCAGCAGCCCCGGTGCCGTCCACAGCGGGCTGTCCCCGGGCAGCGGCTCGTGCGCGAAGACGTCGAGGGCCGCACCCGCGACCCACCGCTTCGACAGGGCGGCCACCAGGTCGTCCTCGACGACGAGGGGGCCGCGGCCGATGTTGATGAAGTGCGCCGAGGGCTGCATGACGCCGAAGCGCCGGGCGTCGAACATGCCGCGCGTGTCGTCGGTGAGCGGCGCCGCGCACACCACCCAGTCGGCGCGCGCGAGCAGCCGGTCCAGCTCCTCGGCGCCGTGCACCCCCGGGCGCGGCGCGCGGCCCACCAGGGCGGTGGTGACGCCGAGCGCCTTGAGGGTCCGCGCGACGGCCCTGCCGATCGGTCCCGAGCCCACCACGCACGCGCGCGTGCCCGCGACCCGCCGCGACTCGCGGTGGCGCCAGGAGCGCTCGCGCTGGAGCTCCAGGGTGCGCGGCAGGTCCTTGGCCAGGGCGAGGACGAGCGCGGCGACGTACTCCGCGATGGGCTCGTCGAAGACGCCGCGCGCGTTGGTCACCACGGTGTCGCAGGCGGCGAGTTCGGGGCACATCAGGTGGTCCACGCCCGCGCTCGCGGTGTGCACCCAGCGCGGCCGGGAGCCCTCGCCCGGCCAGGCGCGGCGCACCGCGTCCGAGGCGAAGTCCCACACCAACAGCACGTCCGCGAGCGGCAGTCGGGCGGCGAGGCCGGCCTCGTCGGTGTGCAGGATCCGGGCGCGGCCGGTCAGGCTGCCCAGGCGCGGCGGCGGCGTCGGGGGAGCGGCGTCAAGGACGAGCACGGTGGTGGTGGCCAAGGGGGTTCCGCTTCCCTGAAGAGGTACGGCGCAGCCGTCTGAAAGGTGCGGATTGACCACGCTCGCACCCGAACCTACCTTCGTCAACAGAGGCACCGTGGCAGCGGTGCCGCACCCATCCGCTCCTTTCTCCGTGCGCGCGTGCGCACCGCAGGTCCCGGCGCCCTCGCCGGGCAGCTCGTCCCGGCCCCCGGCCGGTCCCTGATCCCACGCACGAACTTGGGGCCTGCTCATGGACGTCTCCTTCCTCGGCGGACCGCACCCACAACGAGGTGTGGGTGTCGTCGCCCCCTTCGACTTCGCCCTCGACCGCGAGCTGTGGCGCTGGGTCCCGGACGAGGTCTCCCTCCACCTCACCCGCACCCCGTACGTGCCCGTCGAGGTCAGCCTGGACCTGGCGCGCCTGGTCAGCGAGCACGAGACGCTCGCCGACGCGGTCCGCGCGCTGACCGTCGCGGAGCCCGAAGTCCTCGCGTACGCCTGCACGTCGGGCAGCTTCGTCGGCGGCACCGCCGGGGAGCGGGCGATGTGCGAGGCCATGACCCGCGAGGGCGCGGTCGCCTCCGTGACCACCTCCGGCGCGCTCCTCGAAGCCCTGGCGGAACTGGGCGCCCGGCGCGTCGCCCTCGTCACGCCCTACACCTGGTCGGTGACGCAGGCCCTGGAGGAGTACCTGGCCGAGGCGGGCGTGGTCGTCACGGCCCGCGCCTACCTGGGGCTGACCCGGCACATCTGGAAGGTCCCCTACCGGGACGTGGCCGACATGGCGCGCCGCGCGGTCGAGGGCGGGGCGGACGCCCTCTTCATCAGCTGCACGAACCTCCCCACGTACGACGTGATCCCGCAACTGGAAGCGGAACTGCGCATGCCGGTGATCTCGGCGAACCAGGTGACGATGTGGTCGGCCCTGCGTCGGCTGGGTACGCGTGCGGTAGGGCCTTATCAGGCACTGATCGACCCGGGGGCACGGCCGGGCGCGAGTCCGCTGAATCCGCCGCCCCCACAGGGCCTGCCCGAAGGACCACCCGCGGGACCACCCGCAGAAGGAGGAGGCTGGACGTGACGGCACTCGGATTTCTCTACCCGGGGCACTCGGCCGAGGACGACTACCCCCGCATGGAGCAGATGCTCGGCAGCGATGTCCGGCTTCAGGTCGTCCACACGGACATCGGCGAGGACGCGCACCGGGTCGACGCGCTCCTGGAGATGGGCTCGGCCGCGCGGCTCGCCGCCGGCGTCGAGGAGCTGCGGCTCTCCGGCGCGGAGGCGGTCGTGTGGGCGTGCACCAGCGGCAGCTTCGTCCACGGCTGGGAGGGCGCGCACGAGCAGGTGCGCGGCCTCGCCCTCGCGGCGGGCCTGCCCGCCTCGTCGACGTCGTTCGCCTTCGCCCACGCCGTACGCGAGGTGGGCGCGGCCCGCGTCGCGATCGCGGCGACGTACCCGGACGACGTGGCCGCGCACTTCACGGCGTTCCTGAAGTCGGCGGGCACGGAGGTCGTCTCGACACGGGGGAGCGGCATCATCACGGCGGCGGAGGTCGGCACCTGGGGCCGCGAGGAGGTCCTCGCGCTCGCCCGCGACGGCGACCACCCGGACGCGCAGGCGCTGCTCCTGCCGGACACGGCGCTGCACACGGCGGCGCACGTCCGCGAGCTGGAGGCGGCCGTCGGCAAGCCGGTCCTGACGGCCAACCAGGTCACGGTCTGGGAGGCGCTGCGGCTCGCCGAGCGCCGGGTGAACGCCCCGGAGCTGGGCTCGCTGTTCACGAGGGAACCGGTGGTCCAGGCCGACGGCGGCACTCCCTAGGGGGCAGGGGCGTCAGGGGCTGAGGATCAGTCTGACCACCGTTAACGTCTGGACCGACCCGGAGACGTAGTACAGGACGATGGCACCCTCGACGGTCGCCTCCCTGCGGTCCTGCTCGCCCCGTACGGGCGTCGAGCCGTGGCCGTACGGGTCGCGGCCGATCGTGCGTGTCAGCGCGGCGCGGAACGCCTCGGGGTCGCCCATCTTGGCGAGGGTGTCGTCCGCGGGCGGCGCGTAGGTGATCCGGTGGGCCCGGCGGTGGCGGGGGCTCACGCCGTTCCCCGCCGCTCGGCCTCGTCGGAGGCGAGCCGCGCGAGCCGCGCCTCGGCGTCCGGATCGGGCACGGCCTCCAGCATCCAGTGCCGCATCACGGCGTGGATCTCGTCGACCCCGGCGGCGTTGATGGCCCGGTCGAACTCCGCGCGCCGGTCCTCGGGCAGGGCGGCGCGGATGTCCGGGATGGTGTTGGGCACCTCGACCTCGACTCCGTCGACCAGTGTCTTCAGGGGATCAGCCATGGCGGCACGGTACTGGTACGAGGCGCCGGCCGGGGCGCGGCCATGGCCCCGGAATAAAACGGAGTGTGCCTCCTGTTGTGCTCTCCCGTACCCACGTGACGTACATACGCAGTGCAGGAGGCACCCCAGTGACAGTGGACCCGACCGGCGACGGCACCCGCGACGACGGCACCCGCGGTGACGGTATCCGGGGTGAGCGGCAGGGCACCGCGCCCGTTCCCCTGTCCGTCCTCGACCTCGTCACCGTCGGCGCCGGGCGCACCGCTACCGACGCGCTGCGCACCAGCGTCGAGATCGCGGGGCTCGCCGAGGCCCGCGGCTACCACCGCTACTGGGTGGCCGAGCACCACTCCATGCCGGGCGTCGCGTCCTCCTCACCGGCCGTGATCCTCGCCCACCTCGCCGCCCACACCGACCGCATCCGGCTCGGCTCCGGCGGCGTCATGCTGCCCAACCACGCCCCGCTCGTCATCGCCGAGCAGTTCGGCACCCTGGAGGCGATGGCCCCCGGCCGCGTCGACCTCGGCCTCGGCCGCGCCCCCGGCACGGACGGCGCCACCGCCGCCGCGCTGCGCCGCTCGGACCGGCTGAGCGAGGGCGCCGACGAGTTCCCGCAGCAACTGGCCGAGCTGACGCGCTTCTTGGACGACGACTTCCCGGACGGCCACCCCTACCGGCGCATCCACGCCGTGCCGGGACCGATCCAGGCGACCTCGCCCGGCGGTGTCCAGTCCCCGCACCGGCCGCCGCTGTGGCTGCTCGGCTCCTCCGGTTTCAGCGCGCGCCTCGCCGGTGTCCTCGGCCTGCCGTTCGCCTTCGCGCACCACTTCTCGGCGCAGAACACCGTCCCGGCGCTGGACCTCTACCGCGAGTCGTTCAAGCCCTCCGCGGTGCTCGACGCCCCCTACGCCCTCATCGGCGTCTCGGCGCTCGCCACGGACGACGAGAACGAGGCCCGCCGCCAGGTCATGGCCGCCGCCCTGAACATGGTCCGCCTGCGCACCGGGCGTCCCGGCCTGGTCCCCACCCCGGAGGAGGCGGAGGCGTACGAATTCAACGAGATGGAGCGGGAGTTCGTCGCGAGCTGGAACGCCAACGTCATCCATGGCACCGCCGACCAGGTCCGCACCGGCCTCGACGACCTCGCCAAGCGGACGGGGGCGGATGAGCTGATGATCACGGGCAACGCGCACGGTGGTGACATCCGTCTGCGGTCGTACGAGCTGATCGCGGACGCGTACGGGTTGCCCCGGGCGTAGCCCCGTAAGGGGCGCGCTCAGCCCCTTGCGGGCCGCACCGGCTGGTGTGCGGGATTGCGCAGACGCGTCTGCCTGTGACGGTGCGCCTGCGTGTGCGGGTGGGACGGGGGTTGCTCGCGCAGTTCCTCGCGCCCCTGGGGGGCGGTCGTCGGCCGTAGGGCCCCGTAAGGGGGCGCGGGGAACTGCGCGCTCAGCCCCTTGCGGGCCGCAGCGGCTGGTGTGCGGGATTGTGCAGACGCGTCAGTTCCTCGCGCCCCTGAAACCACCGCCCCGTAAGGGGCGCGGGGAACTGCGCGAGCAACCCCGCTCGGTCCGCACCCGCGCGCGGCGGGCTGTGGGCAGATGCGTCCGCGTGGTCCCCTGCGGCTCTCAGTGGGCTGGGCGCGCAGTTCCTCGCGCCCCTGACGGGGCGGCGGTCGTGGTGCGCAGCAGTAGGGAGATGCGGTCCGCCGGGACCGGGCGGGAGTAGAGCCAGCCCTGCCCCGTGTCGCAGCCGATCCGCCGCAGCCGCGCGGCCTGCGCCGCCGTCTCCACGCACTCCGCGGTGACCGTGATCCCCAGGCGGTGGGCCAGCTGCACCAGCGCCTCGACGATGACCTCGTCGGCGGGGTTGGTGTGCGTCTCCCCCTCCCCGTACTGGAAGCCCCGTACGAAGGACCCGTCCAGCTTCAGGACCGACACCGGCAGCCGGCTCAGGTAGGCCAGGTTCGAGTACCCCGTGCCGAAGTCGTCGATGGCGATCCGCACCCCCATGTCACTGAGCGCCTGGAGGGCCTGGAGGGGACGGCCCGCCGAGCCCATGACGGCGGACTCGGTCAGCTCCAGCTGGAGCAGCCGGGCCGGCAGGCCCGTCTCGGCGAGGATCTCCGCCACGTCCGCGACCAGGTCGGAGTCCCACACCTGCCGCACCGCCACGTTCACGCTCACGAACACGGGCTCCCGCTCGGGGTGCGCGACCTGCCACCGCCGGGCCTGCCGGCAGGCGGTCCGCAGCACCCAGCGGCCGAGCTGCACGATCGAACCGTCCTCTTCCGCCAATCCGATGAACCGATTCGGCGTCAACAGACCGAACTGCGGATGCCGCCACCGCACCAGCGCCTCGACGCCCCGCAGGCCCTCGTCGTCCAGACCCACCAGCGGCTGGTAGTCCAGGACGAACTCGTCGCGCTCCACGGCGGGCCGCAGCGAACTGGAGAGCGTCTGGCGGGTCATGCGGTGGGCGTTGCGCTCCGGGTCGAAGAGCGTCCAGCGGGCCTTGCCGTCCGTCTTCGCCCAGTACAGCGTGGTGTCGGCGGCCTGCATGAGCCCCGTCGTGGTGGTGCCCGCGGCCCGCCGCTCCACCACGCCGATGGAGGCGGAGACGGAGAGCCGCTGACCGGCGAGGTCGAACGGCTCCTGGAGAGCCTTCAGCGCCGCCTCGGCGAGGTCCGCCAGCTGTTCGGTCCCGGTCGAGTCCTCCACGAGCAGCGCGAACTCGTCACCCCCGAGGCGCGCCACCAGCGGCGCCGTCACCGCGCCGTACCCGGCCCGGTCGGCGCAGCGCGTGAGCCGCTCCGCGACGGCGGCGAGCAGCCGGTCGCCGACCCGGTGGCCGAGGGTGTCGTTGACCGCCTTGAACCCGTCGAGGTCCAGGTAGCACAGGCCGACCCGGCCGGTGCTCGTGTCGTCGTACGCGCCCGCTTCGAGGGCGGCCGCCAGGCGTTCGAAGAAGAGGTTGCGGTTGGGCAGTCGCGTCACCGGGTCGTGCATCTGCACATGGCGCAGCCGGGCCTGCAACTCGCGGCGCGCGCTGATGTCGGCGGCGGAGAGCAGGACCGTCCTGCCCTCGCGCCGCTCGGCGGACTCCGGCATCGGCGTGACCGTGATCTGCACCCACAGCGAGTGCCCGTCGGGATGTTTCAGCCGTCGCGTGCAGCGCAGCTTCGCCTGCCGGCCGCGGAGCACCTCGCGGTACGCGTGCCACGTACGGGCGTCGGAGGCGAGGTCGACCAGATCGGCGGCGACGCACCCATCGAGCCCTCCGGGGCCTGCGCCGAGGAGCGTGCCGAGGGCGTCGTTGGCGCAGACGACCAGTCCCTCGCCGTCGACAACGGCCAGCGGGAGGGGGGCGTGCGCGAAGGCGCCGCGGTAGTCGGCCCGTTCCGGGCCGCGACGTTCTGTGACGACAGGACGGGCTCGGCCGGGTGCAGTGGCCGCCATGGGGGTGGGCCCTTGGGACGTTCCGTTCACCGCTTGCTCCCGCAGTGCAGTTGTTCTCGAACAGGTCTCGTCGGGCGGCGGGCAGGGGGCGGACGGCGGTGTGGGGGCCGGGCCCGCGCTGGAAAGTGTGCCGATCATAGAGGCCCGCCTGAGGGGCTATCCAGCCATGTGACCGGACCGGGTGGGGCCCGTCGGCGATGGCAGATCGTTTCTGCTCGGCAGTGAACTGGTTCCTGCAAGGCCCGATCGCTTGTGGCGTTCCGTGAGCGGTCGGGGTGTCGCCCCGCTGCCCGCCGCTCACCCGGAAGGGCCAGACAAACAGGGCGAAGTTCAACAAAACATCACAAGGTGGGTGGGGTGTCCCGCATTCCGCACCCGGAGGTCGACGTGCCGCGTCAGCTCCCCCCCAGGGGACTCACCCGTGGAGGGAGGAACCCCAGGCCAGGAGGGAACCACCGGCTGCGCAGCACCGCGGCGATGCTCACCTCGCTGACCGCCCTCGCCGCCACCTCGCTCGTCGCGGGGCCCGCCATCGCCGAGTCCGTCGCGGGACCGTGCGCCCTGCGCCGCACCGCCGCGCATCACTCGGAGGGCCTCGACACCTGGAACGCCGCCTATCCGCGCCCGGCCAGGACCCTGGACGCGGTCATGGTCTTCCTGTCCTTCCCGGACTCCCCGCCGCTGACCACGCCCGAGGAGCTGGCCGCCGACCACTTCCCCGCCACCAGCCGCTTCTTCGAACAGGCCTCCTACGGAAAGTTCAGGCTCCAGCCGCATCCGCGGCCCGAGTGGGTGCAGATGCCGCGGAACTCCCTCGCGTACGCGATAAAGCGCGACTGGAACGCCCAGCGCCGCGCCGCCTACCTGCGGGACGCGCTGGCCGCCGCCGATCCGCACGTGGACTTCTCCGGGTACGACATCGTCTACTTCGTCGCGGACCCGGACGCGCCCGGCGTCGACTCGGACGCCACGAAGGTCGTGAACTTCGACCGGCCGATGCGGGCCGACGGCACGGACATCCGGCGCATCGTCACCGTCTTCGAGCGCCACCCGCCGGACCGCAACGTCCTGGCCCACGAGACCGGCCACGTCTTCGACCTGCCCGACCTCTACCACCGGCCGACCGACGGCAAGGGCGACTGGGACACCCACGTGGGCGACTGGGACGTCATGGGCAGCCAGTTCGGCCTCGCCCCCGACCTCTTCGGCTGGCACAAGTGGAAACTGGGCTGGCTGGAGCCGCGGCAGGTGCGCTGCGTGGCGGCGGGCACCGGGCGGCTGACCCTGGAGCCGCTGGCGGCGGAGCCCGCGCGGGGGGCGCTCGGCGGCACCAGGCTGGCCGTGCTCCGTACGGGCCGGGACTCCGCGATCGCACTGGAGGCGCGGACCGCCGCGGGCAACGACCACGCGACGTGCACGGAGGGCGTGCTCGTCTACGAGGTGCGGGGTGAGACGGCCTCGGGGGACGGCCCCGTGAAGGTCGTCGACGCCCATCCGGAGTCGGAGTCCTGCTGGGGCGACTCGGTGTATCCGCAGCTGGCGGACGCCCCGGTGCGGGAGGGGGAGACCTTCACGGTGCCGGGGGAGGCGATCCGCGTCGAGGTGGAGGGGCGGACGGCTTCGGGGGCCTGGACGGTGAAGGTCACGGTGGGCTGACGCCCTCCGGCGCGGGCGAGGCCCCGGCAACGCAAGAAGCCCCTCGCTCTCGCGAGGGGCTTCTTGCTGTCTGTGCGCCGCCAGGGACTCGAACCCCGGACCCGCTGATTAAGAGTCAGCTGCTCTAACCAACTGAGCTAGCGGCGCCTGCTGACGTCGTAGACCTTAGCATCCTGATCGGCGCCAGGAAAAATCGATATGCGGACCGTGGAGGAGGCCACCGAGCGGGCCGCCCGGACGCAGGCCCAGAGCATCACGTCGGGGCCGGGCAGCCAGGGATGGCGGGTGTCGGGGGCCACCAGCCAGCGCGAATCGAGACGGGCGTTCTCGGGTGCGGCGTCCTCGGCGGTGATGTCGGCGGCGGTCGTGAGCGGGGGCACGGTGATGGCGTCGCCCGTGCCGTGGCAGAGCACGGAGGGGACCGCACGGCCCCACTCCTCCCACTCCAGGAGCGAGGGCAGGCGCGGCGCGGTGCCGGGGGCGGCGAACAGGAGCATGCGGCCGCGGTGGGCGGCGACGGGGCCCGAGCCCGGGCCCTCCTCCCATAAGCGGTCGAGCATCCGCCGGCCGAAGACCGCGGGGACGCTCACCACGTCGAAGGCGGACCCGCAGGGCAGGACGGCGGGCGCGGTCGGCCGGGCGCGCCAGTGGCTGAGCGCGCTGCGCGGGTACGTCTCGGCCGAGGCGAGCCAGGCGGCGCCCTCGGCGGTGACGCGGCAGGCGTCGCGGGAGGTCCGGGCGGGGGTGAGGGTGCGGGTGCGGGCGCTCATGACAGGAACGTCTACCGGTAGTGAGCGTCCCCGTTCGGAGAGTTGCCGAAAGCCGGGACAGTGCCGGGCGAAGTGGAGTACCTTGCCCCCGGGCATATGCCGTTCGCACTAACCCTGCCGGTCGGCTCCTCCGCGCAGGAGGTCACGGCCGAACTCGACCATCTTCTTCGCGTAGTCCTCGGTCCACTCGGCGCGCTCCGCGATCGTCGCGGTCGTCAGCCGGTCGAAGCGGCGGGGATCGGCGAGCTGCGCGGCCGCCATTGCCTGGAACTCGACGGACCGGTCCGTAGCGGCGCGGAACGCGTGCGTCAGCTCCGTCGCGCGGTCCAGCAGCTCCCGGGGGTCCTCGATCGACTCCAGGTCGAAGAAGTGCTCGGGATCCGCCGCCGCCTCCGCCGGCTCGAAGAGCAGGGGCGCGGGGCGCATACGCTGCTCGGTCCGGGGCCGCTCGGGCTCCGCCATGGTGTTCCTCCTCGTACGGTGCGTGCCGCCCGCGCGGCGTTGGGCCATCTCCCATTCTCCCCCGCGGCACAAGGGGGCGGCGGCCCCGCCGCCACCAGGGGCGCGGGGAACTGCGCGCTCAGCCCCCGCAGAGCCGCAGCCGCGTCTGCGCGGGGCCCGGCAGATCCGGCGGCGGCGGCTTCCCTTGGGCTCGGCGGCGCCTCCGTCTCCCGCCACCCCCGGCGGGCGCCGCACCCTCACACCGGCCACCTCACCCTGTGCTCCGACAGCCGCGCGAGCACCGCATGGTTCGCCTCCCAGCCGTCCGGGAACTTCACCGTGACGCCCAGCTGAACCGGCTCCGTGGACGGGTGGTCGTCGAGGAGCGCGTCGACGCCCGCACGGCACACCACGATGCACGCGTGCCGGTGCCGCGAGGCAAGGACGCACAGCCGCCCCGTCTCCAAGTGGAACGCCGTGGCGTCCGGGCGCCCCGACAGCGGATGCAGGACGACCGTCACGTCGTACTCACGGCCCTGGAGGCGGTTCGCCGTGTCCACCGTGACGTCCGTGACGCCGAGCTCCGCGAGGGCCGCGCGGACCGCCGCCGCCTGGTCGCGGTGGGCGGTGCCCACCGCGATCCGGTCGGCCGTCAGCGGGGCGGGCTCCGGCCCGCGCTCCGACGTGGCCGCACCGCCCCGGTCCAGCAGGCGCCGCACCACCCGCGCCAGCGCCCGCACGGCCTCCGGGTCCGTACGCGGCGTGTTCCGCGCGGGCAGCTCCAGCAGACCCCAGCCCGCCCGCGCCGCCTCGTCGATCACCCGGTCCGCCGCCGAACCGTCCGACGCCACCGCGAAGTTCAGCGCCCGGTCGCCCGGGCCCGTGCCGCTGCGGAAGGGCGTGTACGGATAGAACGCGCCGGACACCAGCGGCGCCGCCGACGCCGGCAGCCGCCAGGACACCGGAAGGCGGTGCTGCGGCAGCTCGGGGTTGTGGGTCAGCAGCGTCGCCACGGCGGAGGCCGAGGGGTCGTACGACAGGCCCGCCCACTGCTCCGCGCCGACGATCGAGAACGGATCCAGCTGGCCCGGGTCGCCCACGAACAGCGCCCGCTCGAAGAGGCCCGCGACGGCCAGCAGCGCGTCCGACCGCATCTGGTACGCCTCGTCGACAATCGCGTGCCCCCACGGCGCGTCGAGCTGGTCCACCTTGACGTGCGCCCACTTCGCGGCCGTCGAGATGACCACGTCCAGACCGGCCAGGTCACCCGCCTTGGTGGACTTGCGGACGTTCGGCAAGTCGTCGAGCGCCTTGTCGTACGGGTCCGGGTCACTGCTGTGCAGGCGGCCAACCGGAAGCTCCGGGTCCTTCTCGGCGAGGCGCAGCACCAGGTCGTCCACCTGCGCGTTCGTCTGCGCGATCACCATCAGCGGGCGGCCCGCCGCGGCCAGTTCCCGTGCCGCGCGGACCACCAGCGTCGACTTCCCGGCACCGGGCGGGGAGTCGACGACGACGCCGCGGTGCGTGCCGTGCAGCGTGTCGTGGAGGATCGCGTCCGTGGCGCGCGCGGCCTCGGCGCCGGGGTCGAAGGCGTGGCCCGCGGGCGGGGCGAGCTGCATCACAGGGTGTCCTCCGCGGTGACGGGGTCAGGGCTCTCCGCGGCGCCCGACGGCGGGCCGCCGTGGGTCCACGGGGTCGCTTCCGGGTCCGGCAGCTTCGGGCCACCGCGCTGCTCGTGCTCGAACAGCGTCCAGCAGATCCGCTCGCCCTTCTCGGGGACCGACCCCGCGTCGGGCTCCTTGCCGCGGCCCATCTTGTCGACCAGGCGCAGCACGATCGCGTGACCGGGGCCCTCACCCTCGTACGCCACGAACTCGGCCGTCTGCGGCTTGCCCTGGAGCGAGCGGTACACCTTCGTGCGCTCACCGAGGTGCGGGTGGTCGTCCGTGCGGACGGTGACCAGCGGGCGCGGCCTCGGGCTCTTGGCCTCGCTGTACGCCATGACGACCTCGGTCACCTCACCCGCGAAGGCCTCGCCCGCCAGGCGGCGGCCCGCCATCACCAGCGGGTCGTCGAGGGCCTCCTGGGCGTCGAGGCGGGCCTGCTCGCGCTCGCGCGTGGCCAGTTTGTTCGCCGCGGTGATCGCGTCGTCCACGCGGGGCTGCGGGGGCTCGCCCGCCGTCACGCGGTCGCGGTGGCCGGTGAACGACCAGCGGTCGCGGGTCCACCGGTCGGCGTCGTGCGCGGCCACGGGCAGCGTGCACAGGGCGTCCAGGCCGCGCCACACGGCGTCCCAGGTGGGGCGGGTCCTGCTCTCGATCAGGGCGTGGATCTCCCGCTCGGCGGCCGTCAGCCCGGCCAGCCGCGCGTCCGCCTCGACGCCGTCCTGCGCGGCGGCCAGGGCGGTGCGCGCGCGGTCGTAGCGCTCGATGGCGGGGGCCAGCAGGTCGTTGTCGAACGCCGGGTCGGTGGCCGGGCCCGCGGGCGGACACAGCAGCTGGCCGTCCTTGTCGCGCGCCAGTTCGGCGCGGAGCGCGGCCTCGGCGCCCGAGGTGCCCTCCGGGGCCTCGATCCAGGCGAGCAGGGCGCCCAGGTGCTGGTCCTCCAGGCTGGACTGGCCCGTGGCCCAGTGCCGCGAGAGCAGGTCGGTCATGGCGACGAGCAGGGACGAGCCGGGGACGCGGGCACGCTCTCCGAAGTGTGTCAGCCAGCGGCCGAGGAGGGGCACGCGGGGCGGGGCGGGATAGGGCGCGTCGGGGTCCTGCTCGGCGGTGCGGCGAAACCGCATGGAGCGGCCGAGGAGCCGCACGAACTCGATGCCGGCACGGCTCGGGACGATCAGCTGCGGGGCGTCCGCGCACAGTTCGACCTCGACCTTGACGCGCTTGCCGGTCTCGGGGTCGGTCTCACTGCGCTCGGCCGCCTCGACGTCGTCGGCATACGCGTCGATGTACGGCAGGACGGTCTCGGCGAGCCGGGCGAGGAACACGAAGCGCAGGTCGCGGTCGCGGGGCTGCGGTACGACGAGGAGGCGGGGCGCGGTGCGCTCCGTGCCGACGAGCGCGCCCAGCGGTGCGCCCGCCTCGCCGGCGGTGGTCAGCGGGACGAGGACCAGCGGCCGCTGGGAGATGTGCCGGTGGCGCACCGTCGCGCGCGGCTGCGCGCGTCCGGTGCTCACGGCCTCCAGCCGGGCGAGGCTGTCGATCAGCGACACGAGCGGCCTTTCTTCGTCTGCGGGGCGTGGGGGCGCACGGCGGGCGGCGTCAGCGTCACGAAGCCTCCCGTGCACCGGCGCAGCCGCGGCGCCCGCACCCGCCAGCGCCTCGGACCGCAGCGCCGCCGCCCTGCGCAACGTCGCCACCGCCGGGTCGTCCGGGTCGCCCGAGGTGCCCGCGGCCGCCGCGAGGATCTCGCCGATCGTGGTCAGGCCGCCCAGCTCGCCGCGGATCGAGCGGCCCAGGGACGTCACCTCGCCCTCCTCGCGGGCGCGGGTCCGGCAGTGGAAGGCCAGCTCGCAGGCGGCCAGGCACTCGGGGGCGTACGTCGCGGGGACCGCCTCGACCGCCGCCGCCAGCTCGGCGGCGGGGCGGCGCACATCGAAGGTCGTGCCCTCGGGCAGCTGAGCCGCGATGTCCTCGACCCGGGTGAGGCGGGCCAACTGGCGCCTGGTCACCGCCAGTTGCTTGCGGACGTCGATCGCCGACGCCGTGGGGAGGTTCGAGAAGTCCTTGGGGCAGACCAGCAGGACGTCGTGCCGGATGCGGGGCGCCGGGTCCAGGCGCGCGGCCACCCGCTCCAGCGCCAGGGCGTACACCGCGGCCTGGCGGGCCGCCGCGCCCACCTTCGCCGCGTCCGCCGAACCGTCGATCATCGGGAAGGACTTGATCTCCACGACCGTCCAGCCGCCGTCCGGATGGACGACCACCGCGTCCGGCTCCAGGAAGGCGAGGGTCCCCGCGACGTCCAGCGCCAGCATGGGATGGTCGAGGAGCGTCCAGCCGCCGGACTCCGTGGCCTCGCGCAGCGCCAGCGCCGTGCGTGCCGCCCGGCCCTCGGGGCCCGCCGCCGCGAGGTCGGGGACGGCGGACTCACCCGGCACCGGCTCAAAACCGCCGCCGAGGCGCCCGTGCGTCAGCCGCAGCAGCTCCGCGCCGCCGTCCGCCTTGACCCGCGCCTCGAAGGCGTTGCCCCGCATGAACGCGAACTGGGACTGCCCGAAGCCGGAGGGCGCGCCGAGCGACCGGGCGAGCGCCGTCTTGTCCACGCCCGCCCCGTCGAGCAGCGCGCGCCGTCTGCAGCCGGGATTGGCCGCGAGCGCGGCGAGCGCGCGGGCGTCCAGCGGCAGTGCGGGTACGTCACCGCCGCGCAGCTCAGCGAGCCGGTGCCGCAGCGCTGTCCGCCGCGTCGACGGCGTGGACGCTCGGCTCGGCGCCGGGGACGGCACTGTGCTTGCGCTGTCGGGGAAATCGCTCACCCGGCGAAGTCTGGCACTCGCCACTGACAATTGAGGACTCTGGGGCGGACGCGACCGCAGCGGCCCGCGTGAACCGCTCCCGCAGCCGCTCCATCACCGGCCCCGTGAGCCGCTGCACGGGCCGTACGAGCAGCAGCCCGACGCCCATCACGGCGGCGCCCGCGACCGCGTCGAAGAAGTAGTGGTTGGCGGTGCCCATCACGACGAGCGTGGTGATGAGCGGATAGGCGACCGCGGCGGCCCGCACCAGCGGCGAGCGCCCGTGCCGCCACAGCATCACGCCGCACCACAGCGCCCACCCCACGTGGAGGCTCGGCATGGCCGCGTACTGGTTGGTCATGCCGCCGAGCCCGCGCGGCGCGCTCGCCTCGGCTCCCCACCAGCCGTAGTCGCTGTACTGCGCCATGGTGTCGATGAAGCCGTGGCCCGCGCTCAGCAGCCGCGGCGGACACGTCGGCAGGAGCGTGAAGCCGACCAGGCCGATCAGGGTGGAGATCATCAGCCACGCGCGTGCCGCGCGGTAGTGCACCGCGCGGCTGCGGAAGAGCCAGACCAGCACGGCGGGCGTGACGAGATAGTGCAGCGAGGCGTACCAGAAGTCGGCGGGGACGCCGATCCAGGCGTGGGCGGTGAAGAGACGGTTCAGCGGGGTCTCCGCGTCGAGCCGCAGGAACTGCTCGGCCCTGAGGATCCCGACACCGTGGTCGACGGCGCTGGAGACGTCCCCCCGCGCGAGCAGCCGCCCCGCCGAGTACGCGGCGTACACCAGCACGATCAGCGGCAGCTCGGTCCACCAGCGCAACTGGTGCCCGTTTATGCGGCCGGTGCCTGGTACGTCCTTCTTCGGCATCCGGTCGGTCCCCCATCATCTCTGTTCACTCGGTGTGGCCCGGCGCGTCACTTTACGGCGTACGCGAGGACCGCGGGGGTGCCGTCCCCCGGAGGTAGGGGACGCAGGGACCGGCCCAGGGGTTGCCGGGCCGGACGAGGCGTCGATCACGGGTGGGTGATGATGGAGGGGCGGACGCGCCCTGTCCGCGGAGAGCACGAAAAGCTTGGAGAGTCCCCCCATGGCACCCCGCATCCTGCTGGCCCGGCACGGACAGACGGAATGGTCACTGTCCGGGAAACACACCGGCAGGACGGACATCCCGCTCCTCGACGAGGGCCGGCGGGGCGCGAAGCTCCTGGGCGAGCGGCTGCACCGCGCGCCCTACGACGGCCTCCCGGACGTCGAGGTGCGCACGAGTCCGCTCGCCCGCGCGCGGGAGACCTGCGAGATCGCCGGCTTCGGGGACCGCGCCCGCCCGTGGGACACGCTCATGGAGTTCGACTACGGCGACTACGACGGCTTGACCCCGGCCGACATCCAGGCGATGCGGCCCGGCTGGCTCATCTGGCGCGACGGCGTCCCCGGCGGCGAGACGCTCGCACAGGTCTCCGCCCGCGCGGATGAGGTGGTCGAGTGGGCCAGGAGCGCGGACCGCGACGTGCTGGTCTTCGCGCACGGCCACATCCTGCGGGTCATCGGCGCGCGCTGGCTCGGCCTCGACATCGGCTTCGCGGCCCGCATCCGCCTCAACCCGACGTCCCTCTCGGTCCTCGGCTGGGCCTATGGAGAGCCCGCCATCGAGTCGTGGAACGAGACGGGCCACCTGGCCTAGCGGTCCGGGCCTTCACCGGGCGTACGCCTACACGGCCCGCGGCAGCGCGGCGTGCCGCTCCAGGAAGCCGCCCACCCCGGTGGCCCTGCGGTGCGGCAGCAGCACCCGCGCGGTCGCGGCGAGCATCGACTGGATGCGGGACGACTGCACCTCGTCGAGGAGCGCCAGCACCCGCAGGCCCGCCGTCGCCGCCTCGTCGGGGCGTCCCGCGCGCGCCAGGTCGTCGGCCAGCTCGGCGGTGTAGAGCGCGATGTTCCGGGTGAACTGGGGGGTCTGCGCGGAGGCCGTGGCCGCCGCGCGCCGCGCGTGCCGGGCCGCCCGTTCCCAGTCGCCGAGCGCCGACCAGCACTGCGCCTCCAGGCCTTCCAGCTCGGCCGGGCCGTAGAAGCTCATCCACTCCGGGTCGGCGTCCGAGGCCCCCCGCTGGAAGAGGGCGTGCGCACGGGCCAGCGACTGCTCGCAGCCCACGCGGTCGCCGAGCCCCGCCCAGCCCCCGGCCTCACGCAGCGCGAGCAGCGAGAGCAGCCGGTGCGAGCCGCCGTGCCGCGCGGCGTGGGTGCCCGCCTGCGCGGCACGCACGGCCTCCCGGGGGCGCCCGGCGTCGCGCGCGAGGAAGGCGGTGTTGCAGAAGGCGTGCGCCTCCAGGCCGGGGTCTCCGGCGACCCGGGCCGTGGCGAGTGCCTCGGCGTAGTGCGAGCGGGCGTCGTCGAAGCGACCCGAGTCGTGCGCCAACCAGCCCACCGAGATGGCCAGTTCCCCGGCGCAGGCGTGCAGCCGGTCCGAGGCGGACTGCCGGGTGGTGCCCGCGTCGAGCAGGGTGTAGGCGGTGCGCAGCGGGGCGGCGGCGCGCCGGTAGAGGCCGTCGGCGCCGTGCCGGTCGTCGAGCAGCCTGATCTTGCGCACGGCCTCCTCGACCGCGTCTGCCTCGGCCTCGCCGATCCTGCGGCCGCGCCGGGCGGCGGCCTCGGCCGGTCCGCCCAGGGCCAGCCCGATGGGTGCCAGGGACGCGGTGGCCACGGCGGCGGTGGAGCCGGTCATGAATGCGCGACGTTGCACGTCGCTCTCCTCGTGAGTCTGGATCGCGTACGGATCGCAGGCGCGGGGGTCGGACCCGGACGGATGGGACTCGTACAACTGGATCGTGGTGTGCGGCTTGTTCGTGGTGCTGGATCGGTCCGTGGTGCTGGGCCGGTCCGTAATGCTGGGCCGGTGGGGCCCGTGCGGACGGATCACGGCGGGGACGGGCGGCGCCTTGGCGTCGGCGCGCGCTCCCCTGCCGCGGACCTGCGCACGGGGCGCGAACCCCAGGTCGGCCAGCGTCCGGCCCGGGAACATGTGCAGGAACACACGCTCGTAGGCGTAGTTGGGGCAACGGATCTCGCCCGCCTCCACGCGTCCGACGTAGCGCGCGTCGCAGCTGACACGCTCACCGATCTCGCGCGCGGCCCGCCGGACCGCCGCGGCGAACTCGCCGGGCGAGCGCGGTCCGCGCAGCTGCCGGAAGGCAAGGTTCGGTCGCGGGGACTGAGTTGACGATGCCATCGGTGACGACGCCATGGCCGGACCCTCTCGTGCGGAGCGTGCCGGACCGCGCACACGCTGGCGCACTGGACGCGGCACCCGCGCACGGGATTCTCGCGGGGCTGCCCCCTGTTCCGGCGGAGCACGAACGTACCCGCTGTGATGGGTTCGACACACGGTGTTTGGCTACAAACCGGATATCTCACCCACGATCTGCCATGAACTGCCATCCTTTGCGGCGGCGTGCCGCAGTGCCTGTTGACGCAGAGTCGCGTTGAACCATGTGGAGTGGGAGATCCGAACAGCTCCCGCACTCGCGCGGAGGGGTCCCCCTTGTTGGAGATCGGCATGCAGAACAGCGACTCCCGTACGGACAGCGGCACGTCCGCGGCCTCGCAGACGACGGCACGGCACCGGCCCACCCAGGACGGCAGCGCGCCACCCCGCGACGCGGGACCCTGCGACGACGAATGCTGTGACCTCGTCACCGTCCCGGCCCGGCAGGGCCTCGAAGCGGTCGACATCCTGCGCCGCGGCGCGGGCGACACCATCGGCCCCGTCCTGCACGACGGGAGCTGCGACACCCTCGGCTTCCTGGTGCCGCCCGGCACCGCCGACGGCTGGGACCTGCCGGGCAGCGCCTGCACACAGACCTCCGGACGCGGCGCGCGCCTCGTCCCTGAGCCGGACCCCGGGCCCGCCGTCCCCGAACCGCCGGTCGCGGGCACCGGCTGGCTCCTGCCGCCGGGCGGCGAGACCGACCCCGTCACGGACCCCACCGTCCTGCGGGCCGCGCTCGGCCAGGCGGCCCGCACCATCGAGGCCGCCGACAACTGCCGCTGACCGGTCCCCCCACCGCCGCCGGGCCGCTTCGTCCGCGTACGCCGATAATGGTCTGATGGCAAGGAACAGGCGATCCCGGGAAGGGTCCGAGGCCGTCGTCGAGAAGGTGGACGGCGGGCTCGCCGAACTCATGCCCGACCGGGACAGGCCGCGCGCGTGGACGCTGCTCGTGGACGGCGCCCCGCAGTCCCACGTGGACCTCGACGACCCCATGTACCTCGACTTCGAGTACCAGCGCAGGATCGGCCACATCGCCGACCTCGTCGCGCCCGCGGGCAGGCCGATACGGGCGGTGCACCTCGGCGGCGGCGCCTTCACCCTCGCCCGGTACATAGCGGCGACCCGGCCCCGCTCCACCCAGCAGATCGTCGAGCGCGACACCGCGCTCATCCAACTCGTCCGGCGCGAGCTGCCGCTGGATCCGCAGGCCCGCGTCCGGGTGCGCGGCACCGACGCCCGCGAAGGCCTCGCGAAGATCGCCGACGGCTGGGCGGACCTCGTCATCGCCGACGTCTTCAGCGGCGCCCGCACCCCCGCGCACCTCACCAGCACGGAGTTCCTCACCGATGTACGCCGGGTCCTGGCGCCCGGCGGGTACTACGTGGCCAACCTCGCCGACGGGCCGCCGCTCGCACATCTGCGCGGCCAGCTCGCCACCGCCGCCGCGCTCTTCCCCGAACTCGCGCTCGTCGCCGACCCCGCCGTGCTGCGCGGCAAGCGGTTCGGCAACGCCGTGCTCCTCGGCTGCGACCAGGAGCTGCCCGTCGCCGAGCTGACCCGGCGCAGCGCGAGCGACCCGCACCCCGCCAGGGTCGAACACGGGCGCGGGCTGCGGGACTTCAGCGGAGGGGCGGCCGTCGTGACGGACGCCGGCGCGGTCGCCTCGCCGGCGCCGCCGCCGTCCGTCTTCAGGTGACGTCGCGCGTCAGTACGAGTTGATCTCGACCCGGGGCGCGGTGTCGTGCCAGGTGCAGAACACCGAGACCCTGTCCGCGCCCGAGGTGAACTGCACGCGGATCCACGTGTCCTGCTTCCACGTCCGCACCGACCAGCCCGCCGCCGGGGTCGCCGAGACCAGCGTCGCGGACTCCTTGCCGAGGTCGAAGGCGACCCGGCCGCCGTCGGTGCGGTAGCTCCGCACCGTGCCCGTGCCCGTGTCGGTGCCGGTGCCCATGTCTTTGCCGGTGCCGACGGGTGGCGGGGGCGTGTCGCCGCGCGTCGCCTCGGTGCGGGTCTTGGCCGGCGCGGAGGACTTCGGGGCTCGCGGGGGCTTCGTGGGCTCAGCGGACCGGGGCGGTTTCGCGGCCGGTGACGGGTCGGGACGGTGCGTCGAGGACGACAGCGCCTCCGCGCGGTCCTGGCCGCCGCCGTCGGCCGCGAGCGGCAGGGCGCGCGGCGGGTCGTAGGCGGTGCCCGTCAGCACCGTGTGGACGCCCCACCACGACAGCGTGACCGCCGCGCCCGTGGCCAGCGACCATGCGATTGCGTGTACGAATCCTCTGCGCATCGCGGGCCATACTGCACCACGCGGCGCGGCGCTGTCCCCCGAGGACCGCGTTCCTCCGTATGGCGTACGGTGCCGCCCATGGCAAGTGTGCTCGTCGTCGAGGACGACCAGTTCGTGCGCTCCGCCCTCATCCGGCACCTGACCGATGCCTCGCACACCGTGCGCAGCGTCGGCACGGCCCTGGAGGCGCTGCGCGAGGTCGCCCATTTCCGCTTCGACGTGGTGATCCTGGACCTCGGCCTGCCCGACCTCGACGGGTCGGAGGCGCTGAAGATGCTGCGCGGTATCACGGACGTACCCGTGATCATCGCCACCGCGCGGGACGACGAGGCGGAGATCGTACGGCTCCTCAACGACGGCGCCGACGACTACCTCACCAAGCCCTTCTCGGTCGAACACCTGTCGGCGCGGATGGCGGCGGTGCTGCGCCGCGCACGCGGCACGGCCGGTGAGGCGCCGCCGAGCGACGTCCTGCGGGTCGGCGGGCTCCACATCGACCCGCTGCGCCGCCAGGCCGAGCTGGACGGGGCGCGGCTCGACCTGACCCGCCGCGAGTTCGACCTGCTCGCCTTCCTCGCCGGGCGGCCCGGCGTCGTCGTACCGCGCAGGGAGCTGCTCGCCGAGGTGTGGCAGCAGAGCTACGGCGACGACCAGACCATCGACGTACACCTGTCCTGGCTGCGGCGGAAGCTGGGGGAGACCGCCGCCCGGCCCCGCTATCTGCACACCCTGCGCGGCGTCGGCGTGAAGCTGGAGCCGCCGGCCGCGGACTCGCCGCTGTGAGGTGGGCCCTCGTCAAGGTCTGCCTGGCCGTCACGACGATGGTCGTGGTGGCCTTCGCGGTACCGCTCGGCCTCGTCGTCAAGGAGATGGCCAGGGACCGCGCCCTCTCGAACGCGGAGCGGCACGGCGCGGGCATGGGCCCCACGCTCTCCATCACCACCGACCGCGCGGAGCTGACCCGGGCCGTCGCCACGTCCGAGGCGGGCGGCGAAGGGCGGATGGCCGTCCACGTACCGGCCATCGGCGACGCCCCCGCCTTCGAGGTCGGTGACCCGAGGGCCGACGCGCGGGCCGTGGCGGCCACCCGCGAGGAGGGTCGGGCCAGGACCACCGGGGTGCCCGGCGGCTTCGTGGTCCTCCAGCCGACCGCGCTCAGCTCCGGGACGGCGGTCGTGGAGATCTACGTTCCCGAGGCCGAGGTCAGCAACGGCGTGACCACGGCATGGCTGGTGCTCGCGGGCGTCGGCGTCGCGCTCGTCATCGGCTCGGTGGCGGTCGCGGACCGGCTCGGCGTACGCATGGTCCAGCCGGCGAAGCGGCTGGTGGGCGCCGCGCACGACCTCGGGGAGGGGAAGCTGGGGGCGCGGGTACCGGAGGAGGGGCCGACCGAACTGCGGCTGGCGGCGGTCGCGTTCAACTCCATGGCCGACCAGGTCGTCCAACTCCTCACAGGCGAACGGGAGCTGGCGGCCGACCTCTCCCACCGGTTGCGCACGCCGCTCACCGTGCTGCGGCTGAACGCGGCCTCGCTCGGCGACGGTCCGGCGGCCGAGCAGACCCGTACGGCCGTCGAGACGCTGGAGCGCGAGGTCGACACGATCATCCGCACGGCGCGGGACGCGAAGCCGCGGACCGGGGCGGCGGTCGGTGCCGGGGCGGGCTGCGACGCCGCCGAGGTGATCCGGGAGCGGATGGCGTTCTGGTCGGCGCTGGCGGAGGACGAGGGGCGGGAGGTGCGGCTCGCGGGGGTGGAGCGGCCGGTCCGCATACCGGTGGCGCGGGCCGAGCTGGTCGCCGCGGTCGACGCGTTGCTCGGCAACGTCTTCCGGCACACGCTTGAGGGCACGGCGTTCTCGGTGGACGTGCACAGCGGTGAGGACGCGGTGATCGTCCTCGTCTCCGATGCCGGGCCGGGGATCGCCGACCCCGAGGCGGCGCTGGCGCGGGGCGCGGGTTCGGGGGAGGACGGCTCCACGGGGCTCGGCCTGGACATCGTGCGGCGCCTGGCGGAGTCGACGGGCGGGGATGTGCGGGTCGGTGGCTCGGTGCTTGGCGGGGCGGAGGTCCGGGTGTGGCTTCAGCGGGGTGGGCGTGAGCGGGGGCGTGGGGGTGCGGTGGGTCGGCGTAGGCGGGGGCGGGGGCGGGGCTGAGCGCCCCTTAGGGGCGCGGGGAACTGCGCGACCAGCCCCCGCCCACCCGCACCGGTTCAGTCCAGCACCAGCTCCCGCGGCAGCGCCCCCGCGCCGGCGACCGTCGCGTACCAGTGGGCGCTGGACTTCGGGATGCGGGCCTGCGTCTCGTAGTCGACGTAGACCGCCCCGAAGCGCTTGCTGTAGCCGTACGCCCATTCGAAGTTGTCCAGGAGCGACCAGAGGTAGTAGCCGCGGACGTCGGCGCCGTCGGTGATGGCGCGGCGGACGGCGGCCAGATGGCCGTGGAGGTAGGCGATGCGCTCCGGATCGTGGACGCGGCCGTCCGGATCGGGCTTGTCGTCGCAGGCCGCCCCGTTCTCCGTGATGTACAGCGGCAGCCCCGGCGCCTCCCGCGTGTACCGCATGATCAGCTCGTGCAGCCCCGTCGGGTCGATGGTCCAGCCCATCTCGGTGCGCTCGCCCGGCGTCTGGTGGAAGGCCACGTCCTCGGCCGAGGGCCAGGGGGAGTGGTCGCTCGCGCCATGCCCGTCGGCGCTCGAGCTGCCGCCTTCGGGGGCGGCCGACACCAGCGCAGGCGTGTAGTAGTTGAGGCCCAGCGCGTCCAGCGGCTGGTGGATGGCGGCCAGGTCGCCGTCCTTGACGCAGGACCAGTCGGTGATCCGGGCCGTGTCCGTCAGCAGATCCGCCGGGTAGGCGCCGTGCAGCATCGGCCCGTGGAAGACGCCGTTGGCGAGGTTGTCGATGCGCCGCCCGGCGTCCAGGTCCTGCGCGGAGCCGGAGACCGCCCTGACCACCGCGGAGTTGAGGCTCACCGCGACACGGGCGCGAGCCGGCAGGGCGGCGCGCAGCGCTTGCGTACCGAGCCCGTGCGCGAGGTTGAGGTGGTGCGCGGCGTGGAGGGCGGCCGCGGGGTCGGTGCGGCCGGGGGCGTGCACGCCGGAGCCGTAGCCGAGGAAGGCGCTGCACCACGGTTCGTTGAGCGTGATCCAGGACTCGACGCGGTCGCCCAGCGCCTCGGCGACGAAACCCGCGTACTCGGCGAAGCGGTACGCCGTCTCGCGCGCCGGCCAGCCGCCCGCGTCCTCCAGCTCCTGCGGCAGGTCCCAGTGGTAGAGCGTCACGGCGGGCGCGATGCCCTTGGCGAGCAGCTCGTCGACAAGGCGCCGGTAGAAGTCCAGGCCGCGCTGGACGGCGGGGCCGCGCCCGGTGGGCTGCACCCGCGACCAGGAGACGGAGAACCGGTAGGCGTTCAGGCCGAGGTCCGCCATGAGCGCCACGTCGTCGCGGTAGCGGTGGTAGTGCTCGACGGCGACGTCACCGGTGTCACCGCCGACCGTGCGTCCCGGCGTATGGCTGAAGGTGTCCCAGATGGAGGGGGTGCGGCCGTCCTCGCGCACGGCGCCCTCGATCTGGTACGCGGAGGTAGCGGCGCCCCAGAGGAAACCGGCGGGAAAGGTGAGGGGGGAGAGAGGGGTGAGGGGGGTGAGGGATTCGGGCATGGAAGCGCTCCCATAGAGGGGTGAGAGAAGTGCGGGGAAGGGGGAACAGGGGGAGGCGGCGGTGTCCGGGGCCCGTGGGCCCCGGACGGCTCAGCCCTTGACCGCGCCCTGCATGATGCCGCTCACGATCTGCTTGCCGAACAGGACGAACGCCAGGAGCAGCGGCAGCGTGCCGAGCAGGGCGCCCGCCATGATCACCGCCCGGTCGGGGATGTACCCCGTGCCGAGGGAGTTGAGCGCCACCTGCACGGTGGGGTTCGACTGGTTCAGCGCGATGATCGGCCACAGGAAGTCGTTCCAGGCCATGACGAACGTCAGCAGGCCGAGCACGGCCATCGCGGGCCGCGCCGCCGGGAACACCACGTGCCAGATGATGCGCAGGCTGCTCGCCCCGTCCATCCGCGCCGCCTCGATCAGCTCGCTGGGCAGCGCCTGGAGCAGGTACTGCCGCATGAAGAAGACACCGAAGGCGCTCACGAACGTCGGCAGGATCACGGCCTGGAGCTGGTTGGTCCACTGGAGGTCGGCGACCCACAGATACAGCGGTACGACGCTCAGCTGCGGCGGCACCATCATCGTGCCGATGGTCAGCAGCAGCAGCGCCCCGCTGAAGCGGAACTTCAGCTTGGCGAAGGCGAATCCGGCGATCGTGGAGAACAGGACGGTGCCGATGGTGATGCTGCCCGCCACGATGGTGGTGTTGAGCATCGCGTCGCCGAGGCTCGCCTCGGTCCAGGCCCGTTCCAGGTTCTTGAAGAGGTTCCCGCCGAACCACAGGGGCGGCGGCGTCTGGGCGAGCCGCCCGCTGGTGCGCGAGGCCGCGATCGCCGTCCAGATCAGCGGGGCCAGCGAGACGGCGGTGAACAGCGCGAGGACGAGGTAGGTGAGCGGCCCCGCGTGCATCGTGCGGCCGGCCTTCAGGCCCATGGGGCGGGACGTCGGGCCCGTGGCGCGGGACTTCATCGGTCCTTCCTCAGACGTCGGGCGATCAGCAGATTGACCGCGGCGATAAGCAGCAGGATCGCGAGCATCAGCCAGGCGACCGCGGACGCCCGCCCCAGGTGGCCGTTGATCCAGCCCTGGTCGTACAGATACAGGCCGAGCGTCTGGAACTGGTGGTCCGCGCCGCCCTTGGACCCGGCCGTCCCGCCGAACAGCAGCGGCTCACCGAAGAGCTGGGTCGCGCCGATGGTCGAGACGACGACCGTGAACAGGATCGTCGGCCGCAGCATCGGGATCGTCACGTGCCGGAACTGCTGCCAGCGCGAGGCGCCGTCGAGGGAGGCCGACTCGTACAGGTCGTGCGGCACGGCCTGCATCGCCGCCAGGTAGATCAGCGCGTTGTAGCCGGTCCACCGCCAGATGACGATGGACGACACCGCGAACTGCGAACCCCACGACGACTCCCGCCAGTTGACGGGGTCGAAGCCCACCGACCCGATCATCCAGTTGACCATGCCGCCGTCCCACGCGAAGAGCAGCGTGAAGACCAGTGAGGCGCTCGCCACCGAGGTGGCGTACGGGGCGAGCATCGCCACCCGCCACAGGGTGGAGCCGCGCAGTTTGTAGTTGAGCAGGTGCGCGATGCCGAGCGCGACGGCCAGCTGCGGGACGGTGGAGATGACACCGATGGTGAAGGTGTTGCCGAGCGCGTTCCAGAAGTAGTCGCTCTGGAGCAGGTTGGTGTAGTTCTCCAGGCCGAGCCAGGTGCTCTCGTCGAGGTTGGTCAGCTCCAGGCGGTGCAGCGAGGCCCACCCGGTGTAGAGGAGCGGGAAGAGGCCGAAGGCGCCGAAGAAGAGGAAGAACGGCGCCACGAAGACGTACGGCGACGCCTTGATGTCCCAGCGGTACAGGCGGCTGCGCCACGAGGACGTGGGGGAGTCCTTGCGGCTCCCGGACGCGGCCGGGGCCGCGTCCCCCTCACCGGGGGACGCGGTCTCGGCGTACTCAGCGGTCTCGGACATGGGCGTCACTGTCCCAGAACATCCTTGATCTCCTTCTGGGCGGCGCTCCAGCCCTCCTCGGGGGACTTGCCCTGCTGCTCCACCTGGAGCACACCGATGTCCGTGATGGACTGGCCGATCTGGGCGTCCTTGAGGCCGTAGACGGCCGAGGGGGTGTTCTTGGCGATGCCGGCGAAGATCTCCGTGATGGGGGCGTCACTGAAGTACGCCTTCGTCGCCGGCGACGGCTTCAGCGTGTCGTAGACCGCCGGGGTGGAGGGGAAGCTGGCCTGCTTGGCGAAGACCTTCGCGAGCTGCTCGGGCTGGGTGAGCCAGACCGCGAGCTCGGTCGCCTCCTCCTTGTGCTTGCCCGCGCTCGGCACACCGAGGAACGTGCCGCCCCAGTTGCCGTCCGTCGGCGCCTTGGCCATGTCCCACTTGCCCTTGCCGTCCGGGCCCGTCTTCTCCTGGATGTAGCCGGCCATCCAGGCGGGGCAGGCCACGGTGGCGAACTTGCCGTTGGCGAAGCCCTGGTCCCACGTCGGGTCGAACTGCTTGAGCTTGGCGGACATGTCGCCCCGCGCGACCTTCATGGCCGCGTCCCAGGCGTCCTTGCGGCCCTGGCTGTCCTCGTAGATCTCCTTGCCGCTCTTGTCGTAGTACCGCTCCTTCGCACCCGCGAAGACGGCGTTGTAGACACTGGAGGCGGAGTCGACGAACTTGGTGCCGTCGGGCGCCTTGTCCATGTACTTCTCGCCCATCGCGACGTACTTGTCCCAGTCGCCCTCCCACTCCTTCGCGAGCTTCTCGCGGTCGGTGGGCAGCCCGGCCTTCTCGAAGAGGTCCTTGCGGTAGCAGAGCGCGGTCGGGCCGATGTCGACGCCGAGGCCGATCGTCTTGCCGTCCTCGGTGGTGGCCTGCTTCCACTTCCAGTCGAGATACGTCGACTTCTGTACGCCGTCCGCCTTGCCCAGATCCTCGAACTTGGCGCCCTGGGTCTGCACGACCTCGGTGATGTTGCTGACCTCTATGGCCGCGACGTCGTTGACACCGGCGCCTGACTGGAGCTGGGTGAGGAGCTTCGGGTAGTAGGCGTCGTTCCGCTCGATGACGTTCTCTTTGATCTCGATGTTCGGGTGGGCCTTCTCGTACTCCTCGTACAGACCTGCCTGCTTGAGGCCCAGCACACCGAACGTGCCCACATTGAGCGTGATCTTGCCGTCGCCGCCCGCTGAGCCGCTGTCGTCGTCGCTCGAACAAGCGGCCAGCAGGCTCGTGGCCAGCGCGGTCACGGCCGCGTAGGTCACGATCCTTCGGGTCCGGCGGGAACTGCTGTGCATGACGTCCTCCTGTTGCCTGACGTGCCGACCCCCCGGCCAACTGCACTGCTGGGCCCGTTGGTTCACTCTGCGGCTCGGGCGGGGAACGTGCGGGATGTGTACGTGTCAGGTACTGTGGGAGCGCTCCCACGGGTGATGAGTTGAAGACTCGTGGTTGGGGGCGGGGGTGTCAAGGGACCGGACAGAGAGTTCTGTCTTCGGTTATCGGGCCGTTACGGGCGGCCGCGGTTTCGGCCCAGGCGCCAGGCGAAGATCCGGCTGTTACATTCCTCGCCGGGGGACGTGTGACGGGAGGCGGACAATGGCAGGTCACGCAGCGCGCGGCCGCGGCGGCGGACGACCGACTCTGGAGGAGGTCGCCGCGCGGGCGGGAGTGGGCCGGGGGACGGTGTCCCGCGTGATCAACGGCTCGCCCAGGGTCAGCGCGGCCACCCGGACGGCCGTCGAGGCCGCCGTTGCGGAACTGGGCTACGTACCCAACACCGCGGCCCGCGCCCTGGCCGCCAACCGCACGGACGCGATCGCCCTGGTCGTACCCGAGCCCGAGACCCGCTTCTTCGCCGAGCCGTACTTCTCCGACGTGCTGCGCGGGGTGGGCGCCCAGCTCAGCGAGACCGAGATGCAGCTGCTGCTGATCTTCGCGGGGAACGACCAGCGGCGGCAGCGCCTGGCCCAGTACCTCGCGGCCCACCGCGTCGACGGCGTACTGCTGGTCTCCGTGCACGCCGACGACCCGCTGCCGGACCTGCTGAGCCAGCTGGAGATCCCCGCGGTGATCAGCGGCCGCCGCTGTGCCGATGAGCCGCTGCCCTCGGTCGACTCCGACAACTTCGCCGGGGCGTGCGCGGCGGTGGACCACCTGCTGGCGCGCGGGCGCACGGCCATAGCCACCATCACCGGCCGCCTCGACGTGTACGGCGCCCAGCGCCGCCTCGACGGCTACCGCGCCGCGCTGCGGGACGCGGGCCGCCCGGTCGACGAGCGGCTGATCGCGCCGGGCGACTTCACGGAGGAGGGCGGCCGCCGCGCGATGCGGGAGCTGCTCGCGGCCTGCCCCGAGGTGGACGCGGTCTTCGCGGGCTCCGACGTGATGGCGGCGGGCGCCCGGCAGGCGCTGCGGGAGGCGGGCCGCCGGATACCCGACGACGTGGCGCTGGTCGGCTTCGACGACTCGGCGATCGCCCGCCACATGGATCCGCCGCTCACCAGCGTGCGGCAGCCGATCGAGGAGATGGGGCGGGCCATGATCGACCTGCTCCTCGCGGAGATCGCCGACGACCGCCCGGCGGCCGTCCGCCGCCTGGAGCGACGCCAGCTTGTGCTCCCGACGGAACTGGTGGAGCGGGACTCTTCCTGAGCCCGCCCGGATTCCCCGCCATTCCCCGCCCTCCGGGAGCCGGGGAGCCGCGGAACGCGGAAAGGGCCCCGGTTCTCTCGAACCGGGGCCCTTTCCTTCAGGGTGAGTGACGGGACTTGAACCCGCGGCCACCTGGACCACAACCAGGTGCTCTACCAACTGAGCTACACCCACCATGTCCGGTCGTTTTGCTTTCTTCCGACCGGCCGAGAAAAAGTGTACAGGGTCCGAAGGGGTGCTCGCGCACACGTTTTCCGGACCCCGTACACGGAGCCCCCGCGAGGGCTACTCCGAGGCCAGCACGTGCTTGGCCGCGATCGACTTGGCGGTGTCCGAGTCCGGCCCGGGCTGCGGGACGAAGATCGCCTCGCGGTAGTAGCGCAGCTCGGCGATGGACTCGCGGATGTCGGCGAGCGCGCGGTGATTGCCGTTCTTGTCCGGGCTGTTGAAGTACGCCCGGGGGTACCAGCGCCGCGCGAGCTCCTTGATGGAGGAGACGTCGACGATCCGGTAGTGGAGGTACTCCTCCAGCATCGCCATGTCCCGCAGCAGGAAGCCGCGGTCGGTGCCGACCGAGTTTCCGCACAGCGGAGCCTTCCGCGGCTCCTTGACGTGCTCGCGTACGTACGCCAGGACCTGCTCCTCGGCGTCGGCCAGCGTGGTGCCGCCGGCCAGCTCGTAGAGGAGCCCCGAGGCGGTGTGCATCGCGCGCACCACCTCGGGCATGGTCTCCAGCGCCGCGTCCGGCGGGCGGATCACGATGTCCACACCTTCGCCGAGCACGTTCAGTTCCGAGTCGGTGACCAGTGCGGCCACCTCGATAAGTGCGTCATCCGTCAACGAGAGCCCGGTCATCTCGCAGTCGATCCACACCATGCGATCGTTCATGCGTCTTACCCTACGGCGCGCTCCTCTGGCCGGGCAGAGGAGGACGGCCCGGCGCGTAGACGTCCGAGTGCGGCTTGCCGGGCTCGGCGGGCATGGAAGCCGACGGTCCGAGGGCGCTTGCGGCCGCCGTACGCCGGGTCTGCGTCGGCACCGGGCCTGCCTCCACGAGGGTGGGCACGGCCTGCGAGGACGCCTGGGCGGCCTCCAGCGCGCGCTCGCCCTGCGGCCTGCGGGCGCGGTAGGCGGCCCGGTAGGCGGCGGGGGATGAGCCGAGCTGACGGCGGAAGTGGCCGCGCAGCGCGACCGGTGAGCGGAAGCCGCAACGGCCCGCGACCTCGTCGACGGAGTAGTCGGAGGTCTCGAGGAGCCGCTGCGCCTGGAGCACCCGCTGGGTGATCAGCCACTGCAGGGGAGCGCTGCCGGTGAGCGAGCGGAACCTGCGGTCGAAGGTGCGCCTGCTCATATAGGCGCGCGCGGCGAGCGTCTCCACGTCGAACTGCTCGTGGAGGTGCTCAAGGGCCCAGGCGACGACCTCGGCGAGCGGGTCGGCGCCGATCTCCTCGGGTAAAGACCTGTCGAGATAGCGCTCCTGACCGCCGGCGCGGCGCGGCGGCACCACGAGCCTGCGGGCGAGCGCACCCGCCGCTTCGTTGCCGTGGTCCGTGCGCACGATGTGCAGACAGAGATCGATTCCGGCCGCGGTGCCCGCGCTCGTCAGGACGTCTCCGTCGTCGACGAACAGCTCACGGGGGTCCACGTGGACGGACGGATAGCGCTTCGCGAGCGTCGGCGCGTACATCCAGTGGGTGGTCGCGGGCCGCCCGTCGAGCAGTCCCGCGGCAGCGAGCACGAACGCGCCGGTGCAGAGCCCGACGATGCGGGCCCCTTCCTCGTGCGCGCGGCGCAGCGCGTCCAGCGCCTCGGGGGGAGGCGGCGAGGTGATCGACCGCCAGGCCGGCACGACGACCGTCCCCGCCCGGCCGATCGCCTCCAGGCCGTGCGGCGCCGTCAGTTCGAGACCGCCGGTGGTCCGCAGCGGTCCGTCCTCACCGGCGCACACCAGCAACCGGTAACGGGGGACGCCGGCGTCCTGCCGGTCGATGCCGAAAACGGAGAGCGGTATGGAACTCTCGAAGATGGGACCACCGCTGAAGAGCAGCACCGATACGATCTCCCGGCGGCGGCGCCCGGAGAGCTTCCGAGCCGTGGTCTCCGGCGCGGCAGTGGAGTCGTGACTCATGGTGCTAAACCCCCCTCGGTCGTAGCGGCTCCCTGTGCTTGACGTTCTTGACGTTCTTGACGTTTTTCACGTGCTTGCTGGGCCTGTCGCTCCTGCACGTTTCCCCTCGGTCCTCCACCAGTCCCCCGCCGTAATACAGTCAAGATCGAATCTACTGTGTCCCGTGCTGCCGGGGTGACCAGTTCAGCACCCGGCAGATTGTCGACATGGCAACTTGGCGTGAAGCTTTCGATCACGAAGCGTTGCACTCGTGGGCCCGACAGGGAAGTGCGCCTCTGCTCCATGGCCGGTCCCCGTAGGGTGCGCAGGCCCTCGGTGCACCTTTCAGTCCTGGTCGGACCGGGGTTGAGGGCCCGTTCGGCCAAGGAATGCCCGACCTCCGGAAGTTGGCTGAAAAGCTACGGGATCGTGTGTGCGAATCGGTCAGTCGACCGGCGTGCTCCCGGAGCCGTGCCGCACGCCCCGGTGCGCCCCTGTACCCGTCCTGCTGTGCCGTCCGCGGTGCCCGCCGTTCTGTTCCGCGAGCTGCCGCGCGGCGCCCCGCTCGGACTGCCGCAGCAGCACTCGGCAGACCCCGGTGACGGCCGCCAGGCCCAGCGCGGCGCCACCCGCTCCCGCCAGGGAGGTCCCGTACCCCACAAGGACGACCGGAACCAGGACGCAGCTGAACGCCGCCCAGCGCACCACGTCGCCCACCGAGTCCTGCGGGGCCGCCCGCCGGGGCCCCCGGGCCCGGGGCCCGGAGGCCGGGCGGCGCCTGCGGCCGGGCGGAGACGGTGGAGGCGGTGAGGACGGTGAGGACGGTGAGGACGGTGGGGACACGGTCGGGGGTCCAGGCACGGCGTGCTCCCTGTCGCGGTGGCGTACGGGGGTTCAACGCGCGTTCGGGCGACCGGTCACTGGTGAGCCGCGGGGCGGCCGCCGGACGGGTGCGCAAACCGCCTGTACGAGGCAGCAACCATTGCCATACGGGCGAGGCTCATGCATGCTCCGGTGAACGCCGGGAGGCCCTGTGCACGGCCCGGCGCGGGCCCGCACGGGCTCTTCGCAGGCTCTGGGCAGGAAAGGAGTGTCGCCGTACCCTTGGGGGTATGGGGTTGGGAAGATGATTCCCGGACGACCTTCAGGTCTTGATCTTTCTCGGACTTCCCTGAACTCCCCTGAACCTTCCTGAACTGCCGCACCACCTGAACAGCAGACCCTCCCACAGAGGACTCCTTCGCCGAGACACCCATGGCCGGTCACGAATTCTTCGAACCCGCGGACCGCAAGCGGCAGGTCGCCGATCCGACAGCGACCCCCCGAGCGGCGGAAGAACCGCGTCATTCCTGCGATCCGGCGTTCCGTCACGGCGTCGTCGTCGGCTTCGACGGCTCGACCTCCAGTGAGCGCGCCCTCGCCTATGCCATCGGCATGGCCCACCGCTCGGGATCGGGCCTGATCATCGTCCATGTCGCCAACCGGCTGCCCACCACGGTGTGGGCGGGCTGCGAGCCGCCGGTCTTCGTCGACGTGCCGGACCACCGCACCGAGGTGCTCGGCCTGGAGCTGGCCTGCGCGGACTATCTGACCGAGGTGCCCTGGATCCTCGTCGAGCGCGGCGGCGACATCTGTCACGAGCTGGAGGAGGTCGGCCGCGAGTACAGCGCGGACGCGATCGTCGTCGGCTCCACGCACGGCATCGTGGGGCGCATCTTCGGTTCCGTCGCGGGGCGGCTGGCGCGGCGCGCGCAGCGTCCCGTCATCGTCATCCCCTGACGGACCATACGGTTCGGCCGGCCCGTACGGCTCCCAAGTCCCCTGGGTAGCAGCCCCGTTGGGCAGATAAATCTACTCGCGCGTAGAGGTGGTTCGCGCCCTCGGGGCGGGTACATAGAGGTCGCAGGCATACCGCCCTGTCGGCCCGGGGGGTGACGGCCGCCGGACGCCGAGGGCGCGGGTCGGGGTAATGGGCGACCCCGGCCCCTGAGGAACGACCCCCTGCGCGCCGGTGGCACGCGCAGGGGGTCGTTCACATGTCCGCGGCGGGGGCAGCCCCAGGCGGGGGGCGGCCCTACTCGACGGTGACCGACTTCGCGAGGTTGCGCGGCTTGTCGATGTCCCGGCCCAGCGCCAACGCCGTGTGGTAGGCGAGGAGCTGGAGCGGGATGCCCATCAGGATCGGGTCGAGCTCGTTCTCGTTCTTCGGGACGATGATCGTCTGGTCGGCCTTCTCCTGCTCCTGGTGCGCGACCGCGAGGATCTTGCCGCTGCGGGCCTTGATCTCCTCCAGGGCGGCGCGGTTCTTCTCCAGGAGGTCGTCGTCCGGGACGATCGCGACGGTCGGCAGGGCGGGCTCGATGAGCGCGAGCGGGCCGTGCTTCAGCTCGGACGCGGGGTAGGCCTCGGCGTGGATGTACGAGACCTCCTTGAGCTTGAGCGAGGCCTCGCGGGCGACGGGGTAGCCGCGTACGCGCCCGATGAAGAGCATCGAGCGGGCGTCGGCGTAGCTCTTGGCGATCTTCTTGATCTCGTCCTCCTGCTTGAGGATCTCCGAGATCTGGCCGGGCAGCTTCCGCAGGCCCTCGATGATCCGCTTGCCGTCGGAGACCGACAGGTCGCGGATGCGGCCGAGGTGCAGGGCGAGCAGGCCGAAGGCGACGGTGGTGTTCGTGAAGCACTTCGTCGATACGACGCAGACCTCCGGGCCCGCGTGGACGTACACGCCCGAGTCGGCCTCACGGGCGATCGCCGAGCCGACCACGTTGACCACACCCAGGACGCGGGCGCCCTTGCGCTTCAGCTCCTGGACGGCGGCCAGCACGTCGTACGTCTCACCGGACTGGGAGACCGCGATGTAGAGGGTGTCGGGGTCCACGACCGCGTTGCGGTAGCGGAACTCGGACGCCGGCTCCGCGTCGGCGGGGATGCGGGCCAGCTCCTCGATCATCTGGGCGCCGATCATGCCCGCGTGGTACGAGGTGCCGCAGCCGAGGATCTTGACGCGGCGTACCTTGCGGGCGTCGTGCGCGTCGAGGTTGAGGCCGCCGAGGTGCACGGTGGAGAAGCGGTCGTCGATGCGGCCGCGCAGCACGCGGTCCACCGCGTCGGGCTGCTCGAAGATCTCCTTGTGCATGTACGTGTCGTGGCCGCCCATGTCGTACGACTCGGCCTCCCACTCCACGGTGGTCGGCGAGGCGGTCGTGCGGGAGCCCTCGGTGGTGTACGTGCGGTAGTCGTCGGCCTTGATGGTGGCCATCTCGCCGTCGTCGAGGGTGACGACCTGGCGGGTGTGGGAGACGAGCGCGGCGACGTCCGAGGCGACGAACATCTCCTTCTCGCCGATGCCGAGGACGACGGGGGAGCCGTTGCGGGCGACGACGATGCGGTCGTTGAAGTCGGCGTGCAGGACGGCGATGCCGTACGTGCCCTCGATGTGGCGCAGCGCCTCGCGCACCTTCTCTTCCAGGGTGTCGGCCTGGGAGCGGGCGATCAGGTGGGTGAGGACCTCGGTGTCCGTCTCGGAGAGGAACTCGACGCCGTCGGCGGTGAGCTTGGCGCGCAGCTCGGAGGCGTTGTCGATGATGCCGTTGTGGACGAGGGCGACCTTGCCGTCCTGGGACAGGTGCGGGTGGGCGTTCTCGTCGGAGGGGGCGCCGTGCGTGGCCCAGCGGGTGTGGGCGATGCCGGTGGTGCCCTTGAAGCGGGCGGGCACCTTGGCCTCCAGGTCGCGTACGCGACCCTTGGCCTTCACGGTCTTCAGGCCCGTGGCCTTGGGACCGGTGACGGCGATGCCCGCCGAGTCATAGCCGCGGTACTCCAGGCGCTGGAGGCCTTCGAGGAGCAGCGGGGCGACGTCACGCTTGCCGATGTAACCGACGATTCCGCACATAGAGGGTGTCCTAGCCGTAGATGATGCGGCGCAGCTGCCTGAGGCTCAGCTCGGGCGGCGCGACCGCGCGGTATTCGAGGTCCGCCGAGATCTGCTGGAAGATCGCCGCGTTCAACAGGCCCTGACCCTGCAGCTCGCGGTGGCGGCGACGGACGAAGTCTTCGGTCGTCTCGTCGAAGTAGGCCAGCACGTCCTGGATGACCCGCAGGGCTTCGCCCCGCTGGAGCGGGGTGCTGCGGGTGAGGTGGTCCACCAGGTCGTCGTGCATTCGATGATCCTGGGGGATCTTCTCCGCTTTCGCAAGAATCCTGCCCGGAATCGGGCAGGAGCGTGGCGTGATGGGCCGGAGGGTGGTTTCTGTGGGGCTCACATACGGCGCAGGACCGCCTGCTTGGCCGCGGTGAACTCGTCCTCCGTGAGGATCCCCGCCCGGTGCAGTTCGCCCAGCTCGCGCAGGCGCCGCAGAAGGGCGTCGTGGTCCTCGGCCGGGGGCGCCGGGGCCGTGGACTTCGTGAGGGCGGGCGGCGCGTCCTCGGGGGCCGCCGGGGCGGTGGGCGCCGAGGGGTGGGGGAGGCGGGCCTGGACCGCGGCGGCGACCAGGGCCATCAGCGGGTCCTTCTTGAAGCCCCAGAGTTCCACCGCGTTGGGGTCGTACTTCGGCGGGGTCTTGCTCGGGGTGTTGCGCACGGTGAAGCGGAGGTAGCCGTTCTCCAGGCCGACCGCCGGCTGCCACTCCACCGCCGCGACCTCGGCGAGCGGCAGGGACCGGGTGCCGGACGCCGACTTCGCCTCCTCCGTCTTCCAGTTCCACTCCAGGCGTATCCGCTCCCCGTCGAAGCTCGCGGTGCCGTCCCCGGCGGAGACCGACAGCGGCACGGACGGGCCGGGGAGGAGGTAGGCCTGGCAGGGGGCGGTCGGCACCTGTTCGATCAGATGGGCGTTGCGCACCTCGTCGACCAGGTACTCCGCCACGCCGTACCGGTCGGGTTCCACGATCAGCTGATACGGGTCGCTGTCCGCCAGCTTGCCGCCCGTCGCCTGGAGCAGCGGGTCGGCGCCGTCGCGCAGGCGCAGCCGCAACCGGCCCGACTTCTTTCCGTGCTCGAAGGCGATGCCCGCCAACGCGCCCAGCGATACGGTCAGTTCGCCCAGTGTCTTGCGGAGCAGGGAGACGCTCTTGTCGTGGCCCGGCACGAGCCGCAGCGTCTGTCCGTCGAAGGTCCAGGTCCCGTCGCGCTGGATGATTTCCGCCATGCGGGGATTCTCGCACCGCTCCGGGGACAGCTGGTCTACACCCCTTGACCCCTAGTGGGGGCCGGGTTACCAATGGGAACCGTTCGAACGGTATGCACCACAGCTGCGCCCCCGTCGAAGGGACCCGCTTGTGAGAACGCACCACAGAACACCGAGCGCACAGAGAGTGCACAGAACACCGAGAGCACACCGCCGGACGTCACGGCTGCTCGGCTCGCTGCTGCTCGTGGCGGCCGCCGGGATCTCCTCCTTCGCCGCCGCGCCCGCGCCCGCGGGGAAGCCGAAGCCCCCCCTCACCCCGCTCGGCCAGATCGTCCCGGCGCCCCTGAAGGCCGAGCCGGGCGGTGCCGGGTACGAGATCACCGCGAAGACCCGCATCCGCGTCGGCAAACCGGAGGAGAGGCGCATCGGCGAGTACCTCGCCAAGGTGCTGCGCCCCTCCACCGGCTACGAACTGCCCGTCGTCACCGGCGAGGGCGGCGACGGCATCCGCCTGCGCATCAGCGCCGAACCGGAGAACAAGGTCCTCGGCAACGAGGGCTACCGGGTCATCTCCACGCGCGGCTCCCTCACCATCACCTCCTGGTCGGACGCCGGGCTCTTCCACGGCGTCCAGACAGTGCGCCAGCAACTGCCCGCCGCCGTCGAGAAGAAGACCAGGCAGCGCGGCCCGTGGCGGATCGCGGGCGGCACCATCAGGGACATGCCGCGCTACGGCTACCGCTCCACGATGCTCGACGTCTCGCGGCACTTCTTCACCGTCGAGCAGGTCAAGCGCTACATCGACCAGGCGGCGCTCTACAAGATGAACAAGCTGCACCTGCACCTCAGCGACGACCAGGGCTGGCGCATCGCCATCGACTCCTGGCCGCGCCTGGCCGCATACGGCGGCTCCACGCAGGTCGGCGGCGGCAAGGGCGGCTACTACACCAAGGCCCAGTACAAGGAGATCGTCGCCTACGCCGCGTCGCGTCACCTGGAGGTCGTCCCGGAGATCGACATGCCGGGGCACACCAACGCGGCCCTCGCCTCGTACGCCGAACTGAACTGCGACGGCGTCGCCCCGCCCCTCTACACCGGCACCGCCGTCGGCTTCAGCTCGCTGTGCGTGAAGAAGGACGTCACGTACGACTTCGTGGACGACGTGATCCGCGAGCTGGCCGCCATGACGCCCGGCAAGTACCTCCACATCGGCGGCGACGAGGCGCACTCCACCAGCCACGAGGACTTCGTCGCCTTCATGGACAAGGTGCAGCCGGTGGTCGCCAAGTACGGCAAGACCGTCATGGGCTGGCACCAGCTCACCGGCGCCGAGCCCGCCGAGGGCGCCGTCGCCCAGTACTGGGGCTACGACAGGACGGGCGCCGCCGAGCGCGAGCAGGTCGTGGACGCCGCGAAGAACGGCACCAAGCTGGTCCTCTCGCCGGCCGACCGCTCCTACCTCGACATGAAGTACACCAAGGACACCCCGCTCGGCCTGTCCTGGGCGGGCCTCGTCGAGGTGCAGCGCTCGTACGACTGGGACCCGGCGACCTACCTGAAGGGCGCGCCCGCGGACGCCGTCATGGGTGTCGAGGCGCCGCTGTGGACGGAGACGCTCTCGACCTCCGCGCACCTGGACTACATGGCGTTCCCGAGGCTGCCCGGGATCGCCGAGCTCGGCTGGTCGCCCGCGGCCACGCACGACTGGGAGAAGTACAAGGTGCGGCTCGCCGCGCAGGCCCCGCGCTGGGACGCGCTCGGCATCGGCTACTACAAGTCGCCGCAGGTCCCCTGGCCGGCCGTCGGCTAGGCGTACCGGATCCGGACGGACAGGCGGGGCCGCCGGGGACCGTCCCGGGGACCCCGCCCGGGCGGGCGGAACGTAGGGGTCAGGCGCCCTTCTTGAGCTTCTTCGCCTTCTCGATCGCGTCGGCGAGGTCCTCGAGGATCGGCGCGCACTTGTCGTACGAGAAGATCGGCTCCGTGACGCGCGGGATGACCTGCCCGGCCTTGACCGCGGGGAGCTTGCGCCAGGTCGGCTTGGACTCGTCGAGGACGGCCGGCTGGAGGGCGGAGGTGCGGTTGTCCATCATGATGAGGTCGGCGTCGTACTGGTCGACGTTCTCCCAGCTGAGGTTCTCGAACCAGCCGCCGGACCCCTTCTTGGCCTTCTCCGGCGGCTCGATGATGTTCACGCCGAGCGCCTTGAAGTACTCAAGGTCGACGGAGAGGTTCGAGCCGGAGACGTAGAACAGCTCCTGGCTCGCGGAGCCCACGAGGACCTTGATGTCCTTGTGCGCCTTGGCGACCTCGCGCAGCCGCTCGGAGGCGTCCTCGAAGCGCTTCTTCGCCTTGACGACCTTGTCGGACTTCACGTCCGCGCCGAGCGACTCGGCGAGCGCGAGGATGCGCTGGAGCGGCTGGGTCATCTGACGGTCGTAGACGCTGATGCCGACGCTCGGGGCGAGCTTGAGGATCTTGTCGCTGGGCTCCTCCGGCACGTACCAGAGGGTGCCCTTGGCGTCGAACATGGTGGAGATCAGCACGTCGGGGGCGAGGCTCGCGTACTTCTCGACGCTGAACCGGCCCCATTCGTTGCCGAGGACCGTCAGCTTGCTGACGTCCATGTCGCCGGCCTGCACGTCGGCCTTGCCGTCCTTGGTCTTCGTCGGGCCGAAGACGCCCTTGCACTCGATGCCGTAGTCGAACAGGGCGGCGGCGACGCCGGTGAACGCGACGATGTTCTTCGGTGCCGCGTCGCGCTTCGCCGTCTCGCCCCGGTCGTCCTTGAAGCTCCAGGGGCCGGAATCGGCCGCACCGCCCTTGGTCTTCTTCCCGTCCTTTTTCTCGCTGCCGCAGGCCGCCAGGACGGCGGTCAGGCCGAGGGCGCCACCGGCGGCGAGCATGCCGCGGCGGGAGAGGTGGGAGGGACGGGACTGGGGCATGGGGTCTCTGCTTTCGTGACGGTACGGTGGCCGGAGCCACTGGCCGGAAGTAGAGCTTAGGCTAGCCTAAGCTCACTCCGGTTCCAGGGGTCCCTCACGCACCGTCGGCCGGGCAGGGCGGCCGGCTCAGCCCGCGAAGCCCAACTCCCGGGCGATGAGCATCCGCTGCACCTCGCTGGTGCCCTCACCGATCTCCAGGATCTTGGAGTCCCGCCACATCCGGGCCACCGGGTACTCGTTCATGAAGCCGTATCCGCCGTGGATCTGCGTGGCCTCGCGGGCGTTGTCCACGGCGACGGTCGAGGAGTAGAGCTTGGCGATCGCCGCCTCCTTCTTGAACGGCTCCCCGGCGACCAGGCGCGACGCCGCGTCCCGCCAGCCGACCCGGGCCATGTGCGCCCGCGTCTCCATGTCGGCGATCTTGAACTGGATGGCCTGGTTCGCCCCGATCGGCTTGCCGAAGGCGTGCCGCTCCTTGGCGTACTTCACCGACTCGTCCACGCAACCCTGCGCGAGGCCGGTGGCGAGCGCGGAGATCGCGACCCGGCCCTCGTCCAGGATGCGCAGGAACTGGGCGTAGCCCCGGCCCTCCTCGCCCAGGAGGTTCGCCGCGGGCACGCGGACGTCGGAGAAGGACAGCTCTCGGGTGTCCGAGGCGTTCCAGCCGACCTTCGAGTACGGCGCCGCGACCGTGAAGCCCGGTGTCCCCGACGGGACGATGATCGAGGAGATCAGCGGGCGGCCGTCGGCCTTGCGGCCGGTGACGGCGGTGACCGTGACCAGGCCGGTGATGTCCGTACCGGAGTTGGTGATGAAGCACTTCGAGCCGTTGATCACCCACTGGTCGCCGTCGCGCACGGCCGTGGTGCGGGTGCCGCCCGCGTCCGAGCCGCCGTCCGGCTCGGTCAGGCCGAACGCGCCGAGCATCTCGCCGGAGCACAGCTTCGGCAGCCACTGCCGCTTCTGCTCCTCCGTGCCGAACAGGTGCAGCGGCATCGCGCCGAGCGAGACGCCCGCCTCCAGGGTGATCGCCACCGACGAGTCGACGCGGGCCAGCTCTTCGAGGGCGATGCCGAGCGCGAAGTAGTCGCCGCCCATCCCGCCGTACTCCTCGGGGAAGGGCAGGCCGAACAGGCCCATGCGGCCCATCTCGCGGACGATCTCGTACGGGAACTCGTGGCGCTCGTAGAAGTCGCCGATCTTCGGGGCGACGACGTCGTGCGCGAACGCCTCGACCGTGCGGCGCAGTTCCTCGTGCTCGGGGCTCAGACGGTGGTCCATCTTCTCTTCACTGCTCCTGGTGGGTCAGGGCGCGGACGGTGCGGGACGGGCTGGGTCGGCCCAGGTGGCCGGCCATCCAGGCGCTGGTGGCGCAGAGACGGCCGAGGTCGACCCCGGTGTCGATGCCGAGGCCGTGCAGCATCCAGACGAGGTCTTCGGTGGCGAGATTGCCGGTGGCGCTCTTCGCGTACGGGCAGCCGCCGAGACCGCCCGCGGAGGCGTCCACCGTCGTCACGCCGTGGCGCAGGGCGGCCAGGGTGTTGGCGAGCGCCTGGCCGTACGTGTCGTGGAAGTGCACGCCGATCCGGTCGGTCGGGACCTCCGCCTCGTTCAACGCGGTGAGCAGGGCGGCCACATGGCCCGGGGTGGCCACGCCGATGGTGTCGCCGAGGCTCAGCTCGTCGCACCCCATGTCGAGCAGCGCGCGGCAGACGTGAACGACCTGCTCGACGGGGACCGGGCCCTCCCACGGGTCGCCGAAGCACATCGAGAGATAGCCGCGCACGTGCATCCGCTGCTCACGCGCGCGGGTGACCACCGGGTCGAACATGGCGAGGGCCTCGTCCACCGTGCGGTTGAGGTTGGCCTTGGCGAAGGACTCGGTGGCGCTGGCGAAGACGGCGACGCGGTGGGCGCCGAGCGCGAGGGCCCGCTCCAGGCCGCGTTCGTTCGGCACGAGGACCGGCAGGCGCACGTCCTGGAGGTCGCCGAGGAGGGGGAAGAGCCGCTCGGCGTCGGCCAGCTGGGGCACCCACTTGGGGTGCACGAAGCTGGTCGCCTCGACCGTGGTCAGGCCCGCGTCGGCCAGGCGGTGGATGAACTCCGCCTTGACCTCGGTGGGGACGACCGCCTGCTCGTTCTGCAGGCCGTCCCGGGCGCCGACCTCGTGGATGCGGACGCGGGGCGGCAGCTGCGGGTCCGGGACGGTCATCGGGAGCCCGGCGGCGGTCATCGCCCTGCCTCGTGCGCTTCGTCGTGTGTCCCGCCGTGTGCCTCGTCGTGTGCCTCGTCGTCCGGGAGGACCACCGCGAGGACCTGGTCCATGGCGACCGTGGTGCCCGCGGTGACGTCCAGCTCGGTGACCGTGCCGGCGTGCGGGGCGCAGATGACGTGCTCCATCTTCATCGCCTCGACCACCAGCAGGCTCTGACCCGCGCTCACCCGGTCGCCGGGGGAGACCTTCACGACCGTGACGGTGCCCGGCATGGGGGCGGTGAGCGCGTCGGCCCCGGCGTGCGCGGCGCCGGTGAGGCTCGCCTCCACGGGGTCGTGGTCCCGCACCTGCCAGGCGTCGCCGTCCCGGCCCAGCCAGTCGCCCGCGCGGTGGAAGGTGTGCCGGGTGCCGTCGACGGTGACCGAGACGCGGTCGGGGGTGACGGTGTGGCCGCTTCCCCGGAGCTGGTGAGTGACGGGTTCAAGTCCCGACGCGTGCAGCCAGTGGGTCAGGGGCGCCGGGGTGCCGCCGAGCCGCCAGCCGCTCGGCACGGAGAAGGGGTCCCGCCAGCCGTCCTCCGCGTCCGCCGGCGCGAGCGCGGCCCGGCGCACGGCGGCCGCCGCCTCGTACACCTCGTCGGGCACGCCGTCCGGGACCAGGCCGTCCACCTCGCGCTCCACGAGGCCGGTGTCCAGCTCGCCCGCGACCACCGCCGGGTGGGCCAGCAGTCTGCGCAGGAAGCCCGCGTTCGTCGGCACGCCCAGGGTGACCGTCCCGGCGAGCGCGGCCCGCAGCTTGCGCAGGGCCGTGGCGCGGTCGGGGCCGTACGCGATGACCTTGGAGAGCATCGGGTCGTAGAGGCTGCCGACCTCCGTGCCCTCGCTCAGGCCGGAATCCGTGCGCACGCCGTCACCCTGCGGCTCGCGCAGGGCGAGGACGGTGCCGCCCGAGGGGAGGAAGCCGCGGGAAGGGTCCTCGGCGCAGATCCGGGCCTCCACCGCGTGCCCGGTGAGGGTGATGTCCTCCTGCGCGAACGGCAGGCGCTCCCCGGCGGCCACCCGCAGCTGCCACTCCACCAGGTCGAGGCCGGTGACCAGCTCCGTGACGGGGTGCTCCACCTGGAGGCGGGTGTTCATCTCCATGAAGTAGTACGAGGAGGGGTCCTTGACCGGCACGATGAACTCGACCGTGCCCGCGCCCGCGTACCCGCAGGAGCGGGCCGCCTGGACCGCCGCCTCGCCCATCGCCGCGCGCGTGGCCTCGTCCAGGAGGACGCTGGGCGCCTCCTCGATGATCTTCTGGTGGCGGCGCTGGAGGGAGCACTCGCGCTCGCCGAGGTGGATCACATGTCCCTGGCCGTCCGCGAGGACCTGGATCTCGATGTGCCGGGGGCGGTCGATCCACCGCTCCACGAGCAGCGTGTCGTCGCCGAAGGAGGCGCGGGCCTCCCGGCGGGCCGCCGCGATCTCCTCGGCGAGCAGGGCCTCGTCGCGCACCAGGCGCATGCCCTTGCCGCCGCCGCCCGCGCTCGGCTTGAGCAGCACCGGGGTGCCGATCTCCCGCGCGGCGGCGGCCAGTTCTGCGTCGGTCAGGCCGCTCCCTGAGGAGCCGGGGACGACCGGGACGCCGGCCTCCTTCACCGTCTCCTTGGCGCGGATCTTGTCGCCCATCAGCTCGATCGCCGAGGCGGGCGGGCCGATGAAGACGAGTCCGGCGTCGGCGCAGGCCCGCGCGAACGTGGCGTTCTCCGCGAGGAATCCGTAGCCCGGGTGGATCGCCTGGGCGCCCGAGGCGGCCGCCGCCGCGAGGATGCGCTCCACGGACAGATAGCTTTCGGCGGCCGGCGCGGGGCCGAGCCGCACCGCCGTGTCCGCCTCGCGCACATGGCGGGCGTCCGCGTCCGCGTCGCTGAACACGGCCACCGAGCGGACGCCGAGCGCCCGCAGCGTGCGGATGACGCGGACCGCGATCTCGCCGCGGTTGGCGACGAGCACCGTGTCGAACATGGTCCCTCTCCCCGAGGTGGTCCCTTGCCTGGTGCCTTGCTGGAAGTCGCTCATCGTCCCGCCCCTCACATCCGGAAGACGCCGAAGCCGGGCGCCGCGGGGTCCCTCTGGGGAAGTGGGGCGCCCGCGCACGCGGTCAGCGCCAGGCCGAGCACCTGCCGGGTCTCCAGGGGGTCGATCACGCCGTCGTCCCAGAGGCGGGCCGTGGCGTAGTAGGCGTTGCCCTGGTCCTCGTACTGCGCGCGGATCGGGTCCTTGAAGGCCTCCTCGTCCTCGGCCGCCCACTGCTCGCCGCGCGCCTCCAGCTGGTCGCGCTTGACCGTGGCGAGGACGGAGGCGGCCTGCTCGCCGCCCATCACGGAGATCTTGGCGTTCGGCCACATCCACAGGAAGCGGGGGCTGTAGGCCCGGCCGCACATCGAGTAGTTGCCCGCGCCGTACGAACCGCCGACGACGACCGTCAGCTTCGGGACGCGGGCGCAGGCCACGGCCGTGACCATCTTCGCGCCGTGCTTGGCGATGCCGCCCGCCTCGTAGTCCTTGCCGACCATGAAGCCGGAGATGTTCTGGAGGAAGACCAGGGGGATGCCGCGCTGGTCGCACAGCTCGATGAAGTGGGCGCCCTTCTGGGCGGACTCGGAGAACAGGATGCCGTTGTTCGCGACGATCCCGACCGGGTGGCCGTGGATGTGCGCGAAGCCGGTGACCAGCGTCGTGCCGTACTCCGCCTTGAACTCCTGGAAGCGCGAGCCGTCCACCACGCGCGCGATGACCTCGCGGACGTCATAGGGGGTGCGGGAGTCCGTCGGCACCGCGCCGTACAGGCCCAAGGGGTCGACCTTGGGCTCCTCCACGGGCTGTACCGCCCACGGCAGCTCCCCGCGCGCGGGGAGGGTGGCCACGATGTTCCGCACGATGCGCAGCGCGTGCGCGTCGTCCTCGGCGAGGTGGTCGGTGACGCCGGAGGTGCGGGAGTGGACCGCGCCGCCGCCCAGCTCCTCCGCGGTCACGACCTCGCCGGTCGCGGCCTTCACCAGGGGCGGGCCGCCGAGGAAGATCGTGCCCTGCTCGCGCACGATCACCGCCTCGTCGCTCATCGCCGGGACATACGCCCCGCCGGCCGTGCACGAGCCGAGCACGGCCGCGATCTGCGCAATGCCCGCGCCCGACATCCGCGCCTGGTTGTAGAAGATCCGCCCGAAGTGCTCGCGGTCGGGGAAGACCTCGTCCTGCATCGGCAGGAAGGCGCCGCCCGAGTCGACGAGGTAGAGACACGGGAGGCGGTTCTCCAGGGCCACCTCCTGGGCGCGCAGGTGCTTCTTCACCGTCATGGGGTAGTACGTGCCGCCCTTGACCGTGGCGTCATTGGCGACGATCACGCACTCGCGGCCCGAGACCCGGCCGATCCCGGCGATGACACCGGCCGCCGGGGCGTCCCCGCCGTACATCCCCTCGGCCGCGAGGGGAGCCAGCTCCAGGAAGGGCGAGCCGGGGTCGAGGAGCGTGTCCACCCGGTCCCGGGGCAGCAGCTTGCCGCGCGCCACATGGCGGGCGCGGGCCCGCTCGCCGCCGCCGAGCGCGGCCGCCGCGAGCTTGGCCCGCAGCTCTTCGACGAGGGCGGTGTGCGCCGTCTCGTTCGCCCGCCACGCCTCCGACGCGGGATCAGCCGCGCTCGTCAGCACTGGTGCCTGCCGCATCAGTTCGAGCCCCCTTGCCCGGTTAATGAGCGTTAACGCGTTTCCCTCAGGTTAACGACCGCTAACCGGCCTGTCTAGAATCAATTCCATGGCCACCAGAACCGACGCCCCCACCCGCCGCGAGCAGATCCTCAAGGAGGCTGCCCGGCTCTTCGCCGAGCGCGGCTTCCACGGGGTCGGGGTGGACGAGATAGGGGCCGCCGTGGGGATCAGCGGACCCGGTCTCTACCGGCACTTCGCGGGCAAGGACGCGATGCTCGCCGAGCTGCTTGTCGGCATCAGCGGGCAGCTCCTGACGGGCGGCAAGCGGTGCCTGGCCGACACGGACGGGGCGCCCGGGCGGGTGCTGGACTCGCTCATCGAGGGCCACATCGACTTCGCCCTCGACGACCGCTCCCTGATCACCCTGCACGACCGCGAGCTGGACCGCCTGCGGGACAGCGACCGCAAGCTGGTCCGCCAGCTCCAGCGGCAGTACGTGGAGATCTGGGTGGAGGTGGTGCGCAAGGTCTACCCCGACCTCGCCGAGAAGGCGGCCCGGGTCGCGGTGCACGCCGTCTTCGGGCTGCTGAACTCCACGCCGCACCTCAGCCGCCGCGACGTGCTGCCCAGCCGGGCCGGCATGGCGGAGCTGCTGCACCGCCTCGCGCGGGGGGCCTTCGCGGCGGCGGCCGCCGAGTGACGTGCGTCTCTGGACGCCTCTGGTGACCGCCGGGTAACCTGCCTCTGAGCAAGCGCTTAGTCCGCTGAGTCGACGTTGGCAGTAGGCAGAGGGAGTTCTCCGTGCGCCGTACCGTTTTCAATGAGGACCACGAGGCGTTCCGGGAGACCCTGCGCGCCTTCATCGAGGCCGAGGTCGTACCCGTCCACGATGAGTGGTTCGCCGCCGGTCAGGTCCCCCGCGAGTTCTACTACAAGCTCGCCGACCTTGGCCTCTTCGGGATCAACGTCCCCGAGGAGTTCGGCGGCGCCGGCCTGGACACGCACAAGTTCGAGGCCATCCAGTACGAGGAGACGGCCCGCGCGGGCGTCAGCTTCGGCGGCTCCGGCGTCCACGTGCTGCTCGCCCTGCCCTACATCAAGATGCTCGCCACCGACGAGCAGAAGAAGCGCTACCTGGAGAAGTTCGTCTCCGCCGAGGAGATGTGGGCCCTCGCGATGACCGAGCCGGGCACCGGCTCCGACGTCGCGGGCATGAAGACCACCGCCAAGCTCTCCGAGGACGGCACCCACTACGTCCTCAACGGCGCCAAGACCTTCATCACCGGCGGCGTGCACGCCGACCGTGTCATCGTCTGCGCCCGCACCTCCGCGCCCACCGCCGAGGACCGCCGCTTCGGCATCTCCCTCTTCGCCGTCGACACCAAGTCCGAGGGCTACTCCGTCGGCCGCAAGCTCGACAAGCTGGGCCTGAAGACCTCCGACACCGCCGAGCTGGCGTTCGTCGACGTGAAGGTGCCCGTCGAGGACCTCCTCGGCGAGGAGAACAAGGGCTTCTACTACCTCGGCAGCAACCTCCCCTCGGAGCGCTGGGGCATCGCCTTCGGCGCCTACGCCCAGGCCAAGGCCGCCGTCCGGTTCGCCAAGCAGTACGTCCAGGAGCGCACCGTCTTCGGCAAGCCGGTCGCCTCCTTCCAGAACACCAAGTTCGAGCTGGCCGCCTGCCAGGCCGAGGTGGACGCCGCCGAGGCCGTCGTCGACCGCGCCCTGGAGGCCCTGGACGCGGGCGAGCTGACCGCCGCCGAGGCCGCCTCCGCGAAGCTGTTCGCCACCGAGGTCGCGCACCGCGTCATCGACAAGTGCCTCCAGCTGCACGGCGGCTACGGCTTCATGAACGAGTACCCCATCGCCCGCCTGTACGCCGACAACCGCGTCAACCGCATCTACGGCGGCACCAGCGAGGTCATGAAGATGATCATCGCCAAGGACATGGGCCTGTAGGGGCACTCTCCGTAGAAGCCCGGTAGAACTACCTTTATGAACCAGGCACTTGACGCCCTCCTCGATCTGCTCGACCTGGAGCAGATCGAGGAGGACATCTTCCGGGGCGTGAGCCGTTCGGCGCTCGTGCCCCGCGTCTTCGGGGGTCAGGTCGCCGCGCAGGCCCTGGTCGCCGCCGGGCGCACCGTCCCCGACGACCGTTCCCCGAGCTCTCGGCTTCGCTCGAGCAGGGGAGGCCCCAATGCCCACTCCCTGCACGCGTACTTCCTGCGCCCCGGTGACCCCGGCGCGCCGATCGTCTACACCGTCGACCGCATCCGCGACGGCCGCTCCTTCACCACGCGGCGCGTCGTCGCCGTCCAGCACGGGCAGCCGATCTTCCACCTCTCCGCGTCCTTCCAGACGTACGAGGAGGGCCTGGAGCACCAGGCCGTGATGCCGCACGCGCCCGACCCCGAGACGCTGCCGACCGCCGCCGAGACGCTCCCCCTCCATCTGCCGGGACACGTCGCCGAGCGGCTCATCGAGGCGCGCGCCGCCGTCGACCTTCGCTACGCCGACGTGCCGCCCTGGGGGACCGTCGGGCAGCCGCGCGAGCCGCGCTCCCAGGTGTGGTTCCGGACCAACGGCAAACTCGCCGACGACGCGCCCGGCTCCCTGCTGCACGTGTGTCTCGCCACGTACGTCTCCGACATGACGCTGCTCGACTCGGTGCTGCTCGCGCACGGCAGGGGCGGCTGGGCGGTCGGCGACGTCGTCGGCGCCTCGCTCGACCACGCCATGTGGTTCCACCGGCCCTTCCGCGCGGACGAATGGCTGCTCTACGACCAGGAGTCGCCGTCCGCCTCGGGCGGCCGGGGCCTCGGGCAGGCGCGGATCTGGACGCAGGACGGGCGGCTCGCGGTGACGGTCATCCAGGAAGGCGTGGTTCGCGTTCCGCGCTGATCGGGCATACCGTCCGGTATATGAGTGAGGAACCGTCAGAGAAGCCTCAGGGCGGCGGCGAGAGCACCTTCACGGTCATCGTCGCCGCCGTCGCCAACCTCGGCATCGCACTGGCCAAGGCGGTCGCCGGCGTCCTCAGCGGCTCCAGCGCGATGCTCTCCGAAGCGGCGCACTCCGTCGCCGACACCGTCACCGAGCTGATGCTGCTCGCCTCCCTCAAGGCCGGCGCACGGCCCGCCGACGAGGAACACCCGCTCGGCTACGGAGGGGCCCGCTACATCTGGGCGCTGCTCGCCTCCGTCGCCACCTTCGTCGGCGGCGGCGTCTTCGCCGTCTACGACGGCATCCACACCCTGACCCACGGTCATGAGCCGGGCGACCCGCTCATCTCGTACATCGTCCTCGGCGTCGCCTTCCTCCTGGAGGGCTACTCCCTGCGCACCGGTCTCAAGCAGGCGCGCGGGGAGGCCGACCGCTACGGAGTGCGGCTCAAGCGCTATCTGCGCCACACCCCCGACACGGCGGTCAAGGCCGTCGTGATGGAGGACTCGGCGGCGCTCGCGGGCCTCGTGCTCGCCGCGGCCGGGCTGCTCGGCGGGCAGCTCACCGGGTCCGGGGTGTGGGACGGCGCCGCCTCGCTCTGCATCGGCGTGCTGCTCGTGTACGTCGCCTGGGTCCTCGGCCGTGCCAACTCCGAGCTGCTGATCGGCCGGCCGCTGCCGCGGGAGATGCGGGAGGCGGTGCGGGCCGAGCTGCTCGCCGACCCGGACGTGGTGGACGTACTGGAGCTGACCACGCTCCTCCAGGGGCCCGACGAGGCCTTGGTGGCCGCGAAGGTGGACTTCCGGGACGTGTCGACGGCCGGGGACGTCGAGCAGGCCTGCGACCGCATGGCGCGGCGCGTGCGGGCGCGCGTTCCGGCGATCAGGCGGGTGTACCTGGACCCGACGCCGGGGCCGGGTCAGGACTCGGGGAGCAGCCCCGCCGCGTTCAGCAAGTAGGCCGTCATCGGGTCGTAGTGGCGGGGGCTCGTCACGTGGTCGTCCAGGGGGACCGTCACCTGCACGGTGCCCTCCGCCTCGCCGATGAACAGCGCCGGGTCGTTGCAGTCCGCGTAGCCCATCGAGTCCAGGCCCCGCTGGCCGGCACGGCCCGCCCAGCCGTGGTCGGCGACCACCAGGTCCGGCTGCGGGCGGCCCTCGCGCTCCAGGCCGTCCAGGATCGCGTTCATCGGCTCGGGGGAGTGCGTGTGCCACAGCGTCGCGCCGCGCTCAAGGACCGCCACGTCCGCGAACTGGAACACCATGCCCTCGTCGGCCATGAGGCCCTCGGGGATCACCACGATCTCGCAGCCCGCCGCGCGCAGGGCGGCGGCCGTCGCGCGGTGCACGTCGAGCAGACCGCCGGGGTGGCCGGTGGCGAACAGGACGCTCTCCTTGCCGGCGGCCGCCTTGCGCAGGCGGGCCGCCATGCGCTCCAGGGCGTCGACCGTCAGCTCCGGGTCGATGGTGTCCTGGCCCTGCCGGTGCCCGGGGTCGTCGATGACGCCGCAGCGCTCGGCCATCACCGCGAGGACGTCCTGCTCGTCGCTCCAGCGGTCGCCGAGCTCCAGGCCGAGCCAGTAGTGGCGGTCGCCGTTCGCGAGCTTCCTGTAGTGGCTGAGGTTGTTCTCACGGGGAGTGGCGACGTCGCCCGCGATGCGGGTGCGGACGAGGTGATCGACGAGCGCGGGACGGGTGGGTATCGGCATGGCTCCTATTGTGCGGGACGAGTGCTCTGCGCTGGGCGGGGTTTGGTGATCGTCAGGTGCGGGTGGGTGGGGGCCGGTCGCGCAGTTCCCCGCGCCCCTGGGGGGGGGTGGGGGTCGGGGTGTGGTTCCTTCAGTGCGGGTGGGGTGTGGCTGGGTGCGCAGTTCCCCGCGCCCCTGGTGGGGCGACGCTTAGTGGGGGCGGTTGAGGGTGAACCAGAGTTCCATTCGTACGTCTGGGTCGTCCAGGTCTGACTGGAGCAGGGACGCGCAGCGTGTGATTCGTTGGCGGACCGTGTTGCGGTGGACGGAGAGTGCTACCGCCGTGCGGTCCCAGCTGCCGTGCAAGGAGAGCCACGTGCGCAGGGTCTCCAGCAACGTGGCGTTGTCGCCCAGGGGAGCGAGCAGCACGCGCGCGTGGGCGTCGGCCTCCTCCGGGGCGACCAGCGCGGCGAGGCCGCTCGCGTGGTGGCGTACGAGGGGGCGGCGGGTGGCCTCCGCGCGGCGCAGGGCGCGGGCCGCCTGGGTGTCGGCTGCCGCGAGGTCGCCCGGGGCGGCGGGGGCGGAGATACCCAGGGTCCAGCCGTGGGCGGGGGCGACCTCGCGGTCGGCGGGCAGGAGCAGGCGTACGACGTCCTCGCCCGGGTCGACCAGACCGCTGCCGAGCGCCGCGGCGAGCGCCGAGGCGGCCAGTGGGGTGCGCTCCCCGCGCGCGTGGACGACGGTCCACGTTTCGCTGCCCAGGAGAGGGCCGGTTTCCTCGGGGGCGGCACCGAGGAGCAGCCGTACGAGCGCCGCCGAGCGGGCCGCTTCGGAGGCACCCTGGTGTTCACCGGTGAGCAGGGAGAGCAGCACGACCGCCGCTCCCGCGATGGTGTGGTCACCGGGTTCGCGGCGCTCCGTGGCGACCCCGAGCGTGAAGCCGCGGCCGCCGCCGAGCGCGTACGCGGCGAGGTGCGTGGTCCCTGCCGTGTCGGCGGCGGACGCCGGGGCGGCGGGCGTGGCGCGCCGCACGATGCCGGTCAGCTCCGCAGGCTCCGCGCGCCGCCTCCCGGGCCCGCCCTCAACCTGCAGCTCCGTGCCGTCGGGCCCGTACAGCACCGCGAGCCCGCCGAGCCGCGCCGCCAGCTGGCGCAGGACGGCGGGGACGGGGTCGGGCCGCGCGGCGGCCGTCGCGAGGCCCTGCTGCGCCTCCGCGACCCGGCGCAGCTCCACATGCCTGGCCTCGCTCATCAGCCGCCACACCGCGCGGGCGACGCCGCTGAACGTGGTCTGCGGCGGTACCTCGAGGAGGGGCAGGCCGTGCCGGTCGCAGGCCGCGACCAGGGCGTGGGGCACGGTGTCGTGGACCGGCGCGACACCGAAGCCGAGGGCCGCGCCGCCCGCCGCGACGATGCGGGCCACGTAGGCGTCGAGGTGGGCCTGCGACGCCTCCGGACCGGTGATGTGGACGCCCGCCGTCAGGAGCAGCTCGCCGCCGAGGAGGTACGGGTACGGGTCCGCCATCTCCGAGGTGTGCACCCACTGCACGGCCGTCCCGGCTGCCTCCGGGCCCGCGATCTGCCGCAGCCCGAGCTCTTCGCGGGCCAGCAGCGCGGCGAGCGGGACCGGCGGGGTCGGGGGCGCTGCGGGGCCCCGGGCGCCGGCGGGGTCGGCCATGGCGGACGTTCCATCCATCTAGGTCACGGTAAGTGGATGAAACGTACACTTCAGGGTTGCTTTGCGGCCACCTAAGGTCGTGCCGACCGCAGGCCGCGGGTACGGGCGGATGTCCCCGCGGCGGTCTTCACCCCCATCTGCACGACACGCCACCGAGGTGCGCGAAGGAGGCCCCCCTTATGGCCGTCGACTACACAGTGATCGTCGTCTATCTCGCCGGGATGCTGGCCATGGGCTGGTGGGGCATGCGCCGCGCCAAGTCGAAGTCCGAGTTCCTGGTCGCCGGGCGGCGCCTCGGGCCGTGGATGTACTCCGGGACCATGGCCGCCATCGTCCTCGGCGGGGCCTCCACCATCGGCGGCGTCGGCCTCGGCTACCAGTACGGGCTCTCGGGCGCCTGGATGGTCTTCACCATCGGCCTCGGACTCCTCGCGCTCAGCGTGTTCTTCTCGGCCCGCATCGCGCGCCTGAAGGTCTACACCGTCTCCGAGATGCTCGACCTGCGCTACGGAGGGCGCGCGGGCGTCATCTCCGGAGTGGTCATGTGGGCGTACACGCTGATGCTCGCGGTCACCTCGACCATCGCGTACGCCACCATCTTCGACGTCCTGTTCGACATGAACCGCACGCTCGCGATCGTCCTGGGCGGCTCGATCGTCGTCGCCTACTCGACGCTCGGCGGCATGTGGTCCATCACCCTCACCGACATGGTGCAGTTCGTGGTGAAGACCATCGGTGTGCTGTTGCTGCTTCTGCCCATCGCCGTCGTCAAGGCCGGCGGGTTCGGCGAGATGAAGGCGAAGCTGCCGACCGAGTACTTCGACCCGCTGGGCATCGGCGGCGAGACGATCTTCACGTACGTGCTGATCTATACGTTCGGCATGCTCATCGGGCAGGACATCTGGCAGCGCGTCTTCACCGCGCGCAGCGACAAGGTCGCCCGCTACGGCGGCACCGTCGCCGGTACCTACTGCCTCGTCTACGCGATCGCGGGCGCCGTCATCGGCACCGCCGCCAAGGTGATGTACCCGAAGCTGCCGAACGCCGACGCGGCCTTCGCGACCATCGTCAAGGACGAACTGCCCATCGGCGTACGGGGACTCGTCCTCGCCGCCGCCCTTGCCGCCGTCATGTCGACGTCCTCCGGAGCGCTCATCGCCTGCGCGACCGTCGCCAACAACGACATCTGGTCGCGGCTGCGGGGGAGGGGCGCCCCGGAGGGCGAGGGGCACGACGAGGTCAAGGGCAACCGCGCCTTCATCCTCATCATGGGCGTCGCCGTGATCGTCATCGCCATCGCGCTCAACGACGTGGTCCAGGCGCTGACCGTCGCCTACAACCTGCTCGTCGGCGGCCTGCTCGTGCCGATCCTCGGCGGCCTGCTGTGGCGCCGCGGCACCGCTCCCGGCGCACTCGCCGCCGTCACCGCCGGCGGTCTCTCCGTCATCGGGCTCATGTGGGGGTACGGAATCCTCGCCACCGAGCCGGTCTACTACGGCCTGCTGATCTCGCTCGCCGTGTACGTGGCGGTCTCCCTCGCCACGAAGCCCACCGACGCGGCCGTGCTCGCCGCCTGGCGCGAACGCCTCGCCGGGCGGGGGGCCACCACGGAGCCCCAGGCTCCGGTGGCCGTCTAGATCTCCGCGCGGCCCACTGCCGCCGTTGTCAGCGTTGTCAGCGTTGTCAGTGGGTCGCGCGACACTTGAAACGCAGTACTCGCACCAGCAGGAGGAACACCGACCATGAGCACCGCCGAGAACCCGACGACCCCCCGCGGCCCCGTCGACTCCTCCCGCATCCCCCGGTACGCGGGCCCGGCGACATACGCGCGGCTGCCGCGGCTCGACGAGGTCGGCGGCAAGACCGACGTCGCCGTGGTCGGTGTGCCCTTCGACTCCGGTGTCTCCTACCGCCCCGGCGCCCGCTTCGGCGGCAACGCGATCCGCGAGGCCTCCCGCCTCCTGCGCCCCTACAACCCCGCGCAGGACGCCTCCCCCTTCGCGCTCGCGCAGGTCGCCGACGCCGGTGACATCTCCGCCAACCCCTTCAACATCAACGAGGCGGTGGAGACCATCGAGGCCGCCGCCGACGACCTCCTCGGCTCCGGCGCCCGCATGATGACCCTCGGCGGCGACCACACCATCGCGCTGCCGCTGCTGCGTTCCGTGGCCAAGAAGCACGGCCCGGTCGCGCTGCTGCACTTCGACGCCCACCTGGACACCTGGGACACGTACTTCGGCGCCGAGTACACGCACGGCACGCCGTTCCGCCGCGCCGTGGAAGAGGGCATCCTCGACACCGAGGCGCTCTCCCACGTCGGCACGCGCGGCCCGCTGTACGGCAAGAAGGACCTCACCGACGACGAGAAGATGGGCTTCGGCATCGTCACCTCGGCGGACATCTACCGCCGTGGCGCCGACGAGGTCGCCGACCAGCTGCGCCAGCGCATCGGTGACCGCCCGCTGTACATCTCCATCGACATCGACTGCCTCGACCCGGCCCACGCGCCCGGCACCGGCACCCCCGAGGCGGGCGGCATGACCTCCCGCGAGCTCCTGGAGATCCTGCGGGGCCTCGCCTCCTGCAACCTCGTCTCGGCGGACGTCGTCGAGGTCGCCCCGGCCTACGACCACGCGGAGATCACCGCGGTCGCCGCCTCCCACACGGCGTACGAACTGACGACGATCATGTCCCGCCAGATCGCCGAGGCGCGCCTGCCCCGCCAGGCGGTGAGCGAGCGGTGACCCACGATCACGATGTCGTGCTGCGGCCCACCGCCGCGCAGACCGAGGCCGCGCTGAACCCGCCCCCGGGGCGCAACGGCGGCGACCTCGTCATGGAGACCCTGTCCGGCCTCGGCGCGACCACCGTCTTCGGTCTGCCGGGCCAGCACGCGCTCGGCATGTTCGACGCGCTGCGCCGCTCGTCGTTGTCGTACGTCGGCCTGCGCGTCGAGAACAACACGGCGTTCGCGGCGGACGCGTACGGCCGGATCACCGGTGAGGTCGCCCCGCTGCTGCTCTCCACCGGGCCCGGCGCGCTGACCTCGCTCGCCGCGCTCCAGGAGGCGGCGGCGGGTTCGTCGCCGGTCCTCGCCATCGCCAGTCAGGTGCCGGTGGCGGGGCTCGGCGGCGGCCGCCACGGCTACCTGCACGAGCTGCGCGACCAGCGGGCGTCCTTCCGCGACATCGTGAAGTCGGTCCACCCGGTGCGCACGGCCTCCCAGATCCCGTCGGCGATCGCCGCGGCCTGGGAGTCCGCGCTCACCGCGCCGCACGGCCCGGTCTGGGTGGAGATCCCGCAGGACGTACTGCTCGCGGAGACGACGCTGCCGGTCGTCACGGCCATGGACGCGACGCCGGACGAGGTCGTGCCGCGCCCCGAACTGACGGCCGTCGCCGCCGACCTCCTCACGCGCGCGGAGCGGCCGGCGATCATCGCGGGCGGCGGCGTCATCCGCTCGGACGCCTCCGGGAAGCTCCTCGCCCTGGCGGAGCTGGTGAACGCCCCCGTGGTCACGACCTTCGGCGGCAAGGGCGCCTTCCCCTGGGAGCACCCGCTGTCCCTCCAGTCCTGGCTGGAGGACAGCCACACCACGGACTTCCTGGAGGACGCGGACGTCCTGCTCGTGGTCGGCTCCGGCCTCGGTGAACTGTCCTCGAACTACCACACCTTCAAGCCGCGCGGCCGGGTCATCCAGATCGAGGCGGACGCGGGGAAGCTGGAGTCCAACCACCCCGGGCTCGGCATCCACGCGGACGCGCGGCTCGCGCTGTCGGCCCTCCTGGAGACGATCGACGCGCCCCGCGAGGACCCGTCGGCGCCCGAGCGGGTGCGGGCGGTGCTGGACCGCGTCCGGGAGCGGATCGCCGCGCAGGACCTCACGCTGGAGCAGCAGGTCCTGGCCGCCGTCCGTGAGGCGCTGCCGGACGCGGCGCCGTCCTTCTGGGACATGACGATCCTCGCCTACTGGGCCTGGTCGGCGTTCGACGCGCGGCGCCCCAACACGATGCACTCGGCGCAGGGCGCGGGCGGCCTCGGCTACGGCTTCCCGGCGGCGCTGGGCGCCGCCGTCGCCGACCCCTCCCATCCGGTCCTCGCCGTCTCGGGTGACGGCGGCGCGATGTACTCGATAGCGGAGCTGGCGACCGCGCGGCAGTACGGGCTCAACGTGACGTGGCTGATCGTCGACGACGGCGGTTACGGCATCCTGCGCGAGTACATGTCCGACGCGTTCGGCGAGGCGACCGGCACGGAGCTGGCGCGGCCCGACTTCGTGGCGCTCGCGGAGTCCTTCGGGGTGCCGGGTGTGCGCACGTCCCCGGAGACGCTCCGGGACGACCTGGCGAAGGCGCTGGCGGAGCCGGGGCCGTCCGTGGTGGTGCTCCCGGCGGTGCTGCGGATGTTCGCGCCCACGCATCTGGGCTGACCTGCCGGGCCGACCTGCTCGGCCGAGGGGCAGGACCGAGGGGCCGGGCCGAGAGGCCCGGCCCCTCGTACAACCTTCACCGCCACCGGTGAGTCATGTGGTGAGAGTGCGCCGGGGGCGCGCTCGTACGGGCCCACGGGGGATCCCGTACGGATCAAGGGGATGGGACAGACTTCATGACGCACCACCCGGTAACCGGGATATCCCGGCGTGCCCGCCTGCTCTCGGCGGGGCTCGCCGCCGGCGTCCTCGTGCCGCTCGGCGCGGTCGCGGGCTCCGCGCCCGCCGTCGCCGCGCCCGCGCCGACCGTCAGCTGCACGTCCGCGCAGGCCGGCCTCGCCGCCAAGCTCACCAAGGACATCACCGCCGCGCTGAAGAACCGCAAGGGCACCATCGCCATCGGGCTTCACGACCGCGCCACGGACACCACCTGCACCCTGCGCTCGACCACTTCGTTCGACTCGGCCAGCGTCGTCAAGGCGACCGTCCTCGCCACGCTCCTGTGGGACGCGAAGAAGACCGACCGCAAGCTGACGGAACGCGAGTCGGACCTCGCGTACGCCATGATCACCAAGTCGGACAACACGGCGACCAGCACACTCTGGCGCCAGCTCGGCACCGGAAAGATCAACGCCTTCCTCAAGGCCGCGAAGATGACGAAGACCGTGCCGGGCTCCGGCGGCTACTGGGGCCTCACCCGGATCAACGCGGCCGACGAGCAGAAGCTCCTCGCGCTGATCACCGCCAAGAACTCCGTCCTGAGCGACAACGCGCGCGCCTACATACTGAAGCTGATGGGCAAGGTCGTCTCCGCGCAGCGCTGGGGCACTCCGGCGGGCGCGCCCTCCGGTGTCGCCATACACGTCAAGAACGGCTGGCTCCAGCGTTCGACCCACGGCTGGCGCGTGCACAGCATCGGCGCGTTCAAGGGCGGCGGCCACGACTACACGATCTCCGTGCTCACGCATGGCAACAGCACCATGAACTACGGCGTCGCCACCATCCAGGGCGTCGCCAAGGCCATCCACAAGGACCTGACGCCCCAGGCCCCCGCCGCCCACCGCTACGTCCCGACGGACACCCCGCGTGAGGCGTTCGTGGCCGTGCCCGGCAGCTGACGGGCCCCGTTTTTGTTGCGGCGGGATGAAATCGGCTCGTCGCGGCGTTGGTGCCTTCCGGCAGTACGGACGACCGGGAGGCACTGAGTGACAGAGCAACGGGGATGGGCGCGGCGGCTCACCGGATACGCCTGGCGGTATCCGAAGGACGTCGTGCTCGCGCTCGGTTCCTCGCTCGCCGGCATGGCCGTCATGGCCGTCGTACCCCTGATCACCAAGGTGATCATCGATGACGTCATCGGGGAGGACGGCAAGGGCGGCGGCAGCTCCATGGGCCCCTGGGCGGGGGCCCTGATCGGCGCCGCCGTCCTCGTCTACGTCTTCACCTACATCCGCCGCTACTACGGCGGCCGTCTCGCCCTCGACGTCCAGCACGACCTGCGCACCGAGATGTACGGGACGATCACGCGGCTCGACGGGCGGCGCCAGGACGAGCTGTCCACCGGGCAGGTCGTCGGCCGCGCGACCAGCGACCTCCAGCTCATCCAGGGCCTGCTCTTCATGCTGCCGATGACCATCGGCAACATCCTGCTCTTCGTGATCTCCCTGGGCATCATGGCCTGGCTCTCGCTGCCGCTCACCCTCGTCGCGCTCGCCGTCGCCCCCGCCCTGTGGTTCATCGCCCGCCGCTCCCGCTCCCGGCTGCACCCCGCCACCTGGTACGCGCAGGCCCAGGCCGCCGCCGTCGCCGGAGTGGTCGACGGCGCCGTCAGCGGCGTACGCGTGGTGAAGGGCTTCGGGCAGGAGGACCAGGAGACCGGGAAGCTCCGCGAGGTCGGGCGCAAGCTCTTCGCGGGGCGGATGCGGACCATCCGCCTCAACTCCCGCTACACCCCCGCCCTCCAGGCCGTCCCCATGCTCGGCCAGGTCGCCATGCTGGCCCTCGGCGGCTGGCTGGCCGTGCGCGGCGAGATCACGCTCGGCACGTTCGTCGCCTTCTCCACCTACCTCGCGCAGCTCGTCGGGCCCGTGCGCATGCTCGCCATGGTCCTCACCGTCGGGCAGCAGGCCCGCGCGGGCGTCGAGCGCGTCCTCGAGCTCATCGACACCGAGCCGAGCATGAGCGACGGCACCAAGGAGCTGCCCGCCGACGCCCCGGCCACCGTCGAGTTCGACGACGTGGGATTCGCGTACGAAGACGACCGTCCCGTCCTCGACGGGCTGACCTTCCAGATAACCCCCGGCGAGACCCTCGCCGTCGTCGGCTCCTCCGGCAGCGGCAAGTCGACCGTGTCGCTGCTGCTGCCCCGCTTCTACGACGTGACACACGGCGCCGTCCTCATCGGCGGGCACGACGTGCGCGAGCTGACGCTCGACTCCCTGCGCTCCGCCATCGGGCTGGTGCCCGAGGACTCCTTCCTCTTCTCCGACACGGTCCGCGCCAACATCGCCTACGGCCATCCCGACGCCACCCAGGAGCAGATCGAGGCCGCCGCGCGCGCCGCCCAGGCCGACCGGTTCATCTCCGAACTGCCCGACGGGTACGACACCACGGTCGGCGAGCAGGGCCTCTCCCTCTCCGGAGGCCAGCGCCAGCGCATCGCGCTCGCCCGCGCCATCCTCACCGACCCCCGCCTGCTCGTCCTCGACGACGCGACGTCGGCGGTGGACGCGCGCGTGGAGCACGAGATCCACGAGGCGCTGCGCGGCGTCATGGCGGGCCGCACCACCCTGCTCATCGCCCACCGCCGCTCCACCCTGAACCTCGCCGACCGCATCGCCGTCCTCGACGACGGGCGCCTCGCCGACGTCGGCACCCACGAGGAACTTCAGGAGCGCTCCGCCCTCTACCGGCGCCTGCTCACCGACCCCGACGAGCTGGGCGGCGTCTCGCCCGGCCACGCCCGCCCGGCGGACCCGCCCGAGGACACCTCCGTACGAGACGAGCTGGACGCCGAGTTCGACGCCGAGCGCGGCATCACGCCCGCCCTGTGGAGCGGCGACCGCGAGGCCGGCTCCGCCAAGGACCCGGCGCTCTCCGGGATGCCGTCCACGCCCGAGCTGCTCGCCCAGGTCGAGGCGCTGCCCCCGGCGGACGACAAGCCCGGCATCGACGAGGCGCGTGCCGTGCGCCCCGAGGAGTCGTACGGCCTGCGCAGGCTGCTGGGCGGCTTCGGGCTGCCGCTGCTGCTGAGCCTGCTGCTCGTCGCCGTCGACGCGGGCATGGGCCTGCTGCTGCCCGTCCTGATCCGGCACGGCATCGACGAGGGCGTCAACCAGCTGGCGCTGGGCGCCGTGTGGACGGCCGCAGGGCTCGCGCTCGCCGCCGTCGCCGTGCAGTGGGTGGCGCAGACGGGCGAGATGCGGATGACCGGACGTACGGGCGAGCGGGTCCTGTACTCGCTGCGGCTCAAGATCTTCGCGCAGCTCCAGCGGCTCGGGCTCGACTTCTACGAGCGGGAGCTGACCGGGCGCATCATGACCCGGATGACGACCGATGTGGACGCGCTGTCCACGTTCCTCCAGACCGGCCTCGTCACCGCCTTCGTCTCCGTCGTCACCTTCTTCGGCATCATGGCCGCCCTGCTCGTCATCGACGTGGAACTCGCCCTCGTCGTCTTCGCGACCCTGCCGCTGCTGATCGTCGGCACGTACTTCTTCCGCAAGTCCAGCGTGAAGGCGTACGAACTGGCCCGCGAGCGCGTCTCCGTCGTCAACGCCGACCTCCAGGAGTCCGTCGCCGGGCTGCGCATCGTGCAGGCCTTCCGGCGCGAGCGCTCCGGTGCCGAGCGGTTCGTCCGCAACAGCGACAGCTACCGCCGGGCCCGCATCCGCGGCCAGTGGCTGATCTCCGTGTACTTCCCGTTCGTGCAGTTCCTGTCGTCCGTCGCCGTCGTCGCCGTCCTCATCGTGGGGGCGGGCCGGGTCCAGGCGGGCACGCTGACCACCGGCGCGCTCGTCGCCTACCTCCTCTACATCGACCTGTTCTTCGCGCCCGTCCAGCAGCTCTCCCAGGTCTTCGACGGCTACCAGCAGGCCACCGTCTCGCTCGGCCGCATCCAGGAGCTGCTCCGGGAGCCGACGTCGACCAAGGCCGCCGACGAGCCGCTGGACGTGCTGTCGCTGCGCGGCGAGATCGCCTTCGAAGACGTGCGGTTCGCGTACAACGGCGAGGAGGAGGCCCTCACCGACGTGCGGCTGCGGATCCCCGCCGGGCAGACCGTCGCCTTCGTCGGCGAGACCGGCGCCGGCAAGTCGACGCTGGTCAAGCTCGTCGCCCGCTTCTACGACCCCACGAGCGGGCGGGTCACCGTCGACGGCACCGATCTGCGCTCCCTGGACCTGACCGCGTACCGCCACCGCCTCGGGGTCGTGCCGCAGGAGGCGTACCTGTTCGAGGGCACCGTGCGCGACGCCATCGCCTACGGGCGGCCCGACGCCACGGACGCCGAGGTCGAGGCCGCCGCCCGCGCGGTCGGCGCGCACGACATGATCGCCACCCTGGACGGCGGTTACCTCCACGAGGTCTCCGAGCGCGGCCGCAACCTCTCCGCCGGTCAGCGCCAGCTCATCGCGCTGGCCCGCGCCGAACTGGTCGACCCCGACATCCTGCTCCTGGACGAGGCCACCGCCGCCCTCGACCTCGCCACCGAGGCGCAGGTCAACCAGGCCACCGACCGCATCGCGGGCAGGCGCACCACGCTGGTCGTCGCGCACCGCCTGACCACCGCCGCCCGCGCCGACCGCGTCGTCGTCATGGACCAGGGGCGCGTCGCGGAGGACGGCACGCACGAGGAACTGCTCGCGCGAGGCGGGCGGTACGCCGAGCTGTGGCGGACGTTCGTGGGCGAGCCGGTGCAGGCGGTCTGAACGCGCGGGGGCGCGCCGCACGGGAGAGCGCAGAAAAGCCGGGGGTTCCCGCAACCACAGGGGCGGTGGGCTGCGTCCGTACATCAGTACGTGATGCCGAAGTGGCGGGAGGGGACTCCGTGAGCAGTGGTCGCGGCCGTGGCCGGATACGACGGCGGCTGACGCTCGGCGCCGCCGGGCTCGCCGCCTCCGTCCTGCTCGCCCTCGCGGGCCCCGGCGTCGGCGCCGCCCACGCCCTCGCGGGCCCGTGCGTCGGGCACAAGGTGCGCACGCTGCCCTTCAGCACGGGCCGGGTCGAGGTCTTCAAGACCCGCGGTTACGTCTGTGCCGTGACCGTCGCCAAGCGCCCCGGGGCCCGCAAGACCATGTCCGTCAGCGTCCAGGCGCGCGGTGGCCGCCCCGTGCGCGACAAGGGGCGCTACACCCGCCGCGCGGGCCCGGTGACGGTCCACGCGGGCCACCGGTGCGTGCGCGTGACGGGGACGGTCTCCGGGCGTGGGGTCAGTTCGGGCTGGATCCTCTGCTGACGTCCGCTGTCGTCGGATAACTCCCCGTCATCCGCTGTCGTCCCATAACTCCCCCTGGTGTGGGCCCAGTTGCTCCGTTAGGTTCCGGGGCATCGCAGTGTCGACAGGGGAGGGTGCATGCGCAAGGTGCTCAGATGGGTGTTGTCGCTCGTGGTGCTGATAGGCACGGTGGGCGCGGCCGGAGCGACGACGACCGGGGCGGCCACGGCCGCGGAACCGGCCGCGGAACCGGTCACCACCGAGACCACGGACATCAAGGACAGGCTGCTCGCCATACCCGGCATGAGCCTGATCGAGGAGAAGCCCTATCCCGGCTACCGCTTCTTCGTCCTGAACTACACCCAGCCGGTGGACCACCGCCGCCCGTCCAAGGGCACGTTCAAGCAGCGCCTGACGGTCCTGCACAAGGACACCAGCCGCCCGACCGTCTACTACACCAGCGGCTACAGCGTCTCCACGAACCCCAGCCGCCGTGAGCCGACGCAGATCGTCGACGGCAACCAGATCTCCATGGAGTACCGCTTCTTCACGCCCTCGCGCCCCGAGCCCGCCGACTGGTCGAAGCTCGACATCTGGCAGGCGGCCACCGACCAGCACCGCATCTACCGGGCGCTCAAGCCCATTTACGGCAAGAAGTGGCTGGCCACCGGCATCTCCAAGGGCGGCATGACCGCCACGTACTACGAGCGCTTCTACCCGCGCGACATGGCCGGCATCGTCGCCTACGTAGCGCCGAACGACGTCGTCGACAAGGAGGACTCCGCCTACGACGAGTTCCTCGCGCACGTCGGCACCAAGGAGTGCCGCGAGCGGATCCAGGCCGTGCAGCGCGAGGCGATGGTCCGCAGGGAGCCGCTGTCGCGCAAGCTCGCCGCCTACGCGGAGGCCGAGGGCCACACCTTCAAGACCGTCGGCACGCTGGACAAGGCGTTCGAGGCTGTTGTCATGGACCTGGTCTGGGGCTTCTGGCAGTACCAGCCCGCGGCCACCGCCTGCGGCACCATCCCCGACGCGGCCACCATGACCGACCAGGCGCTCTTCGACTACGTCGACTCGGTGGGCGGCTGGTCCTCCTACACCGACAAGGGCCTCACTCCCTACACGCCGTACTACTACCAGGCGGGCACCGAACTCGGCGCGCCCACCATCCGCCAGCCCTGGCTCGGCGACCTGAGCCGCTACGGCTACCAGCCGCCCCGCAACTTCGTGCCGCGCGAGATCCCGATGCGCTTCAGGCCGCACGCGATGCGGGACATCGACACGTGGGTGCGGCACCACGCCCACCGGATGATGTACGTCTACGGAGAGTACGACCCGTACGGCGCCGAGAAGTTCCGTCCCGCGCGGGGCGCCGAGCACGACAGCCACGTCTTCACCGCGCCCGGCGCGAACCACGGGGCGACCGTCTCGCAGCTCGTCCCGAACGAGAAGGCGAAGGCCACGCAGCGCATCCAGGCGTGGGCCGGGGTCGCGTCGGCCTCGGGCAAGCCGCTGGCCCCGTACGACGCGAAGCTCGACCGGCGGGACGTGAAGAAGGAGCAGACGCTGCGGCCATAGGGCCGCCGGCGCCCTCGGGTGTGGCGCACTGGAGCGGTGCGCTACACCCGCACGGCGCACCCCACGGGACGCGTCCCGCCCAGCGTCACGTACAGGGCGGTCGAGGTCCCGCACGCCGCCCTGCTCCGCACCGCCGCCGTCACGCGATACTCCGGCCGCCGCTTCCCGGAGCCGTCGCAGGCGGTCTCCCGCACCTCGCCGCGCCCCGCGCCGTACACGCAGTCCCCGACGACGGTCCGCGGCCCGCCGCCCTCTCCGGGGTCGCCGGGGTGCGGGGGTTCAAGGTTCCGCATGCAGGCGTGGCCGCGCGGGACGCTGCCGTCGCCGTCCTCGTCGACGGCGGGCCTGCTCTCGCTGATGTGCAGGACGAAGTCCGTGCGGGCCGGGCAGGAGGGGCGCTGCCCGGCCCGCACGTCGTGCCGGGCGACGACCCGCGCCGCCGCCCGCTCACTGGTGCACGGCACCTCCGTGAACGTCTCGCGCCCCCGCGAACTGCACTCGCCGACCGCGAGGAACACCGCGCCGCCGGAACCGGTCGGGCGCGAGGCTGCGGGCGTCTGGTCGTCGGCGCGGCCCGACGCCGGACCGTCCGACTTCTGGCACCCCGTCACCCCGGCCAGCGCCACCGCGACGGCGAGCAGCGGCGCGGCGAGCACCCGCACGGCCACACGCGGCCGCCGCCGTGCCGTGCCGCGGGCAGGCATGGCTCGTCCCCCGACATGTGCCCTCACCCGTCCCCCGACGTGTGCCCCGGCGCGGTCTGCCCCGGCGCGGCGTGTCCCCAGCGTGGCCCGGCGCGGGGGCCGCGCCAGCCGCACGGGGCGCTTTGGGGCAGCGGGCGGTGGTGCGCCGGTGGCGCGGCGTACGCCTCAGTACGTCAGCCCGTGGCCGATCGGGTACAGCACCTGTGCCGGGTCGTCCGCCCGCCGCACCGGCACGGGCAGCCGCGCGGGGCGGCGCGGCCCGCGATGACCCGGGCGGCGGCGCGCAGTTCGACGTCCGTCCAGCAGTACGCGGCGAGCGCGGCGTCGACGGCGGGCAGCCGGGCCACGTCATAGGGGTTGCGGACGGCGAGGGTGATCACGGGCACGCCGGTGGCCTTGAGCGCGGCCACCAGGGCGATCTGGCCGTCCGCGGCCGCCGCCGGGTCCTGCGCGGTGGCGGGGCTCCCGTCCAGGGCGGCGTTCGCGGCCTGGGTGTTGTCCCGCGCCGTGGCGGCGTGCGTCGCGACGTTGTACGTGGCGACGAGGACCGCGTGCTTGCCCCGGGCCGCCGCCACGGCCTTCTCCACCGCCGCGGCGTCCGGGGCGGTGCCCGTGGACAGGGCCGTGGCCGTGAAGCCGAGGCCGGTCAGGGCGTCCGCGAGGACCGTGGTCGGCGGGCCGGTCGTGCCGGACGGCGAACGGGGGTCGGCGCCGACCACCAGGACGTCGCGGTGCGTACGGGGCGAGAGGGGCAGCAGGCCCCCGTCGTTCTCCAGCAGCGTGGTCGTGGCCTCCGCGATGCGGTCGGCGGCGGCGAGATGGGCGGGGGCGCCCACCACGGCGTCCACCGTGGCGTCCATCGCGGCCGCCGTGATCTCCTCGGGCGCGGTGCCGTCCTCGGGCAGCAGTCCGACCCGCGCCTTCATGCGCAGGACGCGCAGGACCGATTCCTCGACGCGCTCCTCGGTCAGCTCGCCGTCCCTGACGGCTTGGAGCACCGCCTCCCACGCGACCTGCGGCCGCGGCGGGTTGAGCAGCTGGTCCACGCCCGCCTTCAGCGCGAGCACGGCCACGCGATCGTCGCCGTACTTCGTGCGGACCCCGCGCATCGCCAGCGAGTCGGTGGCGACCACGCCGTCGTAGCCGAGTTCCTCACGCAGGATGCCCGTCACGATGGGGTACGAGAGCGTCGCCGGATCGCCCGACGGGTCCAGCGCGGGCACCACGATGTGCGCGGTCATCACGGAGTCCACGCCCGCGGCGACCGCCGCCCGGAAGGGCGGGGCGTCGAAGCGGTCCCACTCCTCGCGGGTGTGGTGGATGTACGGCAGCTCGGTGTGGCTGTCGTCGGTGGTGTCGCCGTGCCCGGGGAAGTGCTTGGCCGCGGTCGCGATGCCCGCGCTCCGGTAGCCCTCGATCTGCGCGGTCACGAAACCGGCGACGGCTTCCGGGTCGGCGCCGAAGGAGCGTACGCCGATGACGGGGTTGGCGGGGTCGACGTTCACGTCGGCGTCCGGGGCGTGGTCCTGGCGGATGCCGAGGGCGCGCAGCTCGGTGCCCGCGATCCGGGCCGCCTCGCGGGCGAGCTCGTGCGAACCGGAGGCGCCGAGGGCCATCGCGCCCGGCAGCAGCGTCGCGGGGGCGCCGACGCGGGCCACGGCGCCGTGCTCCTGGTCCACGGAGATCAGTACGGGGACGGCGGAGGGCAGGGCCTTCGCCGCGGCTTCCTGGATGCCGCGGGAGAGGGCGGCGATCTGGTGCGGGGAGCGGGTGTTGTGGGCCCAGCCGAAGTAGATGACGCCGCCGAGGCGGTAGCGGGCGATGAGTTCGGCGGCGTCGCGGACGCCGAGTTCCCTGAGGTTGGTATCGACGTCGCTCTGGTCGGGGTCGGTGGCCGTGTGCCCGTACACGTGCATCACGAAGAGCTGGCCGACCTTCTCCTCCAGGGACATCTTGGCGATGAGACCGCGGAGCCGGTCGTCGTCGGGGATGTTGCCGGGGCCGTCGTGGGGACCGTCGTCGGGCTGGGGCACGGGCGCTCCTGCGGGCCGGAGGAAACTTTCAGGGTTCACGGATATCCCGAAGATTTCCGCCGGTCAAGGACGGCCCCGCCGAAGCCGCCGGGCGCCGTCACACCGTCCAGTGGGCCCGCAGCACCCGTACCGTCTCGGTGATGGCGGGCCGCCGCGCGGCCCCCGCGCGCCACAGCGCGTACAGCCGCCGCACCGGGACCGGATCGAGGCGGACGCTGACCGCGCCGTCCGGGATCGGGCCGCGCCCCAGCCGCGGCACGAGCGCGATGCCGAGCCCCGCCGCGACGAGCGCGACCAGCGTCGGGTTCTCCTCCGCCTGGTGGGCGATGTCGGGCTCGCAGCCGGCCTCCCGCAGGGTCCGCACCAGCCACTCGTGGCAGACGAGCCCCGGCGGCTGGGTGATCCAGCGTTCGTCCTTCAACTCCTCGCGCCGCACCGACGTACGCCCCGCCAGCCGGTGCCCCTCCGGGACGACGAGGTCGCAGAAGTCGTCGCCGATGACCGCCTGTTCGACGCCGGGCGGAGTCGGCAGGGGCGCGATGTCCCAGTCGTGGACGACGGCCACGTCGACCGCACCCTTGGCGACCAGGCCGATCGAGAGGTGCGGGTCGATCTCCGACATACGGGCGTCGAGCGCCGGATGGCGCCGGGCGAGGTCCGCGAGCGCCCCCGGCAGCAGCCCGCGCGCCGCCGAGGCGAACGCCGCGATGGTCAGGCGCCCCGCCGGCACCCCGCGCCGCTCCTCGAGCTCGGTCTCGGCGCGCTCCATGATGGCCATCAACTGCCGGGCCGTCTCCGCGAGGTGGAGCGCCTCCTCGGTGAGCGCGACGCCCCTGCCGCGGCGCTCCAGAAGGATGGTGCGCGTCTCCCTCTCCAGCTTCGCTATCTGCTGCGAGACGGCGGACGGGGTGTAGCCGAGCGCGGTGGCGGCGGCGCCCACGGTGCCGTGCACGGAGACGGCGTGCAGGGCGCGGAGCCGGGCGAGATCAAGCACGGGGGGCCTCCGGGATCGTTCAGTGCCGCTTCATCCAATCATGCAGAGATCCGTGCTGGTCCTACACGGTCGTGCCGGGTGATCCTCGACGCATGCGACCCGCACATGTCTGTCTGGCCGTCCTCGTCGCCGCCGTCTGGGGCGTCAACTTCGTCGTGATCGAAGTGGGGCTCGACCACTTCCCGCCGCTGCTCTTCTCCGCCCTGCGCTTCCTGGTGGCGGCGCTGCCCGCGGTCTTCTTCGTGGGGCGGCCGAAGGTGGCGTGGAAGTGGCTGGTCGGGGTCGGCCTGGTCCTCGGCGTGGCCAAGTTCGGGCTGCTCTTCATCGGCATGGACGCGGGGACGCCCGCGGGCCTGTCGTCCCTGGTGCTCCAGAGCCAGGCAGTCTTCACCGCCCTCTTCGCCTTCGTGGCGCTCGGCGAACGGCCGGGACGGGTCCGCGTGACGGGCATGGTGATCGCCCTCGCGGGCATCGCGGTCGCAGCCGTCGATGAGGGGGAGACGGGGCCGCTCACCGCGTTCGCGCTGCTGATCGGCGCCGCGGCCTGCTGGGGCGTCTCCAACGTCCTGACCCGCAAGGCGTCCCCGCCCGACGCCCTGAACTTCATGGTGTGGGTGAGCACCGTTCCCGTACTGCCGCTGCTCGGGCTCTCGTTGCTCTGGGAGGGGCCGTCGAGGGACCTGGAGGCGCTGCGCTCCCTCGACTGGCAGGGCGCGGGCATCATCGTCTACGTCGCCTGGATCACCACCGTCTTCGGCTTCGGCGCCTGGGGCTACCTGCTGCGCCGCCACCCGGCGTCCACCGTCGCCCCGTACTCCCTGCTCGTCCCGGTCTTCGGGATGTCCGGCGCGGCCCTGGTGCTCGGCGAGTCGGTGAGCGCCCTGAGGTGGTGCGCGGCCGCCCTGCTGGTGGGCGGCGTCGCGCTGACCTCGTTCTCGAAGGCTTCGTTCTCGAAGGGGGGCGGTGTCAGCCGGAGCGGGACACGAGGCGTGACAGGAAGTCACGGCCCGGGCCGAGGAGTTGAGCCAGCGGCGGCGCCTGCTCGTACCACCGCTTCTCGTACTCCCAGCACAGCCAGCCGTCCCAGCCCTCCGCGCTGAGCACGTCCACGCACTCGGCGAGCGGCAGGACCCCGGCACCGAGTGCGAGCGGCGTCGTGTCGTCCGCCGAGGCGATGTCCTTCACCTGGACGTAGCCGAGGTAGGGGGAGAGCGCGGCGAAGGTGTCGGCGGGGGACTCGCCGCCGAGCCAGGTGTGCATCACGTCCCACAGGGCGCCGACCTGGCGGTGCCCGACCGTGCCGAGGACGCGGGTGGCGTCGGCGCCGGTGCGGTGCGAGTCGTGGGTCTCGACGAGGATGCGTACGCCGGCGTCGGCGGCGTACCGCGCGGCGGTGCCGAGCCGCCTCGCGGCCGTCGCGTCGGCCTCCGCCTCGCCCTGGTCGGTGCCGCCGCCGGGGAAGACGCGGACGAAGGGGGCGCCGAGGTCACGGGCGAGCGCGACGAGGGAGTTCAGCTCGTCGAGGACGGGTTCGTCGTCACCGGGCGCCGCCACGCGCGCGTACCCCGCGACGGTGAGGATCTCGACGCCGGCCGCCTTGAACTCGGCGGCCACGTCGGCCCGCTCGACGAGCCCGAGCCCGGGGTGCACCGGCTCCTCGGGGTGCGCGCGCAGTTCGACGCCCTGATAGCCGTACTCGGTGGCGAGCCGCAGCACGTCGGGGACGGGCAGACCGGGCACACCGAGGGTGGAGAAAGCGAATTTCATGGTCCTGACAGTAGGGGCGGCCATGTGGCTGCGGTCAACCCCGCCCCCCTCAGTCGAGGTCACCGGCCTTCGGGAAACCCTCCGTCTTGACAGTGATCTCCCGCCCGGCGAGCGGCAGGACGAGGTCCGCGCCGAACGGGACCTCCGTCTCGTCCTCGTACGCCCCTGTCCGGGTGGGGCGGCGGTGGACGGTACAGACCCCGGCCTCGGGGTCGATCACCACGTACACCGGGATGCCGCATTCCGCGTACAGGCGGACCTTCTTGTCGAAGTCGTTGTCCCGGCTGCTCTTCGAGACGACTTCGAGCACCGCCTCGAGGCTGTGCCACTCGAAGCGGCCACGGCTGTTGCGCTCCGCTCCCGGCGCGATGACCGCCAGGTCGGGCGCGTAGCCGTACTGGCTGGACGGGAAGTCGATCATGACGTCGGAGAGGATGTCACCCTGGGAGGTGAGTTGCTGCTTGATCTGGGGGCGGTCCGGAGGACGACCTTCCACCGATACTCGTCTCGCGGGGCCATGATGATTTTCCCGGCGGTGATCTCGACACGGTAGCCGCGGGGGAGCGTCACGCCGTCCAGTACGTCCCAAGCGCTGGGCATCCATGCCCCCGACTGTCTCAGAGGAACGCCAGCCGCGCCCCCAGCGCCGCGAACGCCGTCGCGAAGGTGCGGCGCATCCAGCTCACCACCCGGGGGCGGGAGATCACGTGGCTGCGCATCGCCGCGGCGAAGCGGCCGTACGCCACGAAGACCGCGAACGTGATCAGCATGAAGTACGCGCTCAGCTCCGTCATGCGCAGGAACGCGTACGGCTCGTCGGTGCTCACGAACTGCGGCAGGAACGCGAAGAAGAACAGCGTCAGCTTCGGGTTGAGGATGTTGATCAGTACGCCCGTCAGGATCGTGCGGCCCGCCGAGCGCGGCTCGCTCTCCCGTTCGGCGGTCAGGTCACTCTTGTCCCGCAGCGTGCTCCACGCCATGTACAAGAGGTAGGTCACGCCCAGGTACTTGAGGGTCTGGAAGGCGACCGCGCTGGCGTTCAGCAGGGCCGCGAGGCCGGTGATCGCGGCCACCATGTGCGGGACGACGCCCAGCGTGCAGCCGACGGCCGCGATCACCGCGGCCCGCGTGCCGCGCGAGAGCCCCGCCGCGATCGTGAACAGGACACCCGTGCCGGGCGTCACACAGACGACGAGGGAGGTGAGGAGAAATTCCATGCCTTGACCCTGCCGCCACAATGGCTCCATGAACAGGTCCAATGGATCTTCTTCCGACCGGTCCATAACCACGGGCGGTGCGGACATCGGGCACGCTCGCACCACCACCACCTCCTCCTCTTCCTCTTCCGACTTCCTCCAGCTCGACCCCCGCGAGGCCCCGAGGGGCGGCCTCGGCGACTGGCTGGCGCGGCGGATCAGGGAGGCCATCGCGGACGGCCGCCTCACCACCGGCGCCAGGCTCCCCGCCACCCGCACCCTCGCCGCCGAGCTCGGCGTCTCGCGCGGCGTCGTCACCGAGGCCTACCGGCGGCTCACCGAGGACGGGCACGTCGCCGGAAGGGGCCGGGGCGGCACGGTCGTCCTCGCCGTGCCGTCACCACCCCGGTCCCCCTCCCGGCAGGGCCACAGCACAAAGGCTCCCGCGAGCCGCCCCGGCCTCTTCACCGCCCCGCCCGACCTCGGCGTCTTCGACGCCCTGCGCGCCGTGCCCACCCGCGTCGACCTGACCCCGGGCCTCCCCGACCTCGCCGCCTTCCCGCGCGCGGCCTGGCTGCGCGCCGAACGCGCCGTGCTCGCCGGGCTGACCCCCTCCGACTTCGGGTACGGGGATCCGCGCGGCACCCCGGCCCTGCGTACCGCCGTCGCGCGCTGGCTCTCCCGGAACCGCGGGATCGTCGCCGACCCGGACGACGTGATGATCGTCAACGGCACCGCCCAGGCCCTGCGGCTGCTCGTCGACGTACTGCGTGCCGAGGGGATCACGGACGTCGCGGTCGAGGAGCCGGGATCACTCGGCGTGCGCCAGCATCTGCGGCCCCTGCGCACCCCGCCCGTCCCGGTCGACGCCCACGGCGTCCGCGTCGACGCGCTGCGCGCCACCGGAGCCCCCGCCGTACTCCTCACGCCCGCCCACCAGTTCCCCACCGGCGTGGTGCTCGGCGGCGAGCGGCGGCGCGAGCTGACGGACTGGGCGCGCGAGGGCGGTCTCGTCATCGAGGACGACTACGACGCCGAGCACCGCTACGACCGCCCCGCCGTCCCCGCCCTGCGCGCCCAGCTCCCCGAACACGTCTGCTATGCGGGCAGCGTCTCCAAGCTCCTCGCGCCCGCCCTGCGCCTGGGCTGGCTGCTCGCGCCGCCCGCCTACCGGACCGCGCTGGTGGACGCCAAGCGCCTGATCGACCTCGGCAACGCGGCCCTGCCGCAGCTCGTCCTCGCCCACCTCATGGAATCCGGCGACCTGGAACGCCATCTGCGGCTCATCCGCAGGCACCACCGCAGGCGCAGGGACGCGATGATCGAGGCGATCCGCACGCATCTGCCGGGAGCGGTCGTGCACGGCGCGGCGGCCGGACTGCACCTGATGATCACCCTCGGCGAGCAGACACACCCGGGCTCCGACGCCGACCTCGCCACCGCCGCCCTCGCCCACGGCGTCAAGGTCCACCCCCTGTCGTGGCACACCCAACTCCCGCACCCGCCGGGCCTGGTCCTCGGCTACGCGGCCGGCAGCCCGACACAGATCACGGAGGGCATACGGGTGATCGGCGGGTTGGTGTGAGGGGCCGCGCCCCTACCCGGTGGTGTGAGCGGCCGCGCCCTACCGCGGCCCCGCCGTGGACCCCCGCACCATCAGCTCCCCGTGCACCGTCGCCACACCCCCCGGCGGCGGCTCCTCCTTGCCCATGGCGATGCGGCCCGCCCGCGCGCCCGCCTCGTGCAGCGGCAGCCGTACGGTCGTGAGCGCGGGCACGGCGTCGACGCTGAACGGCAGGTCGTCGAAGCCCGCCACCGAGACGTCGTCGGGGATCCGCAGCCCCTTGTCCCGCAGCGCGGCGCACGCGCCGAGCGCCACCGTGTCGTTGGCGGCGACGACGGCCGTCAAGTCCGGGGCGCGGCGCAGGAGTTCGTCCGTGGCGTCGTACCCCGAGCACCGGTCGTAGGGGCCGTGCACGGTGAGCGCGGGGTCGTCCTCGACGCCGTGCGCGGCCAGCGCCGCCCGGTGGCCCTCCAGGCGGTGGCGCGTGGTGGTGCGTTCCCGCGGGCCCGCGATGTAGCCGACGCGCCGGTGGCCGAGGTTCAGCAGGTGCTCGGTGAGCTGCCGGCCGCCGCCGCGGTTGTCGAAGGTGAGCGCCACCGCGTCGGTGTCCGGCGAGGGCGGCCGCCCGCACAGCACCACCCGGGTGCCCGCGTCCGCGAGGCGCCGCAGCTTCCCGGCGATGGCGGCGGCGTGCTCGGCGTCCTCGATGGCGCCGCCGGTGAGGATCACCGCGGCGGCGCGCTGCCGCTGGAGGAGCGTGAGGTAGGTCAGCTCGCGCTCCGGGGAGCCGCCGGTGTTGCAGACCACCGCCATCCGCTCCCCGCCCGCACGGCCGCCGGGGCCGCCGATCTCGGACTGCACGGCGCCCGCCATGATCCCGAAGAAGGGGTCGGCGATGTCGTTGACGAGGATGCCGACCAGGTCGGAGGTGGCCGCGGCGAGCGCGCTCGCGGGGCCGTTCAGGACGTAGTCGAGGTCGTCCACGGCCCGCAGGACCCGCTCACGGGTGGCGGCGGCCACGGGGTAGTTGCCGTTCAGCACGCGGGAGACGGTCGCGGGGGAGACCTGCGCGCGCGCCGCCACGTCCGCCAAGGTCACGGTCATCTCGTCGTCCTCCGGTCTCTGCACCGGCCCGGCGCCCTTGTCCGAACCTTGTGCGGCAGGCTAGCTTCTCCGTAGATAGAAAGCGCTTGCTACGCGTGCGGTGCACGCAACCAGTGCACGCATGAGGTGCACGCGTGCAGTGCACTGGTTGCCGTGCACGCCGAGAAGCGCCGCCACCCGCTTACGGAGGGACTTTCGTGACACGCAAGACGGTGCGCATCGCCATGAACGGCGTCACCGGACGCATGGGCCACCGCCAGCACCTCGTCCGCTCGATCCTCGCCCTGCGCGAACAGGGCGGCCTCGACCTCGGCGACGGCACGGTGCTGTGGCCCGAGCCGGTCCTGGTGGGCCGCAGGGAACACGCGCTGCGCGCGCTCGCCGAGCGGCACGGCCTGGAGCATTTCTCGACCGATCTCGACGCGGCCCTCGCCGACCCGGCCGTCGACATCTACTTCGACGCGCAGGTCACCTCCGCCCGCGAGGCCGCCCTCAAGAAGGCCATCGCCGCGGGCAAGCACATCTACACCGAGAAGCCGACCGCCACCGGCCTGGACGCCGCCCTCGGCCTCGCCCGCCTGGCCAGGGACGCCGGCGTCAAGCACGGCGTCGTCCAGGACAAGCTCTTCCTGCCGGGCCTGCTCAAGCTGAAGCGGCTCATCGACGGCGGCTTCTTCGGCCGCATCCTGTCCGTGCGCGGCGAGTTCGGCTACTGGGTCTTCGAGGGCGACCGGCAGAGCGCCCAGCGCCCCTCCTGGAACTACCGCGCCGAGGACGGCGGCGGCATCGTCGTCGACATGTTCCCGCACTGGGAGTACGTCCTGCACGAGCTGTTCGGCCGCGTCCGCACCGTCCAGGCGCTGACCGCCACGCACATCCCGCAGCGCTGGGACGAGCGCGACAAGCCCTACGACGCCACCGCCGACGACGCCGCGTACGGCGTCTTCGAACTGGACGGCGGCGTGATCGCGCAGATCAACTCCTCCTGGGCGGTGCGCGTCAACCGCGACGAACTGGTGGAGTTCCAGGTCGACGGCACCGAGGGCTCGGCCGTCGCGGGGCTGCGCAACTGCCGCGTCCAGCACCGCGGGACGACACCGAAGCCGGTCTGGAACCCCGACCTGCCCGCCACCCACTCCTTCCGCGACCAGTGGCAGGAGGTCCCGGACAACGGCGAGTTCGACAACGGCTTCAAGACGCAGTGGGAGCTCTTCCTCAAGCACGTCTACGCCGGCGCGCCCTACCACTGGGACCTCCTCGCGGGCGCGCGCGGCGTGCAGCTCGCGGAGCTCGGCCTGAAGTCCTCCGCCGAGGGCCGCCGCCTCGACGTGCCGGAGATCGAGCTGTGACCCGGCCCCGCCAGGTGCTGCTGCCGGCCGGGCGAGGCGGCACGCGCGCGTACACCCCACGTGACGAACCCCTCCGTGTCGCCGCCGACGGCCCGCCCTTCACCTCCCGCACCGTCTTCTCCGCGGCCCACGTCGTCGCCGACCCCCTCGCGGACGTCTCCCCGGACGGCCCCGCCGCCGTCGACTGGGACGCCACGCTCGCCTTCCGCCGCCACCTGTGGTCGCACGGCCTGGGCGTCGCCGAGGCCATGGACACCGCCCAGCGCGGCATGGGCCTGGACTGGGCGGGTGCCGCCGAGCTCATCCGCCGCTCGGCCGCGGAGGCGAAGGCGGTCGGCGGCCGCGTCGCGTGCGGCGTCGGCACCGACCAGCTGACCCTGCCCGCGACGCTGGCCCAGGTCAGAGAGGCGTACGAGGAGCAACTCGCCCTCGTCGAGGCGGCCGGCGCCCAGGCGATCCTGATGGCGTCGCGTGCCCTCGCCGCCACGGCCGCCTCACCGGACGACTACGCCGAGACGTACGGCCACCTCCTGCGCCAGGCGAGCGAGCCGGTGATCCTGCACTGGCTCGGCCCCATGTTCGATCCCGCTCTGGAGGGCTACTGGGGCTCGGCCGACCTGGACGCGGCGACCGACACCTTCCTGGAGGTCATCACCGCCCACCCCGACAAGGTCGACGGCATCAAGATCTCGCTCCTGGACGCGGACCGCGAGGTCGCCCTGCGCCGCCGCCTCCCGCAGGGCGTGCGCTGCTACACCGGCGACGACTTCCACTACCCCGAGCTGATCGCGGGCGACGACCACGGCTTCAGCCACGCGCTGCTCGGCATCTTCGACCCGCTCGGGCCGCTCGCCGCCGAGGCGGTGCGGGTCCTCGACACGGGCGACGTGAAGGCCTTCCGCGCCCTCCTCGACCCCACCGTCGAGCTCTCCCGCCACCTCTTCCAGAGCCCCACGCGCTACTACAAGACCGGCGTGGTGTTCCTCGCCTGGCTGGCCGGTCACCAGACACACTTCACGATGGTGGGCGGCCTCCAGTCGGCCCGCTCGCTCCCGCACCTCGCCCGCGCCTACGAACTGGCCGACGCCCTCGGCCTGTTCCCCGACCCCACCCTGGCGGCGTCCCGGATGCGCTCGCTGCTGGCCGTCCATGGAGTACCGCAATGAGCACCGCGCCGCCGAACCCATCGCCGTTGTCCCGATTGCCGCTGTCCCGCCTGAGCGTCAACCAGGAGACCGTCAAGCAGCTCTCCCTCCCCGAACTCGCCGAGGGGTGCGCCAAAGAGGGCATCACCGCCGTCGGCCTGTGGCGCGCGCCGGTCCAGGAGTACGGGGTCGAGCGCACCGCCCGCCTCATGCGCGACGCGGGCCTCGCCGTCACCAGCCTGTGCCGGGGCGGCTTCCTCACGGACACCGATCAGGCGGCACGCGCGCGTGCCCTGGACGACAACCGCGCGGCGATCGACGAGGCGGCGGCCCTCGGCACGGACACGCTGGTCCTCGTCTCGGGCGGACTGCCGCCCGGCAGCCGCGACCTGGCCGGGGCGCGGGAGCGCGTCGCGGACGCCCTCGCGGTCCTCGCGCCCCACGCCGAGGAGCGGAGCGTACGCCTGGCCGTCGAGCCGCTGCACCCGATGTTCGCCGCCGACCGCTGCGTGGTCTCCACGCTGGGCCAGGCACTCGACCTCGCGGAGCGCTTCCCCGCGCACCAGGTCGGCGTGGTGGCGGACACCTACCACGTCTGGTGGGATGACCAGGCGCCCGCGCAGATCGCGCGCGCCGGGCGGGGCGGCCGGCTGTACGCCTTCCAACTGGCGGACTGGGTCACGCCGTTGCCCGCCGGCGTGCTGCTCGGCAGGGGCCAACTGGGCGAGGGCAGCGTCGACTTCAAGGCCTTCCGGGCGCTCGTGGAGGCCGCCGGGTACGCCGGCCCGATCGAGGTCGAGATCTTCAACGAGGCGCTGTGGGCGCGGGACGGGGGAGAGGTGCTGCGGGAGACGGCGGAGCGCTTCCGTACGCACGCGTGAGGAACCCCCGGGACTCTCCGGTCGCTACCCCTTGCCGCCCTTCCTGCGCGCCGCCTTCTTGGAGACCACCGCGATCACGACCGGGGCGAGCATCTCGATGCCGCGCGTGACGGTCTGCACGGGGATGCCGGTCTTCTTGGAGATCGCCTTGGCCACCGGCCTGCTCATCTTCGTGACGACACCGAACATCATCTCTCCAGGCTCTCGAGGCTCCACGGGGGCCGACCGGACATCGACACTCCTGGGCCAACGCTACGTCCACCCCCGCGCGTCGGCACCCGGAAGCCGGTCACGGAAGCCGGCCACGGAAAATTCCTCGGCAACGCCGTGCAACCCTTCGGGCACGACGCGTGTCGTACTTGGCGTCAGGACTTTCCGAGGGGGAAATCCGGGGGGATTCCGGGGGGATTCCGGGGGGAATCCGGGGGGCTTCTGGCACATGGGGGAGGGATCGAGGGGGCCCGGTCGAGAGACCGGGCCCCCTCGACAGTTGTCCACAGGGTGTCCGCGCTGTCGGTGCCGGGCGGTAGCGTCGGATCATGTCGAGTCCAGCTGTAGCGACGGCGGTGGTCGAGGGCGTCCTCGAACGCATCACGTACGCCAATGAGGAGACCGGGTACACGGTCGCGCGCGTCGACACCGGCCGCGGCGCCGGCGACCTGCTCACCGTCGTCGGTTCGCTGCTCGGCGCCCAGGTCGGCGAGTCCCTGCGGATGCAGGGCCGCTGGGGCTCCCACCCGCAGTACGGCAAGCAGTTCACCGTCGAGAACTACACGACGGTGCTGCCCGCCACCATCCAGGGCATCCGCCGCTATCTCGGCTCCGGCCTCATCAAGGGCATCGGCCCCGTGATGGCCGACCGGATCACCACCCACTTCGGCGTGGACACCCTCGACATCATCGAGACCGAGCCGAAGCGGCTCGTGGAAGTTCCCGGCCTCGGCCCCAAGCGGACGAAGATGATCGCCGCCGCCTGGGAGGAGCAGAAGGCCATCAAGGAGGTCATGGTCTTCCTCCAGGGAGTGGGCGTCTCCACCTCCATCGCCGTGCGCATCTACAAGAAATACGGCGACGCGTCGATCTCCGTGGTGAAGAACGAGCCGTACCGCCTCGCCGCCGACGTATGGGGCATCGGCTTCCTCACCGCCGACCGCATCGCCCAGGCCGTCGGCATCCCGCACGACAGCCCGGAGCGCGTCAAGGCCGGTCTCCAGTACGCCCTTTCGCAATCCACCGACCAGGGCAACTGCTACCTCCCCGAGGAGCGCCTCATCGCCGACGCGGTGAAGCTGCTCCAGGTCGACACCGGCCTGGTCATCGACTGCCTCGCCGAGCTGGCCGGGGAGGAGGAGGGAGTCGTCCGCGAGACCGTCCCCGGACCGGACGGCGGCGACGACATCACCGCCGTCTACCTCGTCCCCTTCCACCGGGCCGAACTGTCCCTGGCCGGACAGATATCGCGCCTCCTGAAGACCCCCGAGGACCGCATGCCCGCCTTCCGGGACGTCGCCTGGGACAAGGCGCTCGGCTGGCTCGCGGACCGCACCGGGGCCACGCTCGCCCCCGAGCAGGAAGCGGCGGTGCGGCTCGCGCTGACCCGGAAGGTCGCCGTGCTGACCGGCGGGCCGGGGTGCGGCAAGTCCTTCACGGTCCGCTCCATCGTCGAGCTGGCCCGCGCCAAGAAGGCCAAGGTCGTCCTCGCCGCCCCCACCGGCCGCGCGGCCAAGCGCCTCGCCGAACTGACCGGAGCCGAGGCCTCCACGGTCCACCGCCTGCTGGAACTGAGGCCCGGAGGCGACGCGGCGTACGACAAGGAGCGGCCGCTCGACGCCGACCTGGTCGTGGTCGACGAGGCCTCGATGCTCGACCTGCTCCTCGCCAACAAGCTGGTGAAGGCCGTACCGCCCGGCGCCCATCTGCTCTTCGTGGGCGACGTGGACCAGCTGCCGAGCGTGGGCGCGGGGGAGGTCCTGCGGGACATGCTCAGCGAGGGCAGCCCGGTCCCCGCCGTCCGCCTCACCCGCATCTTCCGGCAGGCCCAGGAGTCGGGCGTGGTCACCAACGCCCACCGCATCAACTCCGGCCTGCCGCCCCTCACCCAGGGCATGAAGGACTTCTTCCTCTTCGTCGAGGAGGAGACGGAGGACGCGGGCCGCCTCACGGTGGACGTCGCCGCCCACCGCATCCCCCGCAAGTTCGGCCTCGACCCACGCCGTGACGTCCAGGTCCTCGCGCCCATGCACCGAGGCCCCGCGGGCGCCGGAAACCTCAACGGGCTCCTCCAGCAGGCCATCACCCCCGCCCGTCCCGGCCTGCCGGAGAAGCGGTTCGGTGGCCGGGTCTTCCGCGTCGGCGACAAGGTCACCCAGATCCGCAACAACTACGAGAAGGGCCAGAACGGCGTCTTCAACGGCACGGTGGGCGTCGTCACCGCCCTCGACCCCGACGAGCAGCGGCTCACCGTCCTGACCGACGAGGACGAGGAAGTCCCCTACGACTTCGACGAACTGGACGAGCTGGCCCACGCATACGCCGTGACGATCCACCGCTCCCAGGGCAGCGAGTACCCGGCCGTGGTAATCCCGGTCACCACGGGCGCCTGGATGATGCTGCAGCGCAACTTGCTCTACACCGCCGTGACACGCGCCAAGAAGCTGGTGGTCCTCGTCGGTTCGCGCAAAGCTCTGGGGCAGGCCGTACGCACGGTCTCCGCGGGCAGACGTTGTACGGCACTGGATTTCAGGCTCTCGGGGCGCCGCGGAGAGACCTCGTGACGTTTTGATCGATCAAACGAGTCGGAAACGTCACACAGCACTTCCGGAACCAGGGCGAAGGGGGCAGGATGAGCAGGTTGGCGGCACTGAGTGCCGCCAATAGGCCCAATGGTCGACCCCGAGTGCACTCTCCAGGGCCAAATGGGGGATGGTAGAGACAGTCAGGGCACCTCGAAGAAGAGGCACAACGTCGGTGAGGGATGACGTGAGCGAGAACGGTAACAACGCTGTAGTACTGCGGTACGGCGATGGCGAGTACACCTACCCGGTGATCGATTCGACCGTCGGCGACAAGGGCTTCGACATCGGGAAGCTCCGCGCCCAGACCGGTCTGGTGACCCTGGACAGCGGCTATGGCAACACCGCCGCCTATAAATCCGCCATCACCTATCTCGACGGTGAGCAGGGCATCCTCCGGTACCGCGGCTACCCGATCGAGCAGCTGGCCGAGCGCTCCACCTTCACCGAGGTGGCGTACCTGCTGATCAACGGCGAACTGCCGAAGGTCGACGAGCTGGCCTCGTTCAAGAACGAGATCACGCAGCACACCCTGCTGCACGAGGACGTCAAGCGGTTCTACGACGGCTTCCCGCGCGACGCCCACCCGATGGCCATGCTGTCGTCCGTGGTCAGCGCGCTGTCGACGTTCTACCAGGACAGCCACAACCCCTTCGACGAGAAGCAGCGTCACCTCTCGACGATCCGCCTGCTCGCCAAGCTTCCGACGATCGCCGCGTACGCCTACAAGAAGTCCGTGGGCCACCCGGTCGTCTACCCGCGCAACGACCTCGGCTACGTCGAGAACTTCCTGCGCATGACCTTCTCGGTGCCCGCCGCCGAGTACGACCTGGACCCGGTCGTCGTCGCCGCGCTCGACAAGCTGCTGATCCTGCACGCGGACCACGAGCAGAACTGTTCGACCTCCACCGTGCGTCTGGTCGGCTCCTCGCAGGCGAACATGTTCGCCTCGATCTCGGCCGGCATCTCGGCCCTGTGGGGCCCGCTGCACGGCGGCGCCAACCAGTCGGTCCTGGAGATGCTCGAAGGCATCCAGGCCTCCGGCGGCGACGTCGACACCTTCATCCGCAAGGTGAAGAACAAGGAAGACGGCGTGAAGCTCATGGGCTTCGGGCACCGCGTCTACAAGAACTTCGACCCCCGGGCGAAGATCATCAAGGCGGCGGCGCACGATGTCCTCTCGGCGCTCGGCAAGTCCGACGAGCTGCTCGACATCGCGCTGAAGCTGGAGGAGCACGCGCTGGCCGACGACTACTTCGTCGAGCGCAAGCTCTACCCGAACGTGGACTTCTACACCGGTCTCATCTACCGGGCCATGGGCTTCCCGACCGAGATGTTCACCGTGCTGTTCGCGCTGGGCCGCCTGCCGGGCTGGATCGCGCAGTGGCACGAGATGATCAAGGAGCCGGGTTCGCGGATCGGGCGTCCGCGGCAGATCTACACCGGCGAGGTTCTTCGGGACTTCGTCCCGGTCGAGAGCCGCTGAGCGCCTACCAAGCGGAAAGCGCCCCGCCGTCGATCCCCCACGGGTCGACGGTCGGGGCGCTTCCCTTTTTCCCGGTGCGGATTCCCCCCACGGGATCCGGCCGGGCGTCTGTGGTTGCCCTGCGGTCTGCCGGGACGCGTACTGACGGGAGGGCCGCTCAAAGCTCCCCGACGCACGTGCCCCGGCCAACGCATGCCAAGGACATCCCCCAAGATGTCCTCTGATGTCAGAAGACGTCCCCCAAGACATCTTCTGGCATCGTCCCATTAGACTCGCGACCCCCCAAGATGGTTACGTTCGGATCACTGTGATCTGCGTCTCTTGCATATGTCGCGAACATGCGCAAGAGACCCGATATGGGGATCTACGCACCTGCGTGAGGATGCTGAAACGGTCCTGTGAAGAGCTTATGAGAACGCTCGCAGACGCAGGCTGTTCGTGACCACGAAGACCGAGGAGAACGCCATCGCGGCGCCCGCGATCATCGGATTCAGGAGCCCGGCCGCCGCCAGCGGCAGCGCGGCCAGGTTGTAGCCGAAGGCCCAGCAGAGATTGCCCTTGATGGTGGCGAGAGTTCTGCGGGAGAGCCTGATGGCATCGGCCGCGACCCGCAAGTCCCCGCGCACCAGCGTCAGGTCGCTCGCCTCGATCGCCACGTCGGTGCCGGTGCCCATCGCCAGGCCCAGATCGGCCGTGGCCAGCGCCGCCGCGTCGTTCACCCCGTCCCCGACCATCGCCACGACCCGGCCCTCGTCGCGCAGCCTCGTCACGACGTCGACCTTCTCCTCGGGCAGGACCTCCGCGTACACGGCGTCGGGCGCGATCCCCACCGCCCGCGCCACGGCGTCGGCGACGGTCCTGTTGTCGCCGGTGAGCAGCACCGGCGTCAGGCCGAGCGCCCGCAGCTCGCGCACCGCCTGAGGGCTCGTCTCCTTCAGGGCGTCGGCGACCGTGAGCACGCCGCGCGCGACGCCGTCCCAGGCGACCAGCACGGACGTGTGCCCGGCGGCCTCCGCCTCCTCGCGCAGCGCGCTCAGCGCGTCCAGGCCGGTGACACCGGCCTGGACCAGGAGCCGCTCGCGCCCCGCCAGCACCTCGTGCCCGTCCACCGTGCCGCGCACGCCGTACCCGGCGACGTTCTCGAACCCCTGGGGCGTCGGCAACTGGCCGACGGCGGTGCCGAGGCGCTCGGCGGCGCCAGCCGCCACGGCCCGGGCGACGGGGTGCTCGGAGGCGTGCTCCAGGGCGCCCGCGAGGCGCAGCAGCTCCTTCTCGTCCGTCTCCCCGGCGGCGTACGCGTCCTTCAGCTCCATGCGGCCCGTGGTCACCGTCCCCGTCTTGTCCAGGACGACGGTGTCGACGCGGCGCGTGGACTCCAGCACCTCGGGGCCCTTGATGAGGATGCCGAGCTGGGCGCCGCGCCCGGTGCCGACCATGAGGGCCGTCGGGGTGGCGAGGCCCAGCGCGCACGGGCAGGCGATGATCAGTACGGCGACGGCGGCCGTGAACGCGGCCGTCACGTCACCCGTGGCGCCCAGCCAGCCGGCGAGCGTGCCGACCGCGATGAGCAGGACCACCGGCACGAAGACCCCGGCGACGCGGTCGGCGAGGCGCTGCGCCTGGGCCTTGCCGGTCTGTGCGTCCGCCACGAGCCGTGCCATGCGCGCCAGTTGGGTGTCGGCGCCCACCCGCGTGGCCCGCACCACCAGGCGCCCCGAGGCGTTCACGGTCGCCCCCGTGACGGCGTCGCCGACGCCGACGTCGACCGGCACGGACTCACCGGTCAGCGTCGAGGCGTCGACCGCGGACGCGCCCTCGACGACGGTGCCGTCGGTCGCGACGGTCTCTCCGGGGCGTACGACGAAACGGTCGCCGACGGCCAGCCGCCCGACCGGGATCCGCTCCTCCGCGCCGTCGCGCAGCACGGTGACGTCCTTGGCGCCCAGTTCGAGCAGGGCCCGCAGGGCGGAGCCGGCCCGCCGCTTGGCGCGGGCCTCCAGCCAGCGGCCGAGCAGGATGAACGTGACGACGCCGGAGGCGACTTCGAGATAGATGGCCGAGGCGCCGTCCCCCGGCGAGGCCGTGAAGCCGAAGCCATGGCGCATCCCGGGCATCCCGGCGTCCCCGAGGAAGAGCGCCCACAGCGACCAGCCGAAGGCGGCGAGCGTGCCGACCGAGACGAGCGTGTCCATGGTCGCCGCGCCGTGCCGGAGGTTGGTGAACGCCGCCCGGTGGAAGGGTAGGCCGCCCCAGACGACGACGGGCGCGGCGAGGGTCAGCGAGAGCCACTGCCAGTTGTCGAACTGGAGGGCGGGGACCATCGCGAGCAGCACCACGGGCAGGGAGAGGACCGCGGAGACGGTCAGGCGCTGCCGCAGCGTGTCGGGCTCGGTGATGTCGGCGGTGGTCGGGGGCGCGGAGCCGTCGGCCGCCGCGGCCCCCGGGGTCCGCTCCGGTTCCGGCGGGGGCGGGAGGATCTCCTCGGCCGTGTAGCCCAGCTTCTCGACCAGGGCGATCAGCTGGGCGACCTCGACTCCGTCGGCGTACGAGACCTTGGCCTTCTCGGTGGCGAGGTTGACCGAGGCGGTCACGCCCTCCACGCGGTTCAGCTTCTTCTCGATGCGGGACGAGCAGGAGGCGCAGGTCATCCCGCCGACGGCGAGTTCGACTTCGGAGACTTCGGTCATGCCTCCTTGGTACTACTTCCCGGCGGGACGTGGTGGCGGGCCCTGTGGTGTCGGTGCCGAGACCACAGGGCCCGAAACCACGGGGCCCGGGGCCTCAGGCCTTGACGCCGACGAGCTCGTAACCCGCCTCGTCGACCGCGGCGCGCACCGCGGCCTCGTCGAGGGCGGCCTCGGAGACGACGGTCACCAGGCCGGAGGCGGCCACGGCCTGAACGGAGCTGACTCCCGCGATCTCGGAGATCTCGGCGGAGACGGCGCCCTCGCAGTGGCCGCAGGTCATGCCCTTCACCTCGTACACCGTGGTGACGGCACCCTGCGGCGCCTCGGCCGCGCCGCCGGAGTGGCAGGAACCGCTGGGGGAGCAGCAGGAGCCGGTCGTCTCGGACGCGGCCTGCGGGAGCTCGGTCTGGGCGCTCATGTCGTTCTCCTCGGGAGGCTTGTGACGTATGCGACGTTACGTGCAGGAGGGGACCCCGGAGTCCCGGGACCCCCTGACACACACCACACTATACCCCTAGGGGGTATTTCTCCAACGCGGTTCCGGTCGCGGCCTCAGTCTCTGCGTCCCCGGTTGCCCGGGCGGGACGCGACCCACGCGCGGACGGTGTCGGCGTACCAGTAGGGCTTGCCGCCCTCCACGTGGTCGGGATCCGGCAGCAGTCCGTGCTTGCGATAGGAGCGCACGGTGTCGGGCTGCACCCGGATGTGCGCGGCGATCTCTTTGTACGACCAGAGCCTGCGGTCCGTCATAGGTGGCACCTCCCTGCGCGCGCCCAGGGCGGCCGGAGGGCCGACGGGAGAACTGGACGCGACGCGCGGCGATCACTCAGCCTGTGCCCCGTGAACGACGCAGAGTGACCGCTGGAAGGCGGCTGTCGACTGCCTGTGACGCAAGATCCGCGCACATGTGACATGTGTGACAAGAAAAGAGTGTTTATGACGGAAGAGACGCATGCGCATGGCGGTGATCCGGCGTGGACACGGGGTGCGGCGCGCAAGCCGAGGTGGGCCGGGCCCGCTGCGCCGGGTCCGGCCCACCCGCTTCCCCGCGGTCCTCCGGCTTCCGGCTCGGAGGGGGTCGCGGGATCCCCCGCGGCAGTTGGCCCAAGGGCCACAGCGTGCCGTCAGCGCCGCCCTCCGGTCTTGGAGAAAAGCGCACTCGGCGCCGCGGGCCCGGCCCCGGCCGGGAGCACCAGACTCGTGGGCTGCCCGTCGAGCCGGTCCGCCGCGGGTGCGGACGCCGCGTGCCGCGCCCGCGTGAACTGGCGCGGCGTACACCCCGTCAGCGCCTTGAACTCGCCGCTCAGATGGGCCTGGTCGTAATAGCCGCAGGCCGCCGCCGTCTCGGCCTGGCCGTGGCCGGCCGCGAGCATCCCGCGGGCCCGCTGAAGCCGCAGGACCCGCGCCGCGGCCTTGGGCCCGATCCCGATCTGCTCCCGGAAGCGGTTCTCCAACTGGCGTACGCTCCAGCCGACTGCCTCGGCGAGGCGGCCGACCGGGGCGGTGCCCCCGGAGCGTACGAGCTCGCCCCAGGCCCGCACGGTGCGCGCCGAGGGCGGCGGGCCCGTCGCGGACCAGCGGGCGAACACCTCGTCCAGCAGATGGAAGCGAGCGGACCAGGAGGGCAGCGCGCCCAGCGCGTCCGCGAGCTCGGCCACGCTCGCCCAGCGGCCCGGATCCGGCCGGACGCCGAACGCGTCGGGGTCGAGCGTGCGGTCGGCGAGTTCGTGCAGCGCGGTGCCGAAGAGCGTGAACGCGGCCCATGGCATCAGGAGCACCTCGATGCCCGCGAGATGGCCGTCGTGCTCGCCGAGCACCGGTGTCGTGCCGAGCCCGGAGAGGACCGAGACGAGTGAGACCGGCGGCCGGCCCGGCCCGGCGCGCCCCGGCCGTTCGAGGCCCGAGATCCGCACCGGCCGGCCGAAGCCGAGCAGCAGGGTCACCGCGCCGATCGGCACCTCCAGGCGCCGCCGCGGCCCGGCCAGCGCGAGCCGTGTGCCGCGGTAGCTGATCACGCCGGGCCGCAGCCGGGGGTGCGGGTGCGCGAGGGCGATCTCCCAGCGCCCGTCGGGGGCCCGCAGGACGTCCGGGGCCCGCAGGGCTTCGGGGGTGCTCAGGGCGCCGGTACCGGGGGTCCTCAGGCTCCGCACGACCGCAGGAAGGCGCGGGTGCGGCGGGCGATCGGCAGCGGCTTGTCCGGCGGGCACGGGTACATGTCCTGCTCGACGATCGCGAAGAGGTCGACGTCCAGGCGCTGCGCCGCGGCGAGGACGGGCCCGAGGTCCGGCACCCCGGCGGGCGGCTCGCACATCACGCCGCGGGCCACGGCGGGCCCGAACGGCACCTCGTCCGCGCGCACGGCGGCGAGGATCTCCGGGTCGACCTGCTTGAGGTGCAGATAGCCGATGCGTTCGCCGTACGTCTCGATGAGCTTGACGCTGTCGCCGCCGCAGTAGGCGTAGTGCCCGGTGTCCAGGCAGAGCGAGACGAGGCCGGAGTCGGTGGCGTCGAGGAAGCGGGTGACGTTCTCCTCGGTGTCGATGTGGGTGTCCGCGTGCGGGTGGACGACGACCTTCAGGCCGTACCGCTCGCGGACCTCATGGGCCAGGCGTTCGGTCTGGGTGGTCAGTTCGCGCCATTGCGCCGGGGTCAGGGTGCGGTCCTCCAGGACGACGCCCGTCTTGTCGTCGCGCCAGAAGGACGGGATGACGACGAGATGTCCGGCGCCCATGGCCTGGGTCAGGGCGGCGATCTCGGCGACGTGCGCCCAGGTCTTCTCCCAGACGGAGGGTCCGTGGTGCAGGCCGGTGAAGACCGTGCCCGCGGAGACCTTGAGGCCGCGGCGGGCCGTCTCACCGGCCAGTTCCGCCGGGTCGGTGGGCAGATAGCCGTACGGGCCGAGCTCGATCCACTCGTAGCCGGACGCGGCGACCTCGTCGAGGAAGCGGCGCCAGGGGACCTGCCGGGGGTCCTCGGGAAACCACACGCCCCAGGAGTCGGGCGCCGAACCGATCCGGATGCGAGACAGCGTCGTCATGTCGGCAAGCCTCCAGGCCGCCTCGGAAGAGTGTCAAGGAGTGGTCCGAATGTAAGGACAAAATGTTGACAGGGCTCGTGGCGCGGGATTAGACCTGGGGCAGGCGCCGCCGAGAGGGAGTGCAGGGTGACGGACCCGACAGATCCGACAGACCCGAAAGACCCGTACGACGTGATCACCATGGGGCGGATCGGGGTCGACCTCTATCCGCTGCAGAGCGGGGTGCCCCTCGCCGACGTCACCACGTTCGGGAAGTTCCTCGGCGGCTCGGCCAGCAACGTCGCGGTCGCCGCGGCCCGCCTGGGCCGCCGGACCGCCGTCGTCACGCGCACCGGCGAGGACCCCTTCGGCGCCTATCTGCACCGGGCGCTGCGGGAGTTCGGGGTCGACGACCGCTGGGTGAGCGGCGTCGCGGGGCTGCCGACACCCGTGACGTTCTGCGAGATCTTCCCGCCGGACGACTTCCCGCTGTACTTCTACCGGCTGCCCAAGGCACCCGACCTGGAGATGTACGAGGACGAGCTCGACCTGGACGCCATCCGGGCGGCGCGGATCTTCTGGATGACGGGGACGGGGCTCTGCGCGGAGCCGAGCCGGTCGGCGACGCTGGCGGCGCTGGCCGCGCGGTCGGCCGGCGGCCGCACGGTGTTCGATCTCGACTGGCGGCCCATGTTCTGGGGTGATCCCACCGAGGCGCGGCCCCACTACGCCGCCGCCCTCGCGCACGCCACGGTCGCCGTCGGCAACGTCGACGAGGTGGAGATCGCCACGGGGGAGCGTGAACCGCGGGCGGCGGCAGGGGCGTTGCTCGACGCCGGGGTCGAACTCGCCGTCGTCAAGCAGGGACCCGAGGGCGTCCTCGCGATGAACCGCGCCGGGGAGTCGGCCGAGGTCCCGCCGCTGCCGGTGACGGTACTCAACGGGCTCGGGGCGGGGGACGCGTTCGGCGGGGCGCTGTGTCATGGGCTGCTCGCGGGGTGGGAGCTGGAGCGGATCATGCGGTACGCCAACGCTGCGGGGGCGATCGTGGCTTCGCGGCTGGAGTGTTCGTCCGCGATGCCGTTTTCCGGCGAGGTCGCCTCGGCGGTGGAAGCGGGGGCTGTGCTGTGAGCGCCGGTCGTGGGCACCGCGGGCTGGATCCTGGCGGCCGGAGGCAAGTCGTCGATGTCGCCGCCCTCAGCCGCACCCGTGCCCACCACCCCGAAGCCGTCGCCGAAGCCGCCGCGCGGCGGGGGCGGCGGCCCCTTCTCGGGGAGCGGGGGCGGTTGCTGATCATCGCCGCCGATCACCCCGCCCGGGGGGCCCTCGGCGTCGGCGGGGATCCGTTCGCCATGGCCCACCGCGGGGACCTCCTCGAACGGCTCTGCCTCGCGCTCTCGCGTCCCGGGGTCGACGGCGTGCTCGCCACCGCCGACATCCTCGACGACCTGCTGCTCCTCGGCGCCCTCGACGGCAAGATCGCCATGGGGTCGATGAACCGCGGCGGCCTCGCCGGGGCCTCCTTCGAGCTGGACGACCGGTTCACCGGATACCGCCCCGAGGACCTCGCGCGGCTCGGCTTCGACGCGGGCAAACTGCTGCTGCGCGTCGACTACGACGACCCCGGCTCCCTGACCACCCTGCACTCGGCCGCGCGCGCCGTCGACGCCATGGCGGAGCGGCGGATACCGGTCTTCGTCGAGCCGTTCCTGACCCGCCGCGGGGGACCGGACGGCACCGGACCGCCCCGCAACGACCTGAGCGCCGAGGCCGTCACCACGTCCATCGCCATCGCCTCGGGGCTCGGCGGGAGCTCCGCGTACACCTGGCTGAAGGTCCCCGTCACCGAGAACCCCGACGACATGGCCCGGGTCATGGAGGCGTCCACCCTGCCGGCCGTGCTGCTCGGTGGGGACATCGGGGACGATCAGGATGCCGCGTACGAGAAGTGGCGCGGCGCCCTGCGCCTGCCCACCGTGCGGGGCCTCGTCGTCGGCAGGGCGCTGCTCCATCCGCCCGACGGGGACGTGGCGGGGGCGGTCGACACCGCCGTCGGGCTGCTCTAGCGGAGCACAGGGGCTCAAGGAGGCTCATATGACGTACGTACCGAAAGGCAGTGCGGCGAAAGGTCCGTACGCCGTCGACATCGATCCGAAACGGGCGGGCTGGACGTACTCCGCGCTGCGCGTCATCGAGATCGGACCCGGCGGCACCCACGCCTTCACCACCGGTGAGAGTGAATGGATCGTGCTCCCGCTGACCGGCGGCTGTACGGTGCACACAGAAGACGGGATCATCGAACTCCTGGGCCGGGACAGCGTGTTCAGCGGAGTCACCGATTTCGCTTACGTGCCCCGAGACGCCCGGATCCAGATCGCCTCCGGCGCGGGAGGCCGCTTCGCCCTGGCAGGAGCGAAGTGCGAGCGTCGACTCCCCGCCCGCTACGGCTCCGCGCCGGAGGTTCCCGTCGAAAGCCGCGGCAGCGGCACGTGCGCCCGAGAGGTCCGCAATTTCGCCGCCGCGGACGCCTTCGACTGCGACCGCCTCATCGCCGTCGAGGTGATCACGCCCGGCGGCAACTGGTCCTCGTATCCGCCGCACAAGCACGACGAGCACCGCCCGGGCGCCGAGGCCGAGCTGGAGGAGATCTACTACTTCGAGATCGAGGCGCCGGATGGGCGGGAAGGCTTCGGGTATCAGCGGGTCTTCCCCTCCCGTGAGGGTGGTACGGACGTCCTCGCCGAGGTCCGCACCGGTGACGCCGTGGTCGTGCCCGACGGCTGGCACGGCCCCTCCGTCGCCCAGCCCGGCCATGCCATGTACTACCTGAACGTGATGGCGGGGCCCGGCGAGGAGAGGGAGTGGCGGATCTGCTTCCACCCCGACCACACGGAGGGATACCGATGACGGAGACCCCGTACAGGAGTGTCCGGCTCACCACCGCGCAGGCGCTCGTGCGTTTCCTGTCCCGGCAGTTCACCGAGCGGGACGGCGTGCGGCGGCGGCTGATCGGCGCGACGTGGGGAATCTTCGGCCACGGCAATGTCGCGGGCGTCGGGCAGGCCCTCGTCGAGTACGCCGATGAGATGCCCTTCCACCAAGGGCGCAACGAACAGGCCATGGTGCACGCCGCCGTCGGGTACGCCCGCCAGTGCGGCCGCCTCTCCACCCACGCCGTCACCACGTCCATCGGGCCCGGCGCCACCAACCTCGTCACCGGCGCCGCGCTCGCCACGGTCAACCGGCTGCCGGTCCTCCTCCTGCCCGGCGACACCTTCGCCACCCGGCCCGCCGACCCCGTGCTCCAGCAGCTCGAAGTGCCGTACGCGGGCGACGTGTCGGTCAACGACTGCCTGCGGCCCGTCTCGGCGTACTTCGACCGCGTCACCCGCCCCGAGGCCCTGATCCCGGCCGCCCTCGCCGCGATGCGCGTCCTCACCGACCCGGCCGCCACCGGCGCCGTCACCCTCGCCCTGCCGCAGGACGTGCAGGCGGAAGGCCACGACTGGCCCGAGGAGTTCTTCGCCGAGCGGGTGTGGACGGTGCGCAGGGCGGCCCCCGACCCGCGCGAACTGGCCGCCGCCGCGGACGCGGTGCGCGCGGCGCGGCGGCCCCTGGTCATCGCGGGCGGCGGCGTCCACCACAGCGCCGCCGAGGACGCCCTCAAGGAGTTCGCCGACGCCACCGGCATCCCCGTCGCCGCCACCCAGGCGGGCAAGGGCTCCCTGCGCTTCGACCACCCGGCGGACGTCGGCGGCATCGGCCACACCGGCACGGCGACCGCGAACGAACTGGCGCGCGCCGCCGACCTGGTGATCGGTGTCGGCACCCGCTACAGCGACTTCACCACGGCCTCCGGCACGCTCTTCGAACGGCCGGGGGTGCGCTTCCTCAACCTCAACGTCACGCCCTTCGACGGCCACAAGATGGCGGGCGCCACGCTGATCGCGGACGCCCGCGCCGGGCTCGAAGCGCTCACGGGGGCGCTGGGCGGCCACCGGGTCGAGCCCGCCTACACCGCCGAGTACACGGGCGACAAGGCGCGCTGGGAGCAGCGCGTCGACGCCGCGTACCAGGTGGACGAGGTGGACGTGCGCCCCACACAGGCCCAGGTCCTCGGCGCGCTCGACGCGCTGGTGACGGACGAGGACGTCGTCATCAACGCCGCCGGGTCCCTCCCGGGCGACCTGCACAAGCTGTGGCGGACGCGGTCGGCGCGGCAGTACCACGTCGAGTACGGCTACTCCTGCATGGGCTACGAGATCCCGGCGTCGATCGGCGTCGCGCTCGCCGCGCCCGGTCGGCCCGTGTGGGCGCTGGTCGGCGACGGCACGTACCTGATGAACCCGACGGAGATCGTCACGGCCGTCCAGGAGAACCTGCCGATCAAGGTCGTCATCCTCCAGAACCACGGCTACGCCTCCATCGGCGGCCTCTCCGAGTCCGTCGGCGCCGAGCGGTTCGGCACCGCCTACCGCTTCCGGGCGCCGGACGGGACGTACACCGAGGGCCCGCTGCCCGTCGATCTCGCCGCCAACGCGGCCTCGCTCGGGATGCGGGTGCTGCGCGCCAAGACCGTGCGTGACCTGCGGGAGGCCTTGCGGGAGGCGCGGGGCGCAGACCGTCCCACATGTGTCTATGTGGAGACGGAAACGGCAGACACAGTGTCGGGGCCGCCCCCGGCACAGGCGTGGTGGGATGTGCCCGTGGCCGAGACGGCGACCCGGGTGTCCGCGGTCAAGGCCAGGGAAGAGTACGACCGGCACGTCGCTGCCCGACGCCGCCACCTGTGAGAGTAGGGATGCTTGTCATGACGAAGACCGTCAACCACTGGATCGGTGGCAAGACCGTCGAGGGCGCGTCCGGCACCTTCGGCCCGGTCACCGACCCGGCGACCGGCGCCGTCACCACGCAGGTCGCCTTCGCGAACGTCGACGAGGTGGACGCGGCAGTCGCCGCCGCCCGCGACGCCTTCGCGACCTGGGGCACCTCCTCCCTCGCCAAGCGGACCGCGATCCTCTTCAAGTTCCGCGCGCTGCTCGACGCCAACCGCGACGCGATCGCCGAGCACATCGTCGCCGAGCACGGCAAGGTGCACTCCGACGCGCTCGGCGAGGTCGCCCGCGGCCTGGAGATCGTCGATCTGGCCTGCGGCATCACCGTGCAGCTGAAGGGCGAGCTGTCGACGGAGGTGGCGAGCCGCGTGGACGTGTCGTCCATCCGCCAGCCGCTGGGCGTCGTCGCCGGCATCACGCCGTTCAACTTCCCGGCCATGGTGCCGATGTGGATGTTCCCGCTGGCCATCGCCTGCGGCAACACCTTCGTCCTGAAGCCGTCGGAGAAGGACCCGTCCGCGTCGATGAAGATCGCGGAGCTGCTGAGCGAGGCAGGGCTGCCGGACGGCGTCTTCAACGTCGTACACGGCGACAAGGTGGCCGTGGACCGCCTCCTGGAGCACCCGGACGTCGCGGCCGTCTCCTTCGTGGGCTCGACCCCGATCGCCCGCCACATCCACGCCACCGCCTCCGCCAACGGCAAGCGCGTCCAGGCGCTCGGCGGCGCCAAGAACCACATGCTGGTCCTCCCGGACGCCGACCTGGACGCGGCCGCCGACGCCGCCGTCTCCGCCGCGTACGGCTCCGCGGGCGAGCGCTGCATGGCCATCTCCGCCGTCGTCGCGGTCGGTGCCATCGCCGACGAGCTGGTGGCGAAGATCAAGGAGCGCGCCGAGAAGATCAAGATCGGCCCCGGCAGCGACCCGGCGTCCGAGATGGGTCCGCTCATCACCGCCGCCCACCGCGACAAGGTCGCCTCCTACGTCACGGGCGCCGCGGCCGAGGGCTGCGAGGTCGTCCTCGACGGCACCGGCTACACCGTCGAGGGCCACGAGAACGGCCACTGGATCGGCCTCTCGCTGCTCGACCGCGTGCCGACGACCGCCAAGGCCTACCAGGACGAGATCTTCGGCCCGGTCCTGTGCGTGCTGCGCGTCGACACGTACGAGGAGGGCGTCGCCCTCATGAACGCCTCGCCGTTCGGCAACGGCACCGCGATCTTCACCCGGGACGGCGGCGCGGCCCGCCGCTTCCAGCTGGAGATCGAGGCGGGCATGGTCGGCGTGAACGTGCCGATCCCGGTGCCGGTGGGCTACCACTCCTTCGGCGGCTGGAAGGACTCGCTCTTCGGCGACCACCACATCTACGGCAACGACGGCACGCACTTCTACACGCGCGGCAAGGTCGTCACCACGCGCTGGCCCGACCCGTCGGACGCGCCGGCCGGGGTCGACCTGGGCTTCCCGCGCAACCACTGAGTCACGATTCGTCACAGCACGTAGAGCAGGGCCGTCCGGATTCCGGACGGCCCTGATTCTTTTTTGACGCCTCCCTTGCGGTTCCCGTGCACGGGGCGCAATCCGGGCAGTGAAAGCGGTCGCGTTCATACGCCTGCAATATGAAGGTCATCTCCGGTGTCGGCATGTTCATTGAGACCTGAATGGGCAAACTCTTGCGAAAGCGAGGCGACTTGGAGTGCGAGGGCGCTGCGGATTCCGTAGGTAAATGACCGTTGACGTTCCGGTTATCGCCGGGGTTCCATGACGCGCCGGGAGCCGAAGAAACACCCAGCTCAGCAGCGCTCGGAGGCGATAGGGCTCCCCCCCCCGCATCTCCTGCCGCACGAGTCGATCGGAATCGCGCTTCATGACCGACACGCTCCGCCCGCTCCAGACACCGGACGCCGCACCCCCGGCGGCCACGGCTGATCCGGTCGCCCCCGCGAGCCCCCAGAAGCTCAAGCGTTCCATCGGCGTCGTCGGCGGCACCCTGCTCACGCTGTCGTGCGTGACGCCCGCCTCCACGCTCTTCGTGGTCGTCCCCGACCTCTTCTCCTCGCTCGGCACCGCCACCGCGCTCACCATCGCGATCGGCTCGCTGCTCTGTGTGGGCGTCGCGTTCTGCTACTCCGAGCTGGGCACCCTCATTCCCAGCGCGGGCGGCGAGTACGCCATGGTCTCCACGATGGCGGGGCGGCTGGCCGGCTGGCTGGTCTTCGTCCTGTCGCTGCTCGTCGTGATGATCGTGCCGCCCGTCATCGCCATGGGCACGGCGGACTATCTGGCGCCGGTCGTCCACATCGACCCGTCCTACGCGGGCGCGGGCGTCATGATCTGCGCGACCCTCGCGGGCCTGCTCGACCTGCGCGCCAACGCGTGGATCACCGGCATCTTCCTGGTCCTCGAAGTCGTCGCGGCGGGCGTCGTGGCCGTCCTCGGCTTCGCCCACGCCGAGCGGGGCGCGGGCAGCCTGGTGGACCTCTCGGTCGCCGGCTCCGGCCCCGGCGGCGTCGACCCCGTCACGGCCATGCTGATCGTCTCCGGCCTCGCGATCGCGCTCTTCGTCACGCAGGGCTTCTCCACGGCGGTCTACCTCTCCGAGGAGCTGGAGAACCCGCGCCGCAACGTCGCCCGCACCGTCCTCGCCACCCTCGGCATCTCCGCCGTGATCATCCTGGTGCCGGTCATCGCGATCACCATGGGCGCGGAGAGCCTGACCGCGCTGACCGAGGGCGACATCAGCGCCATGGTGACGGCCTGGTCCAACTCCGCCGTCGGTACGTTCGTCAGCCTCTGCGTGGCCCTCGCGATCATCAACGCGGGCATCGTCATGGTCATCCAGAACTCCCGCGTCCTGTTCGCCTCGGCGCGCGACAAGGCGTGGCCCACGCCGGTCAACAAGGCGCTCTCGAAGCTCGGCGCGTCCGGCGCCCCCTGGATCGCCACGCTCCTGGTCGGCGTGCCCGGCGCGCTCCTGTGCTTCGTCAACCTCGACACGCTGTACGGCGTGACCGGCGTCTCCGTGACCGGCATGTACCTCCTGGTGGCGGTCGCCGCGCTGCTGGCCCGGCGGGGCTCCCACGGCCACGCGGCCGCCTGGCGGATGCCGCTGTGGCCCGCCGTGCCGGTGGTGCTGATCGCCGTCCTCGCGTACGTGCTGAGCCAGCAGGAGGCGGAGTACCTGGTGTGGACCGGCGGCATCGTGGTCGTGGCCACGCTGTACTGGGCGCTGTACCTGCGCCCCCGGCGGGACACGCGGTGGCTGGTGAGCGTGCCGGAGGACGGGCAGGGCTGAGCCCGCCCCTGCCGGACGGGCTCAATCTTGAGCCCGTCCGGCGGTTGAGGACGAGCCCGAAGGGCGATCGACAGACCTCAGACCCGCCCCACCCGCCGCTCCACCTCCGCCCAGTCCTCCGGATCCACCTCGGCGGCGACCGCCGAGTCCAGCAGGTCACGGTCCTTGAAGCCGCTCGACGTCGACACGCACACCACGGGCCCCTCGACCACCGCCGCCTGACCGAGCTGCCGGTACCCGGCGAGCCCCGCCGCGGCCGACAGCTCCGCCCACAGGCCCGCCCGCGCCAGCTCCGCCCGCGCCGCCGCCATCCGCTGGTCGGAGACGAGCAGCGCCCGGCCCCCGCTCTCCCGCAGAGCGACCACGCCCCGGTAACCGCCGACCGCGCAGTCGATGGCGTACGCCGCCGTCTCGCCGACTGGGACCCGCGTCGCAGGAACCCCGTCCCGCACCGCCGCCGCCAGCGGCCCCCCGGCCTCGGGCTCGCAGCTGTAGAGGCGGGGCACCCGGTCCGCGAGGCCCAGGGCGACCAGTTCCGCGAAGCCCTTCCAGACGCCGAAGAGCAGCTCTCCGTACCCGGTGGGCAGGAACACCGCGGCGGGGACGCCGAGTTCGGTGTAGATCTCGTAGGCGAGGGTCTTGTAGCCCTCGGGCCCGAACGCGTGCCCGGTGTGCGTGGGCGTCACATTGCTGACGGGGTGGTAGCCGAACCGCTCCACGATCCGCCGCAGCAGCGGCCACCGCGCGTCCTCCGGCACCGGCAGCACCACCGCGCCGTACGCCCGCAGGAACGCGTCCACCGCGGGCGGCCGCCCCGCCGAGCCGATCACCACGCACCGCAGGCCCGCCCGCGCCGCGTACGCCGCGGCGGAGGCGCCGTGGTTGCCCGACGAGGCGACGACGATGCCCTGCGCGCCCGCGCCGACCGCCGCGCTCACCGTGACGCGGTTGATGCGGTCCTTGTGGCTCCAGGTCGGATTGCGCGATTCGTCCTTGATCCACAGCCCGTCCCCGAGCGGGACGAGCGGCGTGCCGCCCTCGCCGAGGCCCGGCGCGCGCAGCGGCGGCAGGAGCGGGGCCCAGCGTTCGTGCCCGCGCGGCAGGCCGGACGCGGTGGTGAAGAGACCGGCGGGCACCTCGTCGTACGCGTAGTCGACCTCGACCGGGTACGACACGCTGTCCGTACTGGTCACCGGACACCCGCTGGTGAGCGGCGGCCACAGCGGGAAGCGGACGGACGGGTCACCGAGCGAGCGCTGACCGATGGCGAGGGAGGCCTGAGAGGCGCTGGGCGAGACCTGTGATGTCATAGGTGCAGCCTAAGTTCACCCCTGACGCGGCGCGTCCCGCTCAGCGGAGTTCCACCCGATCCGGATCTGACCGCGTACCACGCTCGCGGTACACGCGGCGAGGCGCCTACTCCCCGGGGAGACGCGAGAGTTCAGACCGGCGGCTGCTCCGGTTGTCGGTGGGCGCCCGTACGGTTGACGCATGGATCTACGACTGCCCAGGCCACCCAGGCTTCCCGGACCCCGCGGGCCACGCCGGCTGCTCGCCGCCGTGGCCGCCGTCGTGGTGCTCGCGGGAGCGGGCACCTGGACGGCGGTGGCATCGGACGACGGCCCGGCGGTGCACCGGTCGGACCGCACGCTCCGCACCGACGGCGCGCGGATCGACACCTCTTACTTCACCGCGGGGGACGCCGCCGCGAAGCGCCCCGCGGTCCTCATCGGCCACGGGTTCGGCGGCAGCAAGGCCGACGTCCGCGAGCAGGCCGAGGACCTGGCGAGGGACGGCTTTGCCGTGCTGACCTGGTCCGCGCGCGGCTTCGGCAGGTCCACCGGCAAGATCGGGCTGAACGACCCCAAGGGCGAGGTCGCCGACGTCTCGAAGCTGATCGACTGGCTGGCGAAGCGCCCCGAGGTGCGGCTCGACAAGGCGGGCGACCCGCGCGTGGGCGTCACCGGGGCCTCGTACGGGGGAGCGGTGTCGCTGCTCGCCGCCGGGCACGACCGGCGGGTGGACGCGATCGCCCCGCAGATCACCTACTGGAACCTCGCGGACGCCCTGTTCCCCGACGGCGTCTTCAAGAAGATGTGGACCGGTTCGTTCATCACCACCGGAGGCGGCTGCGAGAAGTTCGAGAAGCAGCTGTGCGCCATGTACGACCGGGTCGCGGTCGCCGGGGAGCCCGACCAGAAGGCGCGCGAGCTGCTCGCCGCGCGCAGCCCCGCCGCCGTCGGCGACCGCATCGAGGTGCCGACGTACCTCGTACAGGGCCAGACCGACTCGCTCTTCCCGCTCGGGCAGGGCGACGCCATCGCGCGGGCGGTCCGGGCCAACGGCGCGCCCGTGACGGTCGACTGGATCGCGGGCGGCCACGACGGCGGCGAGCGTGAGGCCGAGCGCGGCCGCGTCGAGAAGCGCGTCGGCGCGTGGTTCGACCGCTATCTGAAGGGCGACAAGGGCGCCGACACCGGCCCGGCGTTCCGCGTCACCCGCACCGGGGGCGTCGACTCCACCGACGGGGCGGCCCAGCTGCGGGGCGCGAGCGGCGACACGTACCCCGGCCTTCGGAGCGGCCCGCGCGCGGTGCCGCTCAGCGGGCGGGAGCAGACCTTCGACAACCCCGCGGGCGCGAGCCCGCCCGCGGTCTCCACCCTCCCCGGACTCGGCGGCACAGGCCTCTCCCGGCTCTCCTCCCTCGGTGTGGGCGTCTCTCTGGACATCCCCGGGCAGCACGCCAAGTTCGAGTCGAAACCGCTGAGCGAGGACCTGCGCATCACCGGCACGCCGACCGTGCGGGCCCATGTGAAATCCACGCGCGAGGACGCGGTGCTCTTCACGAAGGTGTACGACGTCGGGCCCGGCGGCAAGCAGCAGGTGCTGCCCTCCCAGCTCGTCGCCCCCGTACGCGTCGAGAACGCCCGGCAGGGCAAGGACGTCGAGCTGCGGCTGCCCGCCATCGACCACGAGGTGCAGAAGGGCCACCGGCTCCGTCTCGTCCTCGCCTCCACCGACCTCGGGTACGCCTCACCGGCCGAGCCCGCCAAGTACACCGTCTCCCTGAAGGGCGACCTGACGGTGCCGACGGCTCCCGGCGTGCAGACCGCCGCCGCGCCGCTGCCCTCCTGGGTGTGGTGGCTGCCGGTGGCCGGAGCGGTCATCGCCCTCGGCCTGCTGATCACCGGACGGCGGCGCACGACGGCGCCCGCACCCGACCCCGCGCTCGCCGAAGTGCCGCTCCAGATCACGGACTTGAGCAAGCGGTACGCGAAGTCCGCCGACCGGTTCGCCGTCCGCGACGTCTCCTTCCGCGTGGAGAAGGGCCAGGTGCTCGGCCTCCTGGGGCCGAACGGCGCGGGCAAGACCACGACCCTGCGCATGCTGATGGGCCTGATCCGGCCCGACGCGGGCGAGATCCGCGTCTTCGGGCAGGCGATCCGGCCGGGGGCGCCCGTCCTCTCCCGGGTCGGTGCGTTCGTCGAGGGCGCCGGATTCCTGCCGCACCTCAGCGGCCGGGAGAACCTGGAGCTGTACTGGAAGGCCACCGGACGCCCCGCCGAGGACGCCCACCTGACCGAGGCGCTGGAGATCGCCGGGCTCGGTGACGCCCTGACCCGCGCCGTGCGGACGTACTCCCAGGGCATGCGGCAGCGCCTCGCCATCGCCCAGGCCATGCTCGGCCTGCCGGACCTCTTGATCCTCGACGAGCCGACGAACGGCCTCGACCCGCCGCAGATCCGCGAGATGCGTGAGGTCATGATCGGCTACGCGCGCAGGGGCCGCACGGTCATCGTCTCCAGCCACCTCCTCGCCGAGGTCGAGCAGTCCTGCACGCACCTGGTCGTCATGGACCGCGGCCGCCTCGTCCAGGCGGGCCCGGTCGCCGAGATCATCGGCTCCGGGGACACGCTCCTCGTGGGGCTCGCGCGGGACATCTCCGACCCGCTGGTCGAGAAGATCGCCGCGCTGCCCGGCGTCGCCTCGGCGGTGCGCGCCGACGACGGCCTCCTGGTGCGGCTCGACGGCACCCCGGACGCGGGCGCCGCCCGGCTGCTGCCCGAACTGGTCCGCCTGGATGTGCCCGTGGAGTCCATGGGCCCGCACCGCCGCCTCGAAGACGCCTTCCTGACCCTGATCGGAGGCACCGCATGAGCGCCCCCACCCTGGAGCGCCCCACGGCGCCCGGCTACCGCGCCGGACGCACCCTGCCGCTGCGGGTCGAGGCGGTCCGCCAGCTGAAGCGGCGCCGCACGCTCGTGATGGGCGGCGTCATGGCGCTGCTGCCCGTCGTGCTGGTCATCGCGTTCGCCGTCGCAGGGTCGCCGGGGGAGCGCAACAGCGCGGTGACGCTGATGGACACGGCCACCGCGTCCGGCGTCAACTTCGCCGCGACGTGCCTGTTCGTCTCCGCGGGCTTCCTCCTCGTCATCCCCGTCGCCCTGTTCTGCGGGGACACCGTCGCCTCCGAGGCGAGCTGGTCCTCCCTGCGCTACCTGCTGGCGGCCCCCGTGCCGCGCGCCCGCCTCCTGTGGTCCAAGCTCGCCGTCGCGCTCGCCCTCAGCGCCGCCGCCATGGTGCTGCTCCCGCTGATCGCGCTGGCGGTCGGCACGATGGCGTACGGCTGGGGCCCGCTGGAGATCCCCACCGGCGGCGCGCTGCCCGCGACCACGGCGGCCCAGCGCCTGCTGATCGCCGTCGGCTACGTCTTCGTCTCCCAACTGGTCACCGCGGGCCTCGCGTTCTGGCTGTCGACGAAGACCGACGCCCCGCTCGGCGCGGTCGGCGGCGCGGTCGGCCTGACGATCGTCGGCAACGTCCTGGACGCGGTGACCGCGCTGGAGGACTGGCGCGACTTCCTCCCGGCCCACTGGCAGTTCGCCTGGGCCGACGCCCTCCAGGCCCGCCCCGAGTGGGGCGGCATGATCCAGGGCTCGGCGATCTCGGTGACGTACGCGCTGGTGCTGTTCGCGCTGGCGTTCCGGGGGTTCGCGCGCAAGGACGTGGTGTCCTGACCTGCGCGGCCGTGGTCCCGTAGCCGCATCGAGACCCATCCGCAACGTCCCATGGCGATCGTTCCCGGCCCCCCGCGCGTCACAGTCAGGAAAGCCGACGACGTGAGGGGGACGGGCGGATGCGGGCCAGGAGGATACGCCACGCGGTGCTCGCCGTGGCCATGGCGGGTGGGCTGCTGCTCACCGGGTGCACCGCAGGCGGCGGCGACAACCGCGCCACCGCCGACGGCAAGGAGAAGAGCCGGGGGAGCGGGGCCGCGCCGCTGCCCGCGCCGGACGCGCCCGGCACCGGCGAAGCCGTGCGCCCCGAGCGGCAGCGGGAGGCCGCGCCGCCCGACTACCTCTCCACCTTCGCCCTGGACGTCGACACGGCCTCCTACGGCTTCGCGCGCCGCACGCTCGCCGAGGGGCGCCTGCCCGATCCGTCGACGGTCCGGCCCGAGGAGTTCGTCAACAGCTTCCGGCAGGACTATCCGCGGCCCGACGGCGACGGGTTCTCGGTCAGCGTCGACGGCGCCCGCACCGGAGAGGGCGGCTGGTCACTGGTGCGCGTCGGGCTCGCCACCCGCGGCGCCGCGAAGGAGGGCGAGCGGCCGCCCGCCGCCCTCACCTTCGTCATCGACGTGTCCGGTTCCATGGCCGGGCCCGGCCGCCTCGACCTCGTGAAGAAGTCCCTCGGGATCATGACCGACCAGCTGCGCCCCGACGACTCGATCGCGCTCGTCACCTTCAGCGACACCGCCGAGACGGTCCTGCCGATGACCCGTCTCGGCGACACCGGGGACGGCCGCTCCCGCGTGCACGAGGCGATCGAGCGGATGGAGCCGACCCAGTCCACCAACCTGGAGGCGGGCGTCACCACCGGCTACGACACCGCCGTGCGCGGCAAGAAGAAGGGCGCGACCAACCGCGTCGTCCTGCTCTCCGACGCCCTCGCCAACACCGGCGAGACCAGTGCCGACGGCATCCTGGACCGGATCTCCGACGCCCGCCGCGAGCACGGCATCACCCTCTTCGGGGTCGGCGTCGGCAGCGACTACGGCGACGCCCTGATGGAGCGGCTCGCCGACAAGGGCGACGGCCACACCACGTACGTCTCGGACGAGAAGGAGGCCCGCGAGGTCTTCTGCGAACAGCTCCCCGCCCACATCGAGCTGCGCGCCCGCGACGCGAAGGCGCAGGTCGCCTTCGACCCCGCCACCGTCGAGCGGTTCCGCCTGATCGGCTACGAGAACCGCGAGGTCGCCGACGACGACTTCCGCGACGACTCCGTGGACGGCGGCGAGATCGGCCCCGGGCACACGGTGACGGCGCTGTACGCGGTGCGCACCAAACCGGGCGCCGACGGCCATCTCGCCACGGCCGGCGTGCGCTGGCTCGACCCCGACACCCGCGCCCCGCACGAGGAGTCGGGCCGCATCGAGGCCGCCGACCTGGACGCGTCACTGTGGCGGGCCGACAGCGGCCTCCAACTGGCCGCCGTCGCCGCCTACTTCGCGGACAACCTGCGCTCCGGGCCCGGCGGCCGCCACGACGGTGCGCGGCACACCGCCGCCCTGCCCGGCACCCTCCCTGGGCGAACTGGCGGGCCGCGCCCGCGCGTTGGCCGCGGAGGGGCGCAAGCCGGGAGCTGGCCACCGCCATCGACCGGGCCGGGGAGCTCACCGGCGCGGCCCCCACCCCGGAGGACCCCGGCGGGGAGCACCGGGGCGAGGTCCGTCCCGGCGAGCGCCTCGCCGGCTAGCCGGCGGCCCGCAGGCGGTAGCCGTAGGTGTACGTACGCCCCGCGTGCAGCAGGTACGGCTCCTCCGGCGGGGCGCCCCACGAGTCGTTGCCGCCGACGCCCATCTGCCGGTGGTTGACCCCGAGCACCGTCTCCGCGCGCCGCTTCACCTCATGCGGATGCCGTGGCCCGTCCAGGTCGAACGGCGTGTGGTGCAGGGCGCTGACCTCAAGGAACGGCTCGCCGTCCGCCGGGTCGGCGAGCACGGCGAGACCGCCGCCGGTCCGGTCGGTGAGCGCGATCCGCCGTACGTCGGTCATGTTGCCGGTCTGCTGCGGCCGGACGTACGGCGCGACCTGCGCGTCGACCGTCGAACGGTGCCGCCCCACGAACGCGGCCGACTTGCGGTCCTGGTAGTTCTCGTGCGGCCCGCGCCCGTACCAGTCGAGCCGCTCGAACCCGGCGGGCACGGTGACCAGCGCCCCCACCACCGGGATGTCCGGCAGCCCCGCCGCCGCCTCCAGGGTGTGCCGCACCCGCACCTCGCCGTCGCCGCGCACGGTGAACACCGTCCGCCAGGCCGAGGTCCGCGGCGCGGTCGGCAGCACGGCGCTCACCTCGATGGTGACCTCGCCGGGGGAGGGCCGCGCGACCTTCACCGCGGTGATGTCCGCCTTGGCGCCCGCGTCCCGCCACGTGGCGGCCTGCTGGTGGTACTTCCGCCCGATGTCGTTGTCCGTGGGCCCGCGCCAGAAGTTCGGCACCGGCCCCTCGGCGACCAGCAGCCGCCCCTTGACCTCGTACGAGGTCAGGGTGCCGGTGGCCTTGGAGAGCACGACCTCGACGTCCCGGCCGCCGACCCGCACCTCCTCGGCGTTCTCCGCCACCTCCAGGCGGGGCAGCGAGCCGGGCCCCGGATCGGCGGGCGCGGGGGCCCGCCAGTCGAGGCCGAGCTGTTCGGCGGCGACGGTGTGCCCGGCCGGGGCCCAGCTGGCCTTCTTCCGCAGGACGAGGACGAGGTCCAGCCAGTACTCGGCGCCGGGCGCGAGGCGGCCGGGCTTCTCGTACGGGAGGCGTACGGTCCCCGAGGCGCCGGGCGCCACGTCCGGCGCGGCCATGGTCCCGTGCTGGATCTCCTCGCCGTCCCGCGTGACGGTCCACCGCAGCTCGTACGCGTCCAGGCCGCTGAAGAGGTGCTTGTTGGCGACCAGCACGGTCCCGGCGGCGAGGTCGCCCGCGGTGAAGGCCACCGGCTGGTACACCTTCTTGATCTCCAGCAGCCCCGGGTGGAGGTCGCGGGTGGAGGCGACGAGGCCGTTGCAGCTGAAGTTGCCGTCGGTCGGGTAGCCGGGCTTCCAGTCACCGCCGTACGACAGGTAGGTGTGCTTCTTGTCGCCGGGTACAGGGCGCCGGATGTTCTGGTCGACCCAGTCCCAGACGAAGCCGCCGTGCAGGTTCGGGTACTTCTCGAAGACCGCCCAGTACTCGGGGAGGTTGCCGTTGCTGTTGCCCATGGCGTGCGTGTACTCGCAGAGCAGGTAGGGCTTGGGGTTGCCGGACCTGCCGTACTTCTCGACGTCGGCGGGCTTCACGTACATCTCGCTGTGCACGTCGGCCACGGAGTTCATGCCCTCGTAGTGCACGGGCCGCGAGTCGTCGCGGGCGTGCGCCCAGTCGGCCATGACCTTGAAGTTGTCGCCCTGTCCCGCTTCGTTGCCGAGCGACCAGGCGATCACGCACGCGTGGTTCTTGTCCCGCTCGATCATGGACCGCAGCCGGTCCACGCACGCGTCGGTCCACTCGGGCCGGGAGGCGGGGAGCCGGTCGCGCACCCCGTGCGTCTCCAGGTTCGTCTCGTCGATGACGTACAGGCCGTACTCGTCGCAGAGCTCCAGCCAGCGCGGGTGGTCGGGGTAGTGCGAGGTGCGCACGGCGTTGATGTTGTGCCGCTTCATCAGCAGCACGTCCTGGAGCATCACGGACTCCGGGACGGCCTGCCCGTGGTCGGGGTGGGACTCGTGGCGGTTGGTGCCGCGCAGCATGACGGGCTTGCCGTTGACCGTGTACGTGCCCGGACCGAAGTCCACTTGGCGGAAGCCGACCCGCGTCCGGTGCACGTCCACCGCCTTGCCGGTGCCGTCCCGCAGGGTGACGACGAGCGTGTACAGGTTCGGCTGCTCGGCGGACCAGAGCGCGGGCGCCTTGACGTCGGCCCTCAGGGTGAGCGGCTCGCCGGGCTCGGGCGCACCGCCGAGCCGCCCGCCCGGCACGGGCCGCCCCCGGTCGTCGTACAGCACGGCCTCGATCCGGTACGCGCCGCCGCCGTTGCCCCGCACCACCGTCGTCACGGACAGCGTCGCGTCCCGGAACGCGGAGTCCAGATCGGTCCGTACGAAGAGGTCGTGCACCCGCGCCTCGGGCACGGAGTACAGATACACGTCACGGAAGATCCCGGACAGGTCGATCATGTCCTGGTCCTCGAGCCAGCTGCCGTCGGACCACCGGTAGACCTCGACGGCCAGAAGGTTGTCGCCCGGCCGCAGGTACTCGGTGACGTCGAACTCGGCCGGGGTGTAGCTGTCCTCGCTGTAGCCGACCTTCTCGCCGTTGACCCAGACGAAGAACGCGGACTTCACGCCCTGGAAGGAGAGCAGGGTCCTGCGCCCCCGCCGGCCGCGCGGCACGGTGAAGGTGCGGCGGTAGGAGCCGACGGGGTTGAAGTCCTTGGGGACGTCGGGGAAGTCGGGCTTCTCGTAGCCCTCCCACGGATACTTGATGTTGAGGTAGATCGGCTCCGGATACCCCTCGATCTCCCAGTTCGAGGGGACGGGTATCCGGTCCCAGCCGCTCACGTCGTAGTCGTCGGCCTCGAAGCCGACCGGCCGCTTCTCCGGGTTCCTGGCCCAGTGGAAGGCCCACCGTCCGTTCAGGGAGCGGTGGTACGGGGACTTCGTGTGCTCGCCGCGCAGGGCGTCGGCGGCGGAGGCGAACGGGACGAGGCGGGTGCGGGCCGGCTCTCTGTTCACCTGGAAGACGCGGGGGTCGGCATTCCACTCGGGGCTCTTGGCGGCTCTCCCGGCGCTCGCGGCGAAGGCCTGCTTCTGCGCGGCGAAGGCGGCCCAGCCCGCCAGCGCGGTACCGGTGGCGAGGAAGGACCGGCGGTTCGGACGGTAGGCGCTCATGCGGCACTCCGAACGTAAGGCAACAAGAATCACCAGCGTCCGACACGTTCACTCACCGCACAAGGGCAATGCAAGCCACGGAGACCCCCCGCGCCCCACCCGCGCCGTCACGGGGTGGCTACCCGCACAACTCCCGCTCCGCCCGCACCGGATCGTTGGGGAACCGGAACGCCGTGAGCCCCGCGGCGCCCGTCAGATTCCGCCAGAACCGCCCGGCCGTCATCGGCGCCCGTGTGGCCGCCCGCAGTTCGGCGAACGGCTCGCAGCGCAGGGCGCGCCGGGCCGCCGCGACGCGCTTTGGGTCGAGCCCCTCCGGCAGCGCGCCCCTGACCCCCCGGTCGGCGACGATCCACTCGTCGGGGAGCCGCTTGTCGTGCCCCACCCGGCCGTTGATGGGCTGGGAGTGGGCCGCCAGCGGATAGGCGAGCCCGATCGGGTCGAGCGCGGCGCCGGACAGCGGGATCACGGAACCGCTGAAGCCGAGCGTGTTGTAGACCCCCGTGATCCCGGGCCGGGCCGCGGCGACCGGGCTCCTGGCGAGCAGCAGCGTGGGCGCGCCGTCCCGCGTCCGTTCCCGCACGAGACCGGCGTACGCCATGTTGCCGGGCTGCCCCGCGAAGGTGTGGTGCACGGGATGGCGGGCGTCGTTCTGGTGTACGTACACGCCTCGCTCGTCCGCGATCCCGCCGGGCCCGATCCGCCCCTCGTACGGCACCCGCAGCACGGCCGCGCACGTCACGGCCCACACCGCGACCCCGGCGCCGACGATCGTCCACGCGCGCGTGACGGGCACGAGGAAGACGGGCAGCAGCATCAGCAGCAGCCCCGGCAGGAACATCCGCCCGTGCATGAAGTCGCCGCCCACCTTGATGACGTAGAGCCAGCAGAGCGCCCCCGCGACCACCGGCGCGGCCACGACGACGCGTTCGCGCATCCGCCCGGACGCCAGGAGGCCCGCCACGATCATCAGCAGCGGCAGCCACAGCAGGTACGTACCGGCGAAGTCGTCGAGATAGTCGGCACCCCGCCACCACAGGCTCCGCGAGGCCTCCTTGGTGACGCCCGGCAGCGGCATCAGATGGCCGTAGTAGCCCATGCGGAAGATCTCGTACGCGACCGGCAGCGCCCCCGCGGCGCCCGCGCCCGCGAGCACCCCGCGCCAGGGCGGGCGCGCCACGGCCCACTGGGCGGCCAGGAAGACCAGCGACACCAGCGCCAGGTCGGGCCGCACGAGGGGGCCGAGCCCCAGCACCGCGCAGGTCGCCAGCGCGCGGGGCCGGGTGACGAGCATCAGCCAGGCGCCCGCGATCCAGCAGGTCGCGAGCCCCGTCTCCAGGCCGGACGTCGCGAAGTCCCAGACGGGCGGCAGCGCGAGGAGCACGAGGGCGCCGCAGGGCAGCAGGAGGCCGTCCCCGCCGCGCAGGCGCAGCGCGGCGGCCGCGGCGAGCGCGAACCCGGCGGCGGTCAGGAACAGCCCGCCGTACATCGCCGCCGTGGGGATGTCGAAGCCGGGCGCCCCGGCGGCGACCAGCAGCCACTGCCACAGGGTCCCGGTGGACGACTCGGCCCGCTCCCCGGCGTTGAAGACGGGGCCGTTGCCCGCCAGCACCTGGCGTACCGTCCGCACGTAGATGTGGCCGTCGTCGGACATCCACCGCCGCTGGAACCCGGCGACGGCGACGACGAGGGCCGGCAGGAAGGCGAGCCCGAGCCGCGCGGCCGTCCGCCATCGCTCGGCCCGGGCGTCGACGGGCAGCCCGGCCTCCGCGGTGCCGACACCGGAGGAGCCAAAGGAGTACGTAGACGTCATGGGCCCTACATCGGCGCAGCTCACCCCGGCCTTGAGCGCCGCCGGCCGGCTACGCCCCGCCCGGCATCACGCGCCCGGCCGCCCGGGGATGTCGAAGTACCGCGTGAGCCCCGCCGCCAGCGCGACATCCCCCGCGACCTTGACCTTGCGCAGCATGAACAGCGTGACGGGACTGGCGTTGCCCGAGACGAGCTTGAGGAACGGGGCGTCGCCCATGACGAACGTGACCCGTGGCTCCGCCTCCGAACGCCCCTCCCGCACGGTGCAGACGCCGTCCGCGATCCGCGTCTCGTACACGACCTCGGGGTTGTCACCGCTGCCCGTGACCCGCCACCGGAGCAGCGCCGCCAGCGAGCCGGCCGCCTCCGGCCTGAACTGCCGCTCCATGCGCCGGAAGACCTCGTCCAGGACGCGCTTGCGCAGGGCTCCGTCGCGGGCGATCCCGGCTATCTCCTTGTCGGAGAGGCCCTTCACGATGCGGGCGAACTCCTCCGGGGTGACGCTCGCGAAATCCAGTCCGGCGATCCTGCTGATGTCGTCCGCCACGGCCCGTCTCCTTAACCCGATCACCTTGGGGCAGTTGCTCCGGGGCAGCGTACGGCGGGGGCGGGCGGTGCGGGAAAACGTGTACGACTGCCGCTGCCCGGCCCATTGAATTTTCCTTACGGGCGAGTAAGTTGACGGCCGCGTAAGCAAGCGGGCCGTGAGCAAGCAGGCCGTGAGCAAGCGGGCACCACACCGAGCAGCACCTCCGTGAACCGGACCCCGGGAGCCGTCATGGGCGTACGCAAGGATCTGAGAAGGGCACAGCGCCGCAGCGGGCTCGCGGACGGCGCCCGGGTCGAACTCGTCAGGGACGAGCACGGCACCGTGCGCGAGGCCCGCACCGCCCCACTGGCCGCGCGGGCCACCACGGGCAGTACCGCCGACATCCCTTTCGTCAACGCGCACGAGGCCCCCGACGCCGTGGTGCTGCGCCGCAAGCAGGGCGGCCGGTGGCAGCCGGTGACGGCGGCGGCCTTCGCCCGCGAGGTGACGGAGACCGCCAAGGGCCTGATGGCGGCGGGCCTCGAACCCGGCGGACGCGTCGCGCTGATGTCGCGCACGCGCTACGAGTGGGCGGTCCTGGACTTCGCGATCTGGGCGGCGGGCGGCCAGAGCGTCCCCGTCTACGCCACCTCGTCGGCGGAGCAGATCGAGTGGATCGTCCGCGACTCGGGCGCCCGCCTCCTGATCGCGGAGACCGCCGAGAACGCGGCGACCGCCGAGGCGGCCCTCAGCGCTTCCGGTGGGACACCACCACGCGTCCGGCACCTCGACGGTGGCGCGATGGCGGAACTGACGCTGCTGGGCAGGGACGTGCCCGACGAGGAGGTGACGAAGCGGCGCGCCGCGCTGACCCCCGACACCATCGCCACCCTCTGCTACACCTCGGGCACCACCGGGCGCCCCAAGGGCTGCGTCCTCACACACGGCAACCTCCACGCCGAGGCGGCCAACACGGTCGAGCTGCTGCACCCCGTCTTCAAGGAGATCACCGGGCAGGTCGCCGCCACGCTCCTCTTCCTGCCGCTCGCCCACATACTGGGCCGCAGCCTCCAGATCGCGTGCCTGCTCGCCCGCATAGAGCTCGGCCACTGCCCGAGCATCAAGCCGGACGAACTCCGGCCGGAACTGCGCGCCTTCAAGCCCACGTTCCTCGTCGGCGTCCCGTACCTCTTCGAGAAGATCCACCACACCGGCCGGGCGACCGCCGAGAAGATCGGCCGCGCCGCGTCCTTCGACCGGGCGGAGCGCGTCGGGGTGCGCTTCGCCGAGGCGTACCTGGACAAGTTCCTCGACCCGCGCCGGCCCGGCCCCTCCCTGGGGCTGCGCCTCGGCTGGGCGCTGTACGAACTCCTCGTCTACCGCCGCATCCGCAAGGAGGTCGGCGGGCACCTGCGGTACGCGATCAGCGGCGGCTCCCCCCTGGACCGCGACCTCAACCTCTTCTTCTACGCCGCCGGGATCATCATCTACGAGGGGTACGGCCTGACGGAGACCACGGCCGCCGCCACCATCACGCCACCGCTGAGGCCGCGCCCCGGCACGGTCGGGCTGCCCGTGCCCGGCACGGCCGTGCGCATCGCGGAGGACGGCGAGGTGCTGCTCAAGGGCGGCATCGTCTTCAGCGGCTACTGGAACGACCCGGCGGCGACGGACGCCGTGCTCACCGGCGAGTGGCTGGCCACCGGCGACCTGGGCGCGCTCGACGAGGACGGCTACCTCACCATCACCGGCCGCAAGAAGGACCTCATCGTCACCTCCGGCGGCAAGAACGTCTCCCCCGCCGTCCTGGAGGACCGCCTGCGCAGCCGGGCGCCCGTGGGGCAGTGCATCGTCGTAGGGGACAACCGCTCCTACGTCGCCGCGCTCATCACCCTGGACCCCGAGGCCGTCGGCCACTGGCTCGCCGTACGCAAGCGCCCCAAGGACACGCCTCTCGCGGAGCTGGCCCGGGACCCGGAGATGACCGCGGAGATCCAGAAGGCGGTGGACCACGCCAACGCGGCGGTCTCCAGGGCCGAGTCCATCCGCAGGTTCGCCCTCGTCGAAGGGGAGTTCACGGAGGACAACGGGCTGCTCACCCCGTCCCTGAAGATCAAACGGAGCGCGGTGACGGCGGCGTACGCCAAGGAGATCGAGGCGCTGTACGACGGGGGCACGGCACCCAGCGGCTGATCACTCGGGAGGCGAACGGCGCGGCTCCTCCGCGGCGCGCAGCCGCTCGGCCAGTTCCCCGGTGAGCGGGCTCTCCATGTCCTTGTGGATGGCCAGGGCCCTGGCCAGGTCGTCCCGCAGCCGGGAGCGGTCGCCGCCCGGGCGTTCGGCGATGGCTGCCAGGTCGACCAGGGCCTCGGCTTCGTAGGCGTACGCTTCGAGGTCCTCCAGCGACCGCGCGGCCTCTCGCAGGACGGGTACGGCTTCACCGGTCCGGCCCAGGTGGTCCAGGCACCGGCCGAGCGCGGCGGTGGCCCGGGCCGCCATGCGGTGGTCGGGAGAAGGCAGGGCCAGCAGGTCCGTGCGGGCCTGCCGGAGGGTGGCGAGGGCGTGGGTGAAGTCGCCGCTCGCGTCCTCGGCCCGCCCGAGGAAGAAGGCGGCGATGGCGGCGCCGCGTGCCTCGCCGGCCCGGAGGTTCAGCTCCATGGAGCGCCGGTACGCCGCGATCGCACGGGCCGGATCGAAGCGGTCCCAGTAGCGGCCCGAGAACTCCAGCGCGGACGCGAGCAGCACCAGGTCACCGGAGACCTCCGCGCAGGCCAGCGCCGCGGTCAGCTCCCGCTCCGCCCTTTCGTGCTCGCCGAGGTCCATGAGCGGGCGGGAGAGCAGGCTGCGCAGCCGGGCCTCGGCTGCCGGGGCGACGGCGGAGCGCGCGTACCCGGCGCCCAGCTCCAGGGACTCCTTCCAGTCACCGAGGTGCCTGTGGTGCAGGAACAGCACGGTGAAGCACTCCGCGAGCTGCCATCCGGGCGTGTACAGCCGGTGGGCACCGGCTGCGCGCAGCACCGCCATGATGTTGGCCCGCTCGGCCGCCAGCCAGTCCAGCGGCCGGGGACCGGCGTGGGCCGCGAAGGGGTCGGCGCGCCCCGCGAGCAGCGGACGGAGGTCGGCCGCACGCGTCCGGTCGGCGCGCACCGAGCGGTCGGCGAACGCCGTGAGCGCCAGGTAGTGGGTCAGGACCCGCCGCACCACCGCGCCTTCGGCGTCCGCGGGCTCCTCGGCGGCCGCACGCTCACGGGCGTGGACGCGCACGAGCCCGTGGAACCGGTACCGGCGGTCCTCCGCCGTCTCCAGCAGGCTCATGTCCTCCAGGACGTCGAGGAGGAGCTGGGCGGCCGCCACGTCGGAGCCGAGCGCGGCAGCGGCTGTCGCCGCGTCGAAGCAGTGGCCGGGGACCCAGCCGAGAAGCCGGTACCCGTGCGCCAGCTCCGGTGACAGCTGCCGGTAGGAGGCGTCAAGGACGGCGGTGACGGGGGACTCGCCCCCCACGCTCAGGGCGGACAACCGGCGCTTGTCGTCGGCCAGTTCGGCGGCGAGCGAGGCCAGCGTCAGGCGCCGCTCGTTCACCAGCCGCGCCGCGGCCACCTGGAGGGCGACCGGGAGCCCGGAGCACAGGTCGGCGACCCGGCACGCGGCCTCCGGCTCGGCGGCGATCCGGTCCTCGCCGCACCGGTCGGCCAGCAGGAGAAGCGCGGCCTCCCGCGTGAAGGGCTCCAGGGGCAGCGGCCGGGCACCGTCCAGCGCGAGTTCGCCGAGCCTCGCGGTGCTCGTGGCGAGGACGGTGCTCCCGGGCCCCTGCGGGACCAGGGCCCGTACCTGCGCGGGCGAGGTCACGTCGTCCAGTACGAGAAGCACCCGCAGGTCGGCCGTCCGGCTCCGGAAGAGCGCGGTCCGCTCGGCCAGGGACGGCGGCAGCAGCGAGTCGTCGACACCGAGGGAGCGCAGACAGTGGCCCACGGCGTCCGTCACGTCCCCGCCGGCACCGGCGCGGTCCCGCAGCGCCGCGAAGTCGACGTACAGCCGCCCGTCGGGGAAGTGCTCACGCATGGTGTGCGCCCAGTGCCGCGCCAGGGCGGACTTGCCGACTCCGGGCGGCCCGGCCAGCACACGGACATCGACGTGCGAGGCGACGGCGGTGGCGCCTGCCGACGAGCCGTCCAGATCCGTGATCTCCGCCGTGCGGTTGACGAAGCGGGTGCGCAGTACCGGGACCTGGGAGGGCGGGCCGCCGGGGCGCGGGGCGGCGGGTACGTCGTACGAGATGCCGGTCGAGGCGGTCACGAACGGGGCTGCCGCACCGGCGCCTTCCCGTTCGCCCTCCGGATCCAGGTCACGGAGGAGCGAGACCAGTTCGCCGGCGACCGGGGACTCCTCCCGCAGCGAGTGGCGCAACCTGCGCCGCAGCCGGTCGGCGGCGTCCCCCAGGGAGTGCGGGTCCTCCGACTGAAACGCCGCCGCCAGCTCCTCCACGGCCGACTGGAGCTGCTGGTCCCCTGCCGTGGCGTCGTCCTGCCGACGGCTGAAGAGCCGGGTGACGAGGGCCCGCGTACGCGTCCACGCCTCGGTGACCGCGAGTCCGACCAGCGTGCTCGTCGCTCCCGACGCGGCGATGGCCGCCACCTCGATTGCCACTGGTCCCCCTTCGCGTATCGGCTGAGCCGCCGTATCGGCGGCAACCCGCGTGCTGACGACCACCGTAGTGTGATCAAGGAGGGCTGTGTAGTAGGGCACTTGGCGGCCGACGGACGCGGCAGACCTGCCGGGGAGCCGGTCGGCAGGGCGGTCACGGGGCCCAGGACGACAGAAGGACGTCGTCGCGGTGGGCGCCGACGCGCAGTGTCACGGAGCCGGCGGCCGGCGGCCGACCGGCCCGGAGACAGGTGTAGAGGGCTGCCGACACCAGCCCGGGGTCGAGGTTCCCGGCGCGGGCCGACGCCGCCCCGGGGTCGGGGCTCTCGGCGCAGGCCGTCGCCGCCCCGCGGTCGGGGTTCCCGGCGTCGGCCGACGCCAGCACGGTCCGGCCGTCACGGAGGACCACCAGGCAGTCCCCGGAGGTGAGCGCGGTCGCGGCCAGCAGGCTCCCGGGCCACGTGGCGAGCGCGTCGCGCCCCCAACTCCGGGCGGCGGCCGCCGTCGGCGCCGGATCCGAGGCCACCAGGACCGAGGCGCTCTCGGTCAGGCGCTGGTCACGTTCCTCACCGGGGCGGACCGAAAGATGCGAGAAGCACCCGTCCCCCGCACCTCCCTCGCCCTCCTCACTCCACGCTTCGCCGACGGCGGCGGGGACGCGGCGGACGGTCACGGCGGTCCGCCCCGCTTCCTCCGTCTCGATGCGGGTGCCGACCACCCAGGAAGTGACGTTCGTCGCGAGCGGGCCCGGCGGTACGAGGACCAGGGGAGCCGGTGGCGGAGTCGGCGGCGGCTCCAGACGGAGCAGGCCGTACAGCGCCGTGCGCAGCCGGGTGAGTGCGGTGCCGGGTTCGTCGAAGGCCCGGGAGACCGCCGGCGCGTACCGCTCGGGCTGGTCCGCGTGGGCCCGCAGCACGGCCTCGATCTGGCGCAGTGGGCCGCCCTGGGGTTCGAACCGAGGCGCGAGTTCCGCCAGGTCGGCGGCAGCGGTGCCGGGCACGGCTTCTTCTCCGTGCGCGGCCAGGGCCAGGGGCTTGGCCAGGGCGGCGCCGTACAGCGTCACCGAGCCGTGGTCGCCGATGACCGCGTCGGCGGCCACGAGCGCGGGACGCCAGTCGTGCACCGGCGGGATCAGCAGCAGCCCGGCGTCGAGGGCCTCGGCCAGCAGGGCCCTCAGGTGCCAGGCGCCGTGGGCCGACCACACGTTGGGGTGGAGGACCAGCGCGACGCGGTACTCGTCCCAGGGAAGATCGGCGAGGAGCCGCGCGGGCAGGCCGGGGTCACGGCCGATGAGCGACGTCGGCCCCCACGTGGAGGTCACGAGCACCAGCCGCTGCCCGTCCGCGACGCCCAGCGCCCGCCGGTAGTCGCCGCGCCGGTCCGCGCTGACGAGCAGTTCGTCGAGGCAGGGATCGCCGACGAGCAGGGTCCGCCCGGCGCTCTTCGGATGCGCGGCGAGCAGTTGCCGCTCCTGTTCCGGATGCGACACGGCGGTCCAGGCCCGGCCCGCCTCGAAGAGCGCGTCGGGCGCGACGCCCGACAGCCGCCTGCGGGGAGAGCGGGAGTCGGGCACGTACTTCTGGAAGCCGATGCCGTGCGGCAGCACGAGCACCGGGCACTCACCCTCGGAGACGTCGATGTTCTCGCTGGTGCTGAGGATCAGGTCCGGGGCGGCGTACGGCAGTTGCTCCCACGGCATGACACGGCAGCCCGCGTCGTGGAGCAGGTCGAGCGAGCCGTCGCTGAAAGCGGAGGTCGGATCGTGGGCGAAGACCACGGACACGCGGGGATCCGCGCGCAGCACCGGCGGCAGCGTCTCCAGGGCGCGGATCGTCGAGGTGAGCGTACGGGTGGCGACGACGAGCCGCCGCTCCCCCGGAAAGGTGCTCCAGCGGTGGGCATCGGGCCCGACGGGAACGCGCAGGAACGGAATGTCAGCGGAACGCGCGGCCATCCCGAACCTCCTCGCGCTCAGCGCGGCTTATGCGGTTCGCGGTTCGCGGTTCGCGGTTCGCGGTTCGCGGTTCGCGGTTCGCGGTTCGCGGTTCGCGGTTCGCGGTTCGCGGTTCGCGGTTCGCGGTCAGTGTGCTAGCGCACTTCAAGCCGTCCCGCAACCTCTCTGATCCGCGCCGGACCGGGCCGCGACGGCCTGGCGGCTTCATTGTAGATCGCGCCGGCGAGAGGCACTCCGGGAGCCGTCGCCCCAACAGGGAGGCGTGAATCGAGAAGTCCGCTTGAGGCCAGCGCGGGGACGCAGGCCATGTGTCCCGTGCTGGCGGCCCAGCGTCGCCGAACCCGAGTTCCGGACGGGCTGTGGGGGGATCGCGAAGCCGCTGATCCCGCCGTCGGGGGTGCGGCCGCAGGGCGGCGGAACGCAGGACACTCCTGATGAGACGCCGTGATCCGACGGTATCGGTGTCGGCGCGTCAGCCGATGGCCCCAGTTTTGCCCCAATGGAGTGGTTTGGCTGGAGTCGGGTGATCGTGCGTGCGGGGGCCGTCAACACTCGTGTTTCGGGGTGGCGCGGGCCACCGGGGAGGGGGACGGCATGGCCGATGGCACGGTTCTGGTCGCGGTGGCGGAGTACCCGGAGGACGCGGGCGCCACCGCCGGACAACTGGCCCGGATCGCCGAGGGGATCCGGGCGCGGGGCTTCCAGGTCCGCTGGGTGGTGAGCGTCTCCGATGCCGAGGCGGTGCTCAGGACGGAAGCCGGTCTGGCCGCTGCGGTGGTCGCCTGGGATCTTCCGTCCCGAGCCGGAGCCGGAGCGGAGGACGGGCCAGGCGGCGCGCTGGTTCTGCGCCGGATCGGGCGCCGGTTCCAGGATCTGCCGGTGTTCCTGGTCATGGCGGAGGAGGGGCTGCGTGAGCTTCCGCTGTGGGTGTCGCAGTCGGTGGTGGGATATGTGTGGCCGCTGGAGGACACGCCGGCGTTCATCGCGGGGCGGATCTCCACCGCCGCGCGCGTCTACCAGGAGGCCCTGCTTCCGCCGTTCTTCAAGGCGCTGCGGCGTTTCGACGACGCGCACGAGTATTCATGGCACACCCCGGCGCACTCCGGCGGTGTGGCCTTCCTCAAATCACCCGTGGGACGGGCCTTCCACGAATACTTCGGGGAGCGGCTGCTGCGCAGCGATCTGTCGATCTCGGTGGAGGAGCTCGGTTCGTTGTTCGAACACACCGGGCCGATCGGCGAGGCGGAGCGTAATGCGGCCCGGGTCTTCGGCTCCGACCGCACCTACTTCGTCCTGCACGGTGATTCCACCTGTAACCGTCTGGTCGGCCACTTCAGCGTGACCCGCGACGAGATCGCGCTGGTGGACCGCAACTGCCACAAATCGGTGCTGCACGGCCTGGTCGTCTCCGGCGCCCGGCCGGTGTACCTGGTCCCGAGCCGCAACGGCTTTGGCCTCGCCGGACCGCTGCCACCGGCTGAGATCGCAGCGGACTCGGTGGCGGCGCGCATCGCGGAGAGCCCCCTGACGGGGGGCGCGGTGTCGTCGCGCGCCCAGTACGCAGTGTTCACCAATTCCACCTATGACGGGCTGTGTTATGACGCGGGGGCGGCGGCCAGGGCTTTCGCGGCCGTCACCCCCCGGCTGCACTTCGACGAGGCCTGGTTCGCCTACGCCCGCTTCCATCCGCTCTATGCGGGGCGCTATGGCATGTCGGTGGACGAGAAGGCGTTCCCCGGCCCTGACCGGCCGACGGTCTTCGCGACCCAGTCCACCCACAAACTGCTGGCCGCCTTGTCGCAGGGCGCCATGGTGCACGTCCGGTCCGCGCAGCGGGCGCCGGTGGAGCACGACCGGTTCAACGAGACACTGATGATGCACGGCACGACGTCGCCGCTGTATCCGATGATCGCCTCGCTGGACGTGGCCACGGCGATGATGGACGGTCCGCAAGGCCAGTGGCTCGTGGACGAGGCAGTGTCGGAGGCGGTTCGCTTCCGGCAGGAGATGGTGCGCCTCGGGCGGCGGATCGAGTCCGCCGGGGACCGGCCGCCCTGGTTCTTCGGGGTGTGGCAGCCGGATGAAGTGACCGACCCCGGCAGCGGGACACGGCTGCCGTTCGACGAGGCCCCGCCGGAGCTGCTGCGGACCGAGCCGTCCTGCTGGCACCTCGACCCCGACGCCGACTGGCACGGCTTCCCCGGTCTGACCGACGGCTACTGCATGCTCGACCCGATCAAGGTCACCCTGACATGCCCAGGGCTCGTCGCGACCGGTGCGCTGTCGGACTGGGGCATCCCGGCTCGGGTGCTCACCGCCTATCTGACCACGCGCGGCATCGTCGTGGAGAAGACCGACAGTTACACCACGCTGGTGTTGTTCTCCATGGGCATCACGAAGGGCAAGTGGGGGACGTTGCTGGACGCCCTGATGGACTTCAAGGACCTCTTCGACGGTGACGCTCCTCTGGACCGTGTCCTGCCCGCCCTGGTCACCGAGCACCCGCGGCGTTACGCGGGACGGAGCCTGCGCGACTTGTGCCGGGAAATGCACGACCACCTGCGCGATGCCCGCCTGGTGGAACTCCTCGACCTGGCCTTTCAGCAGCTTCCGGAACCGGTCGCCCCGCCCCAGCTGTGCTATGAGCGCCTGATCCGTGGCGGCACCGAACGGATCCCGCTGTCGGACGCGCCGGGCCGGGTCGCTGCGGCGATGATCACGGTCACGCCGCCCGGCATCCCGGTCCTCATGCCGGGCGAGAGCGCCGGGCAGGAAGACGGCCCTCTCCTGCGCTACCTCAGGGCCCTGGAGTCCTTCGACCATCACTTCCCCGGCTTCGGCAGCGAGACGCACGGAGTGAGCCGTGACCCCGGCACCGGCGACTATCTGATCGAGTGTCTGCGTCCGGACCAGCAAGAAGAGCTTGCCGGGGCCACGACTCCAGCACAGCGGCGCGGGGAGGCGAGTGCCAGGGGAATGGGCTGAGACCTTCAGCGGCGGAGTGCCCGGGGCCCGTCCGGCAGCGGCCGGGCCGCAGCCTCCGACGGGGGGCCGGGCCCGGGTCCGGCTAGTCGGCGATGACGGCGCCGAGGATCATTCCGCCGATCAGTCCGGCGGCCCCGACTATCAGGGCGATGGTGGGGAGGCGTTCGTGTCGGGCGAGCTCGGCGATGAGGGCCAGGACCAGCTCGCCCAGCGACGCTTCGTCATCAACGCCGGCACCGTCCGACAGCTGATGCGATGGTGCGAGCAGTGGTCCGAGCGACGCTTCGCCGTCGAGGGCGCCAAAGGGCTCGGCCGCAGCCTCGCCCAGCAGGCCCGGTCTCTGGGCAACGGCGACGCCCGGTACTTGGGGACTCCTCCGCGGGTGAGTCATTGATTCCGTCTCGACTGTCCGCGCGCTGGCTGCGCTCGCTCTGCATGCGATAGGCCCTGGGGCGGCGGATTCCCCAGTGATCGCCGACGCGGTGCGGCCGGCAAACCCCAGCAGAGCGTCTGTTCGTACTGCTCGCGGTTTGAGCTAATCGCCGCCGTATTGCGACCATGTCCGGCACTCAGTCCGTCAGCCTATGAGGAGACATCCGCGGAGCGCGGAAATCCGCCTTGCCCTCCCGCAAGCCCCCCCGTATCAGACGCGTACGGCGCTGATAGACACTCCGTTCTGCGCCTGGATTTTCAGCGTCCGCCCGTCCCAGGACACGGGCAACGCGATGGGCGTCGTATCCACCGGCGAGCCCGCGTCAACAGGATCGGATGACGCGTCAGCTCCCCAGCGTAGAGTGAACGACGCGTCGTCCCCGACGGTACCCGGGAGCCCTGTACCGACCCAGACGTTTTCCGAACTTTGGCCGTTCACCGTGACCACGAGCTCGCGGCTGGTGAGTTCGTACGATCCAGTGACGTCCCCGTCATCGAGGCTCCACGTGCGGCCGGTGATGCTGATTCGCGTGTACTCGTCGTTGACCTGCCCCTTGGGGAGGATGGCCAGATCCCAAGAACCACGCGCGAACGCCGCGACCGCCGCTCCGGTGACCGTGGCCCGGACGGATTTGCTGCCTTCGGGGTTCGTCGTGCCGTTGCCGCTCTTCTTTCCGCCGCAAGCGGTCAGTACGAGCGACACCAGGCCCAGGCCTGTATACCTCAAGGCGTTTCGTCTGCCGACCGTCTTCTCTACCTGTCCGTACCACCCATTGAGCACCGCGTCGCCCTCCCTTACTCGCTTCAACCGGACTTCCTCTACTTCACCTCCGTGTGCCGCACACCAGAGTCTGGCGTACAGGAAGGTACTTCGGCGGCAGCTTTCCGATACTGGGGTGTGGGATGTCTCCACCAGGTGAGAGCGACGGAGGAACCGAATCGACCTGCGGAAATGGTTACGTGGCAAACGCATCGGAGTGCGGATCGCGCTGCTACAAAGACCTCGTCCGCCTCACCACGCAGGGCACCGTCTTAGAAGGTGTCAGAGGCTGAGCGATGTGCTCACCTGCGTACTCGCAGGCCGTTCGCGAACGAAAGCCGTTGAGGCGCTTGCTGTCACTCATGCGCTCATTGGCTGGGAACCGCCCGGTTCATCATGGGCCGAGCGGTCACTTAAGTGCGGTGCTACCGGTCATGCGGGATCTCGGGCCGGGATACGGGCACGATGGTGATCAAGTCATCGAGGCCCTTGAAGTCGTCGGGGTGCGTGGTGAAGAGGGGGAGTTCCTCAGCGGCTGCGGTGGCGGCGATCATCAGGTCGGCCACACGGCGACGGGGCTTGCGGCCTGCGGAGACGGCGGCGGCGGAGATCCTGCCGTAGATACGGGCCGCCTCCACGTCGAAGGGGATCGGGTCGAACTCGTTCTCGGCGCGCTGCAGCACGTCCATGCGGCGGGCCCGCTCGGCGTGTTCCTCGTAGTCGCTCTGCTCGCCGCTGCCCCGTACTTGGTGGGGGCCCGCGGAGAGTTCCGCGAGTGTGATGGCGCTGATGGCCATCTCGGCGGGCAACTCGTCGGCGTCGATCCACTTGCGCAGGATCATGATGTTGGTGTCGAGCAGGCCCTGCTCGTACTCAACGGCCATACGGGTCGTCCAACTCCTGCTCGACGACGGCGTCCTGGTCGTTGCGGAAGGCGTCCGGCGAAATGTCAGGGGCCGTGCGCGACGTGGTCACGAACTCGGCACGGGGAACGAACCGGCGACGGCGGCGGAGCGGGATCAGCTCGCCCAGGCGGTGTCCGTCGCGGGCGACAGTGAACGCCTGTCCCCCTGAACGGCGTCCATGATCTCCTTGGAGCGGGTACACAGATCGCGCTGAGTGATCTACGGCTGCGCTGTCATGCTGTCCACGATAGGGGAGGTGTGCTACCCGGTGCCACACGTGTTTCGGATGCGGATCAGCTGACGGGGGTGTGTCGCCGTGGCGCCGCAGTTCGTCTGCGCCCACGATCGCGGCCGGGTGGAGGCGCTTGCTCTGCGAGCGATGTGCACCCGGACATTGAAAGAGCCCCTCGCCCGCTTCCGCAGGTGAGAGGCCGTGTGTGCCCCCGGCAGGACTCGAACCTGCGGCCAAGCGCTTAGAAGGCGCCTGCTCTATCCACTGAGCTACGGGGGCCGGGTGTGGCCGGGTGGCATGGGGTTCGGATGTTGGGGGAGATCCGTGACCTTGCCGGGGACAAGGATAGGGCTCCCGGCTCCCTGTCCCTGGTGCTTCGCCTCCGCGCCGCGATGTGGAGGTTCGGTGAAGCGGTCCTGATAATCGCAGGCAGGTGCGAATCTCGCATCGCTTTTGGCGCCTCGCGCCACGGGTGTTGTGCACTCGTTATGCCTGCGCCCCAGTCGTCCCTTCCCTCCGTGGTGTCCGATCGGCGCGCAGAGGCTCTCATATGCTTCAGAAAACCATCAAAATTGGGCATTCTTCGCATGTGGTGACCTTGGACGTACGGCCTCAATTGCTTGACGCACTCTCCGCCCTGCGCGAGCGTGTCGCCGCCGCACGCTTTCCGCTCCCCCTGCCGGGGGCGCCACGCGCGCGTGCCAATCGGGACGAGTTGCTCGCACAGCTCGACGACTACCTGGTGCCCCGGCTCAAGGCGCCCGAAGCGCCGCTGCTCGCCGTCATCGGCGGATCCACCGGGGCGGGCAAGTCCACCCTGGTGAACTCCCTCGTGGGCCGGCAGGTCAGCGAGGCGGGCGTGCTGCGGCCCACGACGCGGACGCCGGTGCTCGTCTGCCATCCGGATGATCATCACTGGTTCGCCGGGATGCGCGTCCTGCCCGACCTCACCCGCGTGTGGATGCCCCCGAAGAAGTCCGTGCAGGGCGGCGAAGGGGAGGACGAGGAGGACAACGACGACGACATGCCGACGTACGGCGACGGCGGCGGGGGCGGGGAGGAGCAGGAACGCGCCCTGCGGATCGAGACCGCTCACACCCTGCCGCGCGGGCTCGCCCTCCTGGACGCGCCCGACGTCGACTCGCTCGTCCCCGACAGCCGCTGCCTCGCCGCCGAGCTGATCTCCGCGGCCGACGTATGGGTGATGGTGACCACCGCTTCCCGGTACGCCGACGCGGTGCCCTGGCATCTGCTGCGTACCGCCAAGGAGCACGACGCCACCCTCGTCACCGTCCTTGACCGCGTGCCCCACCAGGTCGTGACGGAGGTGTCACGGCAGTACGGCGCCCTCCTCACGAAGGCGGGGCTCGGCGACGTACCGCGTTTCACCGTGCCGGAACTGCCCGAGTCCGCGGGCGGTGGCGGGCTGCTCCCCGCCACCGCCGTCGCACCGCTGCGGGCCTGGCTCACGCACCGGGTCCAGGAACCCGCCGCCCGCGCCGCCGCCATCGCCCGCACGGCACACGGTGTCCTGCACTCGCTCGACTCCCGGCTCCCCGAACTCGCGGGCGCCGTCGCCGCCCAGTACGCCGCCGCTCTGCGGCTCACTTCCGCCGTCGACGAGGCGTACGACAACGAGTACGCGCGCGTGAAGGGGCGATTGCAGGCCGGTGGCGTACTGGCGGGCGACGCCCTGAAGCGGTGGCGCAGCTATCCGCTCGACTGCGGGCCCGGCGAACTGCTCGACGCGATCGCCGAGAGCCTGGAGGCGCTGCTGCTGTGCGCCGTCACGGCCGCCGACGAGCGCATCGACGAGGCCTGGCGGCGCGAACCCGCCGCGGGCGCCCCCGGGCTCGCCGACCGCGATCCGGAGGTGGAGAGCGCCGAGCACCGCATCGGGATGGCGGTCCGCAGATGGCGGCGCGTCCTGGAGGAGTACGCCGATGACGAGGTGCGCGGCCTGGAGCGCATCGACAGGAACGGCCTGCCCGACCCCGAGGTCGTCGCCGCGCTGCTCGCCACGGCCCTCCTCGGCGGGCACCGGGCCCGCGCGGCCGGGGAGATCCTCGCGGAGCGGATCGGCGCCCAGGGCGCGGTCCGGCTGCGTGACCGGGGCGGGCGCCTGCTGACCGAGTACCTGGAGAAGGTCCTCGCCACCGAGCGCGAACGGCGGCTCGCACCCCTGTACGCCCTCGACGTGCATCCCGAACCCCAGGCCGAGCTGATCGCCGCCCTGTCCGTACTTCAGAAGGAGAGGTGACCGCGGTGACTGCCGTCACTGATCACACCGAACGCGACGAGCGGGAGGAGCGAAAGGAGACAGAGGGGCGGGCCGAGCGGGAGGGGGCGGCTGCCGGGCGCGCGGGGCTTGCGGGGCGCGCGGCAGGCCCGGCGAACGAGCCGGGCATGACGGGCACGACGGTCACGGCAGGCGCGGGGCATCCTGAAGAGGGCGGTCGGTCAGGTCAGGCCTCCGCCCGCACCGGGCAGACGTCCGCCCGCACCGAGCAGAAGCCCGTCCGGTCCCCTGAAGGCCTCGGCCAGCCCGCCGACGACCCCGAGGACGCCTGGGGCGACGGCCTCATCGCACGCCGCGTCGCGGATGCCTCGAAACCCGCCACCACCCCCCGCGCCTACGCCCCCACCGCGCCCCCCACGCCGTACGACGGACCCCTGCGCGCACGGCTCGACGCGCTGCGCGAACTCGTCGGGCTCTCCCGCACCCGGCTCGACGCCGGCACCCTCGCCGAGGCGGGCCGGGTCCTCGACGAGGCGGACGCCCGGCGGCGGCTCTCCGAACGGCACACCGTCGTCGCCATCGCGGGCGCCACCGGCAGCGGCAAGTCGACGCTCTTCAACGCCCTCGCCGGCGTGATGATCTCGGACACCGGCGTACGCAGGCCGACCACCGCCGCGCCCATCGGGTGCAGCTGGACGGACGGCGCCGCCGGGCTGCTCGACCGGCTCGGCATCCCGGGGCGGCTGCGCCGTCGCCCCCTCCAGGGGCCCGGTGCCGACGAGCTCCAGGGGCTCGTACTGATCGACCTGCCCGACCACGACTCGGCGGTCGGCGAGCACCGCGAGCACGTCGACCGGATCCTGGCACTCGTCGACGCCGTCATCTGGGTCGTCGACCCGGAGAAGTACGCGGACGCGATGCTCCACGAGCGGTATCTGCGGCCCATGGCGGGGCACGCCGAGGTCACCTTCGTGGTGCTCAACCAGATCGACCGGCTGCCCGGAGACGCCGCCGACCAGGTCCTCGACGACCTGCGCCGGCTCCTCGACGAGGACGGCATCGCACTCGGCGAACACGGAGAACCCGGTGCCACCGTGCTCGCCATCTCCGCGCTGACCGGCGACGGGATCGGCGAACTGCGGGAGGCACTCGGCCAGTTCACCCAGGAACGGGGCGCCGCCGTCCGCCGGATCTCCGCCGACCTGGACGCCGCCGCGGAACGCCTGCGTCCGGTCTACGTCGCCGGGGCGCCCCGGGGCCGCCGCCCCGGGCGCGTCGGACTCAGCGAGGAGGCCCGCGAGGAGTTCGCGGACCGTCTCGCGGACGCGGTGGGCGCCGCGGCGGCCGGGGACGCGGCGGAACGGGCCTGGCGCAGACACGCGGGCAAGGCGTGCGGCGACCCCTGGCTCAGACTCTGGCGGTGGTACGAGTCGCAGCGCTCGCCGCACGGCGCCGCCGCGACGCCGGTGGGCCTGCCCGTGGTGGACGAGGAGGTGACGGCGCGCCAGCGGGTGGAGCACGCCGTGCGCACGGTGGCCGACGAGGCGGCCGCGGGCTGCCCGTGCCCTGGGGCCAGGCCGTGCGGGAGGCCGCCGCGCGCGCGCCGAAGGGCTGCCGAGGCGCTCGACAAGCTGGCGGTGACGGCGGGCGTGCCGGTCGGACGTCCGCCGCGGCCCAACTGGTGGCCTGCGGCGGTCCTCGCGCAGGCCGCGATGTCGATGCTCCAGGTCGTGGGCGGGCTCTGGCTGCTGGGGCAGATCATCGGCATCGCCGACCCGAACCTCGGCGTGCCGGTGCTGCTGATGCTGGCGGGCATCGCGGGCGGCCCGTGCGTGGAGTGGGCGAGCCGGCTGGCCGCGCGGGGGCCCGCGCGACGGTACGGGTACGAAGCGGAGCGGCGGCTGCGGGAGGCGGCCGCCGGGTGCGGGCGGGCCCGGGTCCTCGATCCGGTGGCCGCCGAGCTGCTGCGGTATCTGGAGGTCAGGGAGCAGTACGTGCGCGTGACGGGGACGCGCGGGGCTCTTGGGTGAGGTCGCCTCAGCGGCCGCGGGCGGGGGTGGAGGGCCCCTTCGGGTGACCGAGTTATCCACAACCGGTGGGTAGCGCACAGGGCTCAGCGGGCTCGGCCGGACGGGTGCAGTCTGAGAGCGCCGCCGCGGAAGGCGCGGCGGCACGGACGGACGCACGGGAGGGGCAGGACATGAACGAGACGATGGTGACCGTGGTGGGGAACGTCGCGACGACACCGGTGTACCGGGAGTTGCCGTCGGGACCGGTGGCGCGGTTCCGGCTCGCGGTGACGGCGCGGTACTTCGACGCGGTGAAGAACACCTGGAACGACGGACACACCAACTTCTTCACCGTCTGGGCCAGGCGCGCGCTCGGCAGCAATGTGCAGGCATCGCTCGCGGTGGGCGAACCGGTCATCGTGCAGGGGCGGTTGAAGGTGCGCGACGAGGAGCGCGGAGGTCAGCACTGGACCTCGGCGGACATCGACGCGCAGGCCATCGGTCACGATCTGTCACGCGGGACCGCGGCGTTCCGGCGGGTGGGCAGGCCGGACGCGTCGCTGACGGACTGTCCGCCCCTGCGAGAGCCCGAACCGGAGCCGGTGGGCTGATGGTGATGATCCGTCAACCAGCGTGCCACCGCTCGGAATGCCCGTTGATTTGTCGATAAGCCCAGCTCGCGCGGGTGGTTGGCGATAACGATTACGAGTCGGAACGGTTATCCGACGGTATGACTGAGGGTCATGGTGCGCCGCTTCCCTAGGATGCCGGACGTAGCTCACGGGGCAGTTGGCAGGAGATGCCATGCAGGTGGCAGGTGTTCCTGCCCCTTTCAATCTGCTGGCGGGACCACCCCCCTCGTTGTGAACGGGTCCCGCCCGGAGGGGAATTCAGTGTTTTCTGCGTTTACCGCGCTTTCCGCGTCCGCTGCTTCGGCTGCGGTGCCGCCACGCGGCCGAGGCGTCGCCCGCCTCGCCGCCGTGACCGCGGCGTCAGGGCTCCTCGCCGCGGGGCACTGGTCGGCGCGGGCCCGGCGGCGGCCGAGGAGGCGCCGCAGCACCGGGGCGGCGCGACCGCGACGCTGGGCGGGTTGCAGACGTACGACCAGGCGGTCGTCCACGAGAACGGCAGCTCGCAGCAGGTGCCCGCCGGGCTCTTCGAGATGGCCGTGGAGGATGGCGGCACCCTCCAGACGTACTGCGTCGACATCCACAGCCCCACGCAGAAGGACGCCAGATACCAGGAGACCCCCTGGAGCGGCACGTCGCTGAACGGCAACCGTGACGCCGGCAGGATCCGCTGGATCCTCCAGCACTCCTACCCGCAGGTGAACGACCTCGCGGCGCTCGCCAAGAAGGCGGGTGCGACGTCCCTCACCGAGCAGACCGCCGCGGCCGGCACCCAGGTGGCGATCTGGCGGTACTCGGACGGCGCGCACGTCGACGCCGTCGACCCGCAGGCCGAGAAGCTCGCCGACTATCTGCAAAAGAGCGCACGCGCCGGCGTGGAGCCCAAGGCGTCGCTGACGCTGGAGCCGCCCGCCGTCTCCGGACGCGCGGGGGAGCGGCTCGGCCCGGTCACCGTGCGGACCGACGCGGAGGCGGTGACCGTGACGCCGCCCGCCGACTCCGTGGCCAGCGGAGTGAAGGTGGTCGGCAAGGACGGCAAGCCCGTGAAGTCCGCGGGCGACGGCAGTCGGCTCTACTTCGACGTGCCGAAGGACGCGCCGGACGGCTCGGCCGCGCTCTCCGTACAGGCGTCGACCACCGTGCCGGTCGGCAGGGCCTTCACCTCCGAGACCAGGAGCCAGACGCAGATCCTCGCGGGCTCCAGCGAGTCGACGGTGTCGGCGACGGCGACGGCCGACTGGGCGGACAAGGGTGCGATACCGGCACTGTCGGCGGAGAAGAACTGCGCCAAGGGCGGCGTGGACATCACGGCGAGCAACAACGGCGACGCCCCCTTCACCTTCCGGCTGATGGGCTTCAAGCACACGATCAAGGCGGGCGCGTCGCAGACGGTGACGATCCCGTTGCAGGAGGACCAGCCCTACGACTTCACGATCACCGGACCCAACGGCGTACAGAAGCGCTTCAAGGGCGTACTCGACTGCCGGACCGAAGGCGACGCGCTCGACAACAAGGCGCAGCCCGCCTCACAGCCCAGCCCCGCGTCGGCGGGCGGCACCTCGGGCGGCGGCGACCTGGCCGAGACCGGCAGCTCCGGCAATACGCCGCTGATGGCCGGCATCGCGGTGGGGTTCGTCCTGCTCGGCGGCGCGGCGGTCTTCTTCCTCCGTACCAAGAAGGACCCGACGCGGACCCGGCAGTGAAGACCCAGGGTGACCAGAGGCGACCCACGGTGACGGACGCGGTGCCGTCACCATGCACGGAACCCCGGATCAGAGCCCGCCAGGCCATACCCGTTTCCCCCGAGGGGTGGCGGTCGGGCAAGATGGGGTGTATCTGCCCACTCACTGATTGCCGGACGGTTTCTCTTGGCTGAGTACATCTACACCATGCGCAAGACGCGCAAGGCGCACGGCGACAAGGTGATCCTCGACGATGTCACCTTGAGCTTCCTTCCTGGCGCGAAGATCGGTGTCGTGGGCCCCAACGGCGCCGGTAAGTCCACGGTGCTCAAGATCATGGCGGGCATCGAGCAGCCCTCCAACGGCGACGCCTTCCTCTCGCCCGGTTACACCGTCGGCATGCTCCTCCAGGAGCCGCCCCTCGACGAGTCCAAGACCGTCCTGGAGAACGTGCAGGACGGGGCGAAGGAGGTCATGGGCAAGCTCAAGCGCTTCAACGAGGTCGCCGAGCTCATGGCGACCGACTACTCCGACGCGCTGATGGAGGAGATGGGCAAGCTCCAGGAGGACCTGGACCACGCCAATGCCTGGGACCTCGACGCCCAGCTGGAGCAGGCCATGGACGCGCTGGGCTGCCCGCCCGGCGACTGGCCCGTCACCAACCTCTCCGGTGGCGAGAAGCGCCGCGTCGCGCTCTGCAAGCTGCTCCTCGAAGCCCCCGACCTGCTGCTCCTCGACGAGCCCACCAACCACCTGGACGCCGAGTCCGTGCAGTGGCTGGAGCAGCACCTCGCGAAGTACCCCGGCACCGTCGTCGCCGTCACCCACGACCGGTACTTCCTCGACAACGTCGCGGGCTGGATCCTGGAGCTCGACCGCGGCCGCGCCATCGGCTACGAGGGCAACTACTCCACGTACCTGGAGACCAAGCAGACCCGTCTCAAGGTCGAGGGCCAGAAGGACGCCAAGCGGGCCAAGCGCCTCAAGGAAGAGCTTGAGTGGGTGCGCTCCAACGCCAAGGGACGCCAGGCCAAGTCCAAGGCGCGTCTGGCGCGCTACGAGGAGATGGCCGCCGAGGCGGACAAGATGCGGAAGCTGGACTTCGAGGAGATCCAGATCCCGCCGGGCCCGCGCCTCGGCAACATCGTCGTCGAGGTCAACAACCTCTCGAAGGCCTTCGGCGAGAAGGTCCTCATCGACGACCTGAGCTTCACCCTGCCGCGCAACGGCATCGTCGGCGTCATCGGTCCGAACGGCGCGGGCAAGACCACGCTGTTCAAGATGATCCAGGGCTTCGAGGAGCCGGACTCCGGCTCCATCAAGGTCGGCGACACGGTCAAGATCTCCTACGTCGACCAGAGCCGCGCCAACATCGACCCGAAGAAGACCCTCTGGGCGGTCGTCTCGGACGAGCTGGACTACATCAACGTCGGCCAGGTCGAGATGCCGAGCCGCGCGTACGTGTCCGCCTTCGGCTTCAAGGGGCCGGACCAGCAGAAGCCCGCGGGCGTGCTCTCCGGCGGTGAGCGCAACCGCCTGAACCTCGCGCTCACCCTCAAGCAGGGCGGCAACCTCCTGCTCCTTGACGAGCCGACCAACGACCTGGACGTCGAGACCCTGTCCTCCCTGGAGAACGCCCTCCTGGAGTTCCCGGGCGCGGCCGTGGTCGTCTCCCACGACCGCTGGTTCCTGGACCGCGTCGCCACGCACATCTTGGCGTACGAGGGCGACTCCAAGTGGTTCTGGTTCGAGGGCAACTTCGAGGCGTACGAGAAGAACAAGATCGAGCGCCTTGGCCCGGACGCGGCCCGTCCGCACCGTGCCACCTACAAGAAGCTGACGCGAGGCTGAGGCGGCGGTGGCTCGACACATCTACCAGTGCCCGCTGCGCTGGTCGGACATGGACGCCTTCGGGCACGTCAACAACGTCGTCTTCCTCCGGTACCTGGAGGAGGCGCGCATCGACTTCATGTTCCGGCTGGCGCCCGGTGACGGGTCCCCGTCGTTCTCCGGCGGTTCGGTCGTGGCCCGCCACGAGATCGACTACGTACGGCCGTTGGTGCACCGGCACGAGCCGGTCACCATCGAGTCGTGGGTGACGAAGATCGGTGCGGCGTCGCTGACCATCGCGTACGAGATCAAGGACGCGGACCAGGTGTATGTGCGGGCCTCGACCGTGGTCGTCCCCTTCGACCTGGAGGCGCAGCGGCCCCGGCGGATCACCGCCGAGGAGCGGCAGTTCCTCCAGGAGTACGTCGACGATTGTGCCGACGGCGGTTCGGGGGCGCTCGCCGCATGACCGCGCGGCTGCACTTCGCCGATGCCGGGGAGGCGGCGGACCTCGCCGCCTTCCTGGCCCGGCTGATCCACTACGACAGGGCGGCCGCGGTGCGGTTGCAGGCCGCCGGGGACACGCTCGCCGTGTTCGGGCGGCCGCCGTCCTTCGAGGTCCTCGCCATCCGCACGGCGCGGCTCGCCAAGCCGTACGAACACGCGCCCGACACCACGCTCGACGTCACCGTCTCCGCGGGTGAGTTCCTGGAGTCCGTGGGGGAGGCGGCGCAGTCCGTGACGTCGGTGGGTGTCGCCGCGGTGCCGCAAGCCGTCACCGGACCGCCGTGGGCGGGCGTGCTGCCGCCGCGGGGCGGATGGCGGCAGGAGCCGGGGCTGCCGGCCCCGGACGCGGTGCGGGATCTCGTCCGGGTCGCCGTGGCCGAGTTCCGGGCCCGCGTCGAGGAGTTGCCCGCCGAGCGGCGGGTGCGGGCCGAGCTCGACCGGGTGGGGCGGGAGATCTGGTCCCGGCCGGTCGGGGACACGGGGCTGCCGGTGCGCGCCGCGCATGCCGCGCAGTCCCTCCGGTTCCTGCGGGGGGACACGCTGACCCTGCTGTCCTCGGGGGCGTGGCTCCGGCTGCGTACCGCCTATGGCTCCGTCGCCGTGCGGCGATCCGGTGTCGGAGGCCTCACGGTCACGCCCGCGTAGGCGGACCGCGGGCGCCCGGGTCCGGAGCCGCCTTGAGACCGTCAGCCTTCTGAGTTCACCATCGACGCCGCCGCGTACGTCAGGTAGTTCCACAGCGTCCGCTCGTGCTCCTCGGAGAGGCCGAGCTCGTCGACCGCCGCGCGCATGTGCTTCAGCCAGGCGTCGTGCGCCGCCCTGTCCACGGTGAACGGCGCGTGCCGCATGCGCAGCCGCGGGTGGCCGCGGTTGTCGCTGTAGGTGCGCGGGCCGCCCCAGTACTGCATCAGGAAGAGCGCGAGGCGCTCCTCGGCGGGTCCGAGGTCCTCCTCCGGGTACATCGGCCGCAGCAGCGGGTCCTCCGCGACTCCCCGGTAGAAGAGGTGCACCAGGCGCCGGAAGGTCTCCTCGCCGCCGACCTGTTCGTAGTAGGTCTGCTCCTGAAGCGTGCCGCGCGGGATCTCATTCACACCGTCCATGGTCTCAGACGGGGCGACCGACGACCGAAGGCTTAGGACCACCGGCCCCGGGCACCGGCCACGAGCCCCGGCTCCGCACCTTCCCGCCACTCGCATCGACGGCGTCCGCGCAGCACAGTGGACCCATGGAACCCGATCCTGCACTCGTGACCGAGGTCCGGTCCGCCCTCGTGCGCGAGATCGAGGCGAGCGGGGCCTGGCGGGACGACCCCGCCTGGCGGGCGGCCTTCGAGGCCGTGCCGCGGCACCTGTTCGTGCCCTACTACTACGCCACCAGTTCGGGCGGGGCCCACGAACGGCTGTGGGGCGAGGACTCCGACCCGGGGCGCCGCGCCCGCTGGCTGCGCGGGGCCTACGCCGACGCGCCCCTCGCCACCCGGGTGCGCGACGGCGAGCTGGTCTCCTCCAGCAGCCAGCCGTCCCTGATGGCGAAGATGCTCGTCGAGCTGGACGTACGGGAAGGAGATCGCGTCCTGGAGATCGGCGCCGGCACCGGCTACAACGCGGCGCTGCTCGCCCACCGGCTCGGCGACGACCACGTCACCACCGTCGACCTGGACCCGGAGATCACGGAGTCCGCGCGGCGGCATCTGGCGGCCGCCGGGTACCGCCCGGCCGTGGTCACCGGGGACGGGGCGGCCGGGTGCCCCGAGCGCGCGCCGTACGACCGGATCATCGTCACCTGCACCCTCACCTCGGTGCCCCGGCGGTGGCTCGCCCAGTGCACCCCGGGCGCCCGGATCCTCGCGCCGCTGGCCACCGGCCTGATCGCGCTGACCGTACGGGACGCCGAGCACGCCGAGGGGCGCTTCCTGCACACGCCCGCCTACTTCGTGCCACTGCGCGGCGGCGGCACGGGCGCCCCGCACGAGCAGCACATCGGGGGGCTGCCGCGCAGGGCTCTTCAGAACGAGCTCTTCCGGTTCCTGCTGGAGCTGACCGCGGGCAGCCTCGACCCGCACGAGGCGCTCGCGCTGTGGGAGCGCGAGGGCCGTCCGGTACGCGAACGCTTCGGGGTCTGCGTGCGCGGGCGGTACGAGTGGGCCTGGCTGGACGACCCCGAAGGGCCGTACGCCTGGCCACTGTGAGGTGACCGCCCGCGCCGCCCGCGGCAAGGGCTGCTAGTCGCGGCGGACCGTGATCGTCGTCCAGGCGCCCACGTGCACCTGGTCGCCGTCCTGGAGCGGTACGGGGACGAACGGCTGGATGGGGTCCTCGCCGCCGTTGACCGTGGTGCCGTTCGTCGAGTTCTGGTCGACGACCGCCCAGCTGCCGTCCTGCTGCTGGACCAGGACCGCGTGCTGGTGCGAGACGCCCGGGTCCTCCGGGGGCACCGACAGGTCGATGTCCGGGGTGTCGCCCGTGGAGTGGCGGCGGCGGCCGATGGTGATCTGGCTGCCGGCCAGCGGGCGCTGCTGCTCGGGCGAGTACGCGGGCAGGTTCAGGCCCGACGCCTCGGGGCCGCTGCGCTGCATCATCGCCCTGAAGTACTCGCGGTCGGGACCGATCGTCGCCGTCCATGTGCCCGGGGGCTGCGGCTGCGGGGGTGCCTGCTGCTGCGGGGGCCCCTGCTGGAAGGGGTCCTGCGACTGCGACGGCGGGCCCTGCTGGGTCTGCGGCTGCGGCGGGCCCTGCGGCGCCTGCGACTGCGGTGGGACCTGCTGGAAGACGTCCTGCCGCTGGAACGGCGGCTGGGCCGGGGGCGCCGGCGGTGAGATCACCCAGTCGTCGTCACCGCCGCCACCGCCTCCGCCGAAGGACGGGCCTGCGGAGCCGGGCGGCGGGGGCGGGGGACCCTGCGGGGCCCCCGCCCCCTGCGGGAAGGCGGGCGGCGCGGGCGGACCCGGCTGCTGGAAGGCCTGCGGAGCGCCGGGCGGGGCCTGACCGGGACCGGGCTGACCCGGCCTGCCGCCGTTGCCGTTGCCGAACGGCGGGATCGGCTCGGCCGGCCGGTTCATCTGCGAGGGACGCGAGCCCTGGTACTCGTACGAGTCCTGCCCGGGGTGGCCCGGCTGCCCGGGGCGCGGCGCGGGCGCGCCGGGTCCGCCCTGGGTGTTCGGCAGCGGCCGGATGGGCGCGGCCGGGGTGTAGGACGTCGCGGTGTTCGTCAGGAAGTTCCAGCGGCACTCCTCGCAGAACGGCGCGTTCGCCTCGCGGGGCGTGCGGCACTGCGGGCAGAGCTCCGCCTCGGGCGCCGGGTCCGGCACGGCGGCCAGGTGCGGGCGCCCGGGAGCGGGCTGCGAGAAGTTCGGGTCCTGACCGGGAGGCGGCGGCGGGTAGCCGTAGCCGGCCGCGGGCGGCGGCGGGGGCGGCGGCGGTACGGCACCGGCCATGCGGTGACCGCAGACCTCGCACCAGTCGTCGGAACCCGACTGGTGTCCGTTCGGGCAGGTCGGCATGTCGGCGCTTCCCCCTCTCCTTCTCCGGCCCGAGGGCCGTACGTACTGCGTCTGACGGTCGGCGGCGCGCTAAGCGCCGCGCTACTGCTTCTTCACGCGAACGGTCTTCGTCGACCGGGTCTCGAGGGTCATCTCGTCGGCCTCGGCGACCTTCGCCTTCAATCGAACAGTACCTTCCGCGGCATCCACCACGTCCACCACCTTCGAAAGCAGTTTCGCGGTATCGGCGTTGCCCGAGGCGGCGGCCAGCTGGACGGCGCGGCCGAGTTTCGCCGTCGCCCCGTCGAGATCTCCCGATTTGCGGGCGTCGAGCCCCTGCTGGATGACGTGCGCCAGTTCCGCCTGGCCCGTGTAGTGCGCGACCTGCGGGTTGATGGAGGTGGAGGCCGCCATGTCGTCCGTCCACACCGCCCGCACCAGGCCCTGCGACAGCGTCTGTGTGGTGCCGTCGGCCTGCGGCACGACCAGGGAGACCCGGGCCGCGAGCATCTCCTGGCCGAGGTCGGCGGTCGGCACCCGCACACAGATGTGATAGTCGCGCGACTCGTCGCCCCAGGACCCCGTCGGGTAGTCCCCGGCGCGTGGTCCCGCCTCCGTGCGACGGCCGGTCAACTCCTCGACCGTCGGCGCCACCTGCTTCACGAACTGGATCTCCACGCCCACCGGCGTCCACAGCCGCAGGCTGACGTCGGCGACCTCCTTGCCCATCGCCGCCTCCATCATCCGCGTGAAGTCGGCGGAGAGCCCGGCCGGGTCGGCGACGATGTCGGCGGTGCCGAGCAGCGCGGAGGCGATCCCCGTGACCTCCTTCACCTCCCAGTCCGTGCCGACGCCCCGGGCGTCGCAGGTGAAGCGGCCCGCACAGGAGTCCAGCGCGGCCTTGAGGTCCTCGGGCGACTCGTGTTCGTTGCGGCCGTCGGTGAGCAGGATGCCGTGGCGCACCGCGGACGCGGCGACATCGGCGGAGGCGAGCAGCCGGTCGGCGAGCCGCAGCCAGGTGCCGATCGCCGTGCCGCCGCCCGCGCTGAGCCTGCGCAGGGCCTGCTTGGCCTGCTCGCGGGTGGCGGGGTCGGCCACCGCGAGGCGGCCGTTGCCCGGATAGACCTCCTTGGCGACATGGGTGCCGCCGATCACCGCGAACCGCACGCCGTCGCGCAGGGCGTCGATCGCGGCCGCCGTGGCGTCCCGCGCGCCCCGCATCTTCGTCGGCGGGTAGTCCATGGAGCCGGAGCAGTCGACCATGATCGCCACGGCGGCGTCGGGACCCTGCCCCGCGGAGTACAGATGCGGCGCGCTCACCGCGGAGCCGATGGTCCCGCCTCCGGTGGAGGTCACCGTCGCGATGGCGTTGACCTCGCGGCCGCCCTCCGGCAGGAACTCGTTCTGGTAGACGTCGACCGAGAACTGCGGCACGTTCGACTTCGAGAAATTGGCCATGGATGCTGCTCCCCCTCAGATCCTCGGATCCTCAAAACCTCGGCAGCCCCGGTACGGCCCCCGTACGGCGCTAGGCCGATCCTGCCCCTTGGGGCGCGTACGGGAACGGGACGACCGCCACTGTTACGTTGTCGTGGCCCCCGCCGTCCAGCGCGTGGCCGACCAGGACCTGGGCGCTGTGCAGCGGCCGGACCGCGGCGTCGGCGGGCACGGCCCGCGCCATCTCGTCGACGGCTTCCGCGTAGTTCCACAGTCCGTCCGTGCACACCACCACTACACCCGCACGGTCCGGCTTGAAGGAAGCGGTGTGCGGCTCCAGTTCGTACGCGTCCGCGCCGAGCCAGCCCGTGATGGCGTGCGCGCGCTCGTCGGCGTAGGCCTCGGCCTCGTTCATCAGGCCCGCGGCGACCATCTGGGCGGCCCACGAGTCATCCTCGGTGAGGCGGACGGTGGGCCCGCTGCGGTCGTCGGGGACCCAGTAGGCGCGGCTGTCGCCGACCCAGCCGATCACGAGCAGGCCCCCGGCGACGACCGCGCCGACCAGGGTGCAGGCGGGCGCGTTCTGGTGCGGGCTGTGCTCGCGCGCGGAAGTGGGCTCGTCCGCCAGGGCGTTGACGGCGTCGGCCGCCGACAGGATGGCGTCGTGCATGGCCTGCTGCGGGTGCGTGCCGCGCGGCAGCGCGCCCTGGAGGGATTCGTTGGCGGCGCGGGAGGCGGCGAGCGAGGCCTCGTCGGGGCGGGTCGCGGAGGAGACGCCGTCGCAGACGATCGCGACGACGGCGGGAGAGCCGTCGGGCAGCGCGGCCGCGGAGATCGCGAACGCGTCCTCGTTGCGGTGGTGGCGCAGGCCCCGGTCGCTGACGGCCGCGACCGTGTCGAGCTCCTGTTCCATGTGGTCGCGCTCGCGCGGCTGGGCGTGTCCGCAGTTCTCGCAGTACCCGTCCGGGTCGACGCGGCCCGAACGGCACGCCACGCAGAGCTTGGTGCCCCCGGGCGGCGTGGGGTCGGGCGCGGCGGTGCGGGGGTCGGCGGCGGCTTCCGGGGCGGGCACGGCTTCCGGAACGGCGGTGGCTTCCGGCGCGGGCAGCGGGTATTCGTCCGGCTCCGGCTGCGCCAGCTCCGTCCCCGCCGAGTCGGTGCCCGGCAGGTCGGTGGGCAGATGGGTGGGTGCCGGGGTGTCGGAGCTGTCCGTCTCCGGGGCGACGGGCCACCCAGAGGGCTGCCCGGCCGCGCTCGCCACACCGCCCGGCGAGGTGGCGGGGCGGGCCGGCACCGCCGACAGGTCGTACCCGCACGCACCACAGAACAGGTCACCCGACTCCAGCGGCTCCTCGCAGCTGGGGCAGGCAGACAGTTGGGGCATCTGCGACATCACTCACACCCACGTCCGGGGGCGGAAACGGTTGGCCCGCTCCACCAGTTCGATCCTCTCCTCGCCACCCTGTGCGAGCCGGGCCAGTGTCCGGTACGAACGCTCCAGACCGAACCGGAGACCGCGCTCGTCCAGAGCACTGCCGAGCAGCACGGTCCGCGTTCCGGTGGTGGCCGGCGGCGCGGATACGTGACCAGAGTGCCTACCGGAGAGTACCCAGTCGAGCGCCGTCCCCAGAACCTCGGTCGACAGGCGCTCCCTGCGCACCGCGTCCAGACCGAAGCCCGCGAGCGCCTCGATCTGCCCCGCGGCCGCCGTCAGGTCGTCCAGGAACGCCGCGCCCGGCGCCGCCGCCTGACCCTCCATACGACGGCGAAGACGCGCCCGCACCGCCGCGACCCGGGCCGCGGTGTAGTGGATGGAGGACTCCGGCACCGACTCCAGGGTGCGCACCGCGCCCGCCCTGTCGTCGGCGGCGAGCCGCACCCTGGCCAGACCGAAGGCCGCGCTCACATAGCTCGGGTCGGTGGCCCACACCAGGCGGTAGTACTCGGCGGCGTTGTCCAGCTGGCCGAGGACCTCCGCGCACACGCCGAGCGCCAGCTTCGGCGCCGCCTCGCCGGGGAACGCGTCGTAGACCGCGTCGAAGGAGAGCGCGGCGCTCTCGAAGTCGCCGGTGACCAGGGCCGCGACGCCCCGGTACCAGACCACGCGCCAGTCGTCCGGATGGCGCCGCTCCAGGTCGGCGAGGGCCTCGGCGGCGGAGGCGACCTCCCCCATCGCGAGCCGCGCGCGCAGGCCGCGCAGCCGGAGCTCGACGGAGTCGGCGGGCGCCGCCCCGAGCGCGGTGATCAGCTCGGCGGGAGCGGACGCCATCAGACCGGCGAGGAAGCCCGCGTTCGGGTCGTTCGGGTCGACGCGCGGCACCGGCAGGGCGAGCGCGGTCGCCGCGCAGTCCAGGGGCCGCACGATGGCCGTCACCGGGGGCGCGGGCGGCAGTTCCCGGCGGGCCCTCGAACCCGCCGGGACGAGCGGCCGCACCCCGAGCCGAGACACCTCGCCCGGCAGCTCCGCGAACAGCTCCGTGTCGGTGACCTTCAGCTCGGGCCCGAAGAGCGTGGAGAGCGCGGGGCGCGGCCTGCCGGTCTGGAGCGCCACGACCTCCCGCAGCACGCCCGTGAGCTGCTCGGCCATCTCCTGCGCGGAGGCGAAGCGGCGGGCCGGGTCGGGGTCGGTGGCGCGCACCAGGAGGCGGTAGAACGACTCGTAGCGGCGGAAGACCTCGATGTTGTCGGGGTCGGGCAGGGTGTCCACGAACACGTTCGTATAACCCTGGAAGTCGAAGGTCAGCACGGCGAGGGTGCGCGCGACCGTGTAGAGGTCGGAGGCGACCGAGGGCCCCGTCTCGGCGACTTCGGGGGCCTGATAGCCGACCGTGCCGTAGATCGCGGACTCGTCGTCGTCCATCCTGCGGACGGCACCCATGTCGATGACCTTGAGCTGGCCCTCGGTCTGGATGGCGTTGTCGACCTTGAAGTCGCAGTACAGCAGATGGCGGCTGTGCAGGTGCCCGAGCGCTTCGAGGGCCTCGATGCCGTACGCGCACGCCTGCTCGACCGGCAGCGGATCGCGTCTGCCGTCGGGCGTGCGGCGGCCGTTGGCGATCTCCTTCAGGGACTTGCCGCCCACGTACTCCATGACGATGTAGCCGTCCATGGAGCCGGTGCGCTGGTCGAGGTGCTCGACGAAGTTGTAGATCCGCACGATGTTGGCGTGCTCGATCTCGGCGAGGAAGCGGCGCTCGGAGATCGCGGCGGCCATCGCGTCCTGGTCGCCCGTGTCGAGCAGGCCCTTGAGGACCACCCAGCGGTCGGAGACGGCCCGGTCGATGGCGAGGTAGACCCAGCCGAGGCCGCCGTGCGCCAGGCAGCCCACGACCTCGTACTGGCCGTGCACGATGTCGCCGGGGTTCAGCTTCGGTACGAAGGAGTAGGGGTGGCCGCACTTGGTGCAGAACCCCTCGGTGCGGCCGGGACGGTCCCCGCGCGCGCGGCCCACCGGCGCCCCGCAGTCCGAGCGCGAGCAGAACCGCTTGCGCTCGGGCACCTCGGGGTTCTGCTGCACCGCGCCGCGCGGATCGGGCCGCGGCACGTCCGGCACGGTGACCAGACCGACGCCGAGCCGCCCGCGCCCGGAGGACGACGGCGTCGACCCCGAGCTGCGCACCGACACCGAACGCGACGTCGACGCGCCCGACAGGGAGCGGGAGAGCCGCCCCGAGACCGACCGGCGTGAGGACTGCGAACGGGACGAGCGGGACGAGCGCGACGAAGCGCGGGACGAGCGTGATGCCGAGCGGGCGCTCGAACTGCCGGAGCCCCGCGCGCCCTTGCCCCCGCCCGTGACACCCGTCGGCGGCGAACTCACCGATCCGTTCGGCGCGACCACCGGGGCGAGACCGCACGTGTCGCAGTACAGCTCGCCGCCGCCGACATCCTCGTACGACCCCGTGCATCCGGGCCGCTGACACTGCCGCTGGCTCACGCTTCCCCCCTCCGGTCGGTGGGCCCGCCCTGCTGCGGGACCCTCGGCGCGAGCACCTCGGCGGCCGCCTGCTGATAGCGCAGCACCGCCTGCTCGGCCACGCGCAGATCACAGGGCGCGCTCCACAGCATCCGGCGCGCCGCGTCGTACCGCTCGACGAGAAGCGGGTCCTCGGCGTGGCCGTGCCGGGCGACCTTCGCCTTGTACGCGTCCAGGCGGCCGCGCAGCTCCGCGCGGACCGCGAGGGGCGCCGTGACGGCGGTCAGGGACTCGCGGGCGCGCAGCAGTTCGTCCTCGGCCTTCTCCTCCAGGGACTCCAGGAGCGGGGAGAGGCGGTGCCACTGGGCGTTCCTGCGGTAGTCGGAGGCTTTCGCCAGCTGCTCCTGGAGCGCGGTCGGCGGGCCGCTGACCGCGGGCACCTCGGAGGCGGCGATCTTCGCGAGCACCTCGCCGCGGGCGCTGCGGGCCTCGGCGAGGGTGCGGTCGGCGCGGGAGAGCACGTCGCGCAACCTGCCGAGGCGGGCCTCCGCGTCCTGGCGGACGGTGAGCACCGCCTCGATCTCGCGGCGCACCTCCTCCAGGGCGCGCGCCTCACGGTCGTACCGGTCGGTGTGCGCGCGGCCGCCGCCGGGCGCCGAACTGCCCTCCGCGCGCTGCCAGAAGGCGAGCGGGTCGCTGATCACCTGCTCGCGCAGGGCGGTCAGGCCGCGCGTGATGCGCTCCAGGTCGTCGCCCGCGGGATGCTCCCCGGGGCGTACGCCGACGGAGTGCGCGAGGTGGCGGGTGCGGGCCAGCTCGGCGGCGAGCAGATCGATGCGGGCGGGCAGCGCCGACCACACGGCGTCGGCGGCGACGACCATGTCGAGGGAGTGCGCGTACAGGTCGTTCATGCGGGCCACCAGCTCTTCGAGGGTGAACCGCTCGGTGAGCTTGGCGGGGCCGGTGACCGACGGCGAGTGGCCGGACCCGGCGCCGCCCGCGACGGTCACCGACTCGCCGCGCAGCAGTTCCGTCAGCTCGACCAGGTCGTCACGGCTGAGCCAGCGTCTGCGGGCCCGCAGGTCGTGCGCGGCGCGCAGGGCGCCGGCGTAGGCGTCGAAGTAGGCCCAGAGCAGGGTGATCCGGTGCTCCGTGGCCGCCCAGCGCTCCTGGGTGACGCCGGTGAGCGCGGCACCTTCCAGGAGCCGGCGTCCCGCGTGGTCCTGGAGGGCGAGCAGCGAGGTCTCGATCGCCTCGTGCTCGGCGTCGAGCCGCGCCAGCGCACGGTCCACCTCGTCCCGGTCCATCACCGGACCAGGGGGTCCCGTGACGCTCATCGATCACCTCTCCGCTCTGCGTTGCCGCAACACTTCAGTCGCATCGGGTCAGTTGTCCGCTCCGGGGGTCGCGGCCGTCTCCGCGTCAGTCGCGGTACTCGGCCCGCGGCGGGCCCGACACCTCGCCGAGGCCGCCCTTGAGCCACTTGTCGTAGGACTTCTGCCAGCCGTTCTTCCCGTCCTCGCGGTACTCCTCAAGCACCTTGTTGACCCGGCGCACCAGGTCGTCCGAGCCCTTCTTCATCGCCACGCCGTAGTGCTCGGTGGTGAACGGCTCCTCGCCCTTGAGCTCGACCGTCGGGTCCTGCGCGGCCTGGCTCGCGGCGAGCGCGCTGTCGGTCACCACGGCGTCCACCTCACCGAGCTGGAGCCGGACCAGGCAGTCGAGCTGGTTGGGCACCCTGGTGGAGATGTCGGCGCCGAAGTCCTTCTTCTTTAGCTCCTCCAGGGCGATGGAGCCCGCCGCCGAACAGACCTTCTTGCCCTTGAGGGTTTCGTTGTACCCCGTGATGTCGGACTTCTTGGGGGCGAGGACCTGCTGACCCGTCTGGAAGTACCCCGTGGAGAAGTCGACGTCCTTCAGGCGCTCGCAGTTGACCGTCATGGTGCGCACCACCATGTCGACCTGCCCGCTCTTGATGGCCGGGATGCGCTGGTTGGTGGGGATGGCGCGGAAGACCACGGCGTCGCGGTCGCCGAAGATCTCCTCGGCGATCTCGCGCGCGAGGTCGATGTCGAAGCCTTCGAGCTCGCCGCCCTTCTTGTTCGGGTCGCGGTAGCCCCAGCGGTAGCTGTTCTGGTCGACGCCGACGATGAGCTTCTTGACCTCGCGGTTCTTTATGGCGTCGATCGCCGGGCCGTCCTTGCCCGCGGGGCGCAGGCTCCGGTCGTTGCAGTCGTCGGCGTCCGCGCGCGCGGGCGCGGCCACCGTGACGCCGGTGCCGGCGTCGGCCGTCGCCGCGCCGCCGTCCTTGTGTGGCAGGGCCAGCGCGAGCGCACCCGTCAGGGCGCAGGCGACCCCCATCGCACCGACTCCGCCCCAGCCGCGCAGCCTGACCGTGCCACGTCGTGTACGCATCGTCTGCGCGCCCCCTTCCACCTCTGGCCCCATCACCGGTACTCCGAAAGCCTGCGGCCGATGCCGAGTACGGCGCCCGCCGCGCCGAGGACCGCGAGCACGGCGGCGCCGACCGGCAGTCCTGTCATGGCGCCCCTGCCGTCCGTGGCGGCCCGCTTGAACTCCTGCTGCTCGTGCCTGAGGGCGCGGTCCAGGGCCGCGTCCACGTTGTCGAAGCACTCGCCGGTCGGCTGGGCGCCCCGGCCGTTCTTGCCGCCTATGACCTTGTCGAGTGCTCCTTGGTAGTCACCGGAGTCGTCGCTGGAGCGGGCCTCCTTGTGGCGGTCCTTCCAGACGCCCACGTTCTTCGCGGCCTCGGCCACCGGGCGCTCGCCGTCCGGGTCGTCGGCGAGGTCGGCCGCCCTGCCCAGCAGGCCGCTCTCGGCGCCGCCGAGCCGCTTCATCTGCGCGCGGTAGGAGACGTCGAACTTGTCCTCGGTCTCGCCCGCCACCTCGGTGGTCTCCGCGCCACGGCTGACCAGCGTGAGGTTCTCGTCGCCCCGCGCCTTCAGCGAGCTGATGCGGGCGTCGTTGAGGACGTTCAGGGACCGCACGCCGTGGTCGTACGAGTCGTTGAGCCCCGAGCGGGCGAAGGTGTGGCCGACCACCAGCCAGAGCAGTACGACCGTGGTGGCGGCGGTCGCGGCGAGCAGCCCGTGGTTGAACACCCGGTTCGTGCGGCGGTAGTTGCGGCGCTGCGCCCAGGCGAGGGCGGCGAGCGCGAGGACGCCGAGGGAGATGGCGAACCACGGGTAGGGCTTGGCGTCGCCGTAGTCGGAGGTCAGGCGGGCGTTCTCCGCCTTGTAGAGCTTCTCGGCGGCCGGGAGCATCTGCGTCTGCATCTTGTCGTTGGCGTAGCGCAGATAGGCGCCGCCGAGCGGCAGGCCCTGGCGGTTGTTCGCGCGGGCGCGCTCGATCAGGCCCGTGTACTGGGGCAGCAGCTTGTTCAGCTTGCCGACGGCCGTGGCCGAGGAGGAGTCCGAGCCGGCGGCCGCCGCGGCGGTGGCGAGCTTCTGCGAGGCCCGCTCGATGTCGCGCTCGTACCGGTCGCGGACGGCGGCGGGTTCCTGGCCCCCCGCCAGGAAGCCGCTGGACGCAGCGGTGTTGGCGTCAGCCAGGGAACGGTAGATGGCCGCGGCGTCGGCGCTCAGCGGCTGGCTGCGGCGCAGCACGTCGTCCGCGGCGGTGGAACGCTCCGTCATCTGCCAGGTGGTGACCGCGCCGAACGCCACGACGAGCAGGGCGAGGACGGCACCGATGATGCGCAGCCTGCCCGGCTCCGTGGTCGCGGCGGCGCGCAGCCGGTCGGTGCCCTCGGCCCAGGCGGTACGGCGCGGCGCGGCGGCGGCGCTCGGGCGGCGGCCCTGCGGCGGCACGGCGGGCATCGTCGGCGCGGGCTGCGCGGGTGCCCTGGCGGCGCCGCGCTGCCGTTCGGCGGATATGTCACCTTGACCTCGACCTCCCCCTTGGTCATCGGACGGTTCCTCCCGCCCGACGCACGCGGCGCGGGAAGAAGTGCACGGCCGCAAGTATTGCCCCAGGGACTGACATCCGCACAGGCCTTGTCGCGATCTTGCGCGGATCCCTGCCTTTGAACACGTATGGGGGAGAGGTTCGGTTCCCGCCCGCGCACACGGCGCGCGCGGGAACCGCCGCCGGCGCCGGTGTGCGCCGCCGTGTCGGGCGAGGCCCGGGGCGGGACTGACCTGTCTGTGCGTCAGTCCCGCGTGCCCCCTTCGTAATGGCTTCGTACGCGTGCGTACGTCTCGGAGGGTGCCCCTGCCTGGTCGAGGCCGAGTAGGGCCGCGCCCAGGACCGGGCGGGCCGTGACCACGCGTGGTTGGGCCTTGGGGGCCCGTTCGGAGAGCAACAGGCGGACGCGGTGGTCCAGTTGAGGGTGGCGGGCGGCCAGTACGCTGCCGCCGAGCAGTACCGGGGCCTCCTCGTCGAGCAGAGCCAGGCGGTCGAGCGCCACGGTCGACATGGCGACGACCTCATCGGCCATCCGGTCCACCAGCGAGCGCGCCACCGCGTCGCCCGCCGCCGCCGTGGCGAAGAGCACCGGTGTCAACTCATGCCGCCGAGCAGCGGCGATGTGACCCAGATGCAGCGCCTCGATCAGCGCGTACATGGACGGGAGGCCGAAGTGCGCGGGCAGCGCCTCCCGCAGTGCGGTCGGGCCGCCGCGGCCGTCCTCGGCGCGCGCCGCGTGCCACAGCGCCTCCTCGGCGAGGCCGCCGCCCCCGCCCCAGTCGCCGGAGATGCGGCCGATCGCGGGGAAGCGGGCGGTGCGTCCGTCGGGCAGCATGCCGACGCAGTTGATGCCCGCGCCGCACACCACGGCGACGCCCCGCGGCTCCGCGTCCTCCAGGAGCCCGGCGCGCAGCACCGCGAAGGTGTCGTTGTAGACCTGCGCCGACGTGCCCCAGCCGCGCCGGCGCAGCGCCCGCGCCAACTCCCGCTCCTCCACCGGGAGGTCGGCGTTGGCCAGGCACGCCGACACGTGGCCGACGGTGTCGGCGCCCGCCTGGGCGAGCGCCCGCGTCACCGCCTCCGCCAGCACGTCCACCGCCGGTTCGACACCGACCCGCGGCGGCTGGAACCCGCCGCCGCGGGCCGCGCCGACGACCTGGCCGTCGGCCGCGACCACCGCGACGTCGGTCTTGCTGTTGCCCGCGTCGATCGCGAGCACGCTCGTGCCTACGCCCACGCCAGGTGCTCCCGGTTGTGGGCGATGAGGTGGTCGGTGAGCGCCTCCGCGTACGCGTACTGGCCGACCAGCGGGTGGGCGAGCAGCGCCTTGAAGACGCGGTTCCGGCCGCCGTGCAGGGCCGCCCGGAGCGCCAGGTCCTCGTACCCGGTGACGTGGGAGATCAGCCCCGAGTGCAGCGGGTCCAGCTTCTCCACCGGGAGCGGCTTCGCGCCCGTGCCGTCCACCGTGGCCTGCACCTCGATGACCGCGTCGTCGGGGAGGAACGGCAGCGTGCCGTTGTTGACGGTGTTCACCACCTGGTAGGGGCTGCCGCCGTTGCCGAGCAGCGAAGCCGCCAGGTCCACGGCCGCCTCGGAGTAGAAGGCGCCGCCGCGCTTGGCCAGCAGCTCCGGCTTCTCGTCGAGCGCCGGGTCCCCGTACATCTCCAGCAACTGCCGCTCCATCGCCGCCACTTCGGCGGCCCGTGACGGCTTGGTCCGCAGCTCCTCCACCACCGCGTCGTGCTGGTAGTAGTAGCGCAGGTAGTACGAGGGCACGACGCCGAGCCGGTCGACGATCTCGCGCGGCATGTGCAGGTCCTCGGCGACCGCGTCCCCGTGCTCGGCCAGCAGCTTGGGCAGCACGTCGTCGCCGCCCGGACCCCCGATGCGTACGCCCGTCTCCCACGTCAGGTGGTTGAGCCCCACGTGATCGAGATGCACCTGCCCCGGCGCGACGTCGAGCAGCTTCGCGAACTTCCGCTGGAAGCCGATCGCCACGTTGCACAGTCCGACCGCCTTGTGCCCGGCCTGGAGCAGCGCCCGCGTCACGATGCCGACCGGGTTGGTGAAGTCGATGATCCAGGCGTCCGGGTTGGTGCGCCGTACGCGCTCGGCGATGTCCAGGACCACCGGTACCGTGCGCAGCGCCTTCGCGAGGCCGCCCGCCCCGGTCGTCTCCTGGCCGACGCAGCCGCACTCCAGCGGCCACGTCTCGTCCTGCTGCCGGGCCGCCTGCCCGCCGACGCGCAGCTGAAGGAGGACCGCGTCGGCGTCGGCGACGCCCGCGTCCACGTCGGACGTGGTGACGATGCGCCCCGGATGGCCCTGCTTGGCGAAGATCCGCCGCGCGAGGCCGCCCACGAGTTCGAGCCGGTCCGCGGCCGGGTCGACGAGGACCAGTTCCTCGATCGGCAAGGTGTCCCTCAAACGGGCGAAGCCGTCGATGAGTTCGGGTGTGTAGGTCGACCCTCCGCCGACCACTGCGAGCTTCATTACGTGTCTCAGCCCTTTACTCCGGTGAGGGTGACGCCTTCGACGAAGGCCTTCTGTGCGAAGAAGAAGACGAGGATGACCGGCGCCATGACGAGCAGTGTCGCCGCCATGGTCAGGTTCCAGTTGACGCTGTGGGCGCTCTTGAAGGACTCGAGGCCGTACGAAAGAGTCCACGCGCCGGGGTTCTGGGCCGCGTAGATCTGCGGCCCGAAGTAGTCGTTCCAGCAGTAGAAGAACTGGAAGAGCGCGATGGCGGCGATGCCGGGCTTGGCCATCGGCACCACGATCTTGACCATGGTGCGGAACTCCCCGCAGCCGTCCACCTTCGCCGACTCTATGTACTCCTTGGGAATGGTCAGGAGGAACTGCCGCAGCAGGAAGATCGAGTACGCGTCACCGAACGCCATCGGGATGATCAGCGGCCACAGCGTGCCCGACAGGTGCAGCTGCTGCGCCCACACCAGGTACATCGGGATCACGATGACCTGCGGCGGCAGCATCATCGTGGAGATGACGAGCATCATCGCGGTGCGCCGGCCGCGGAAGCGGAACTTGGCGAGCGCGTACGCCACGGGGATCGCCGAGCAGACCGTGAGGAGGGTGCCGAGCCCCGCGTACAGGAGCGAATTGCGCCACCAGTCCAGGAAGCCGGGTGTGTCGAACACCGTCTTGTAGTTGGACCAGTGCCAGGAGTCCGGCCACAGCTCGCCGCTCATCGCCTGGGAGTCGCTCATCACCGACGTCAGGAAGACGAAGACGAACGGCAGGACGAACAGCAGCGCGACCGCGATCGCCACACTGTGTACGGCGATCCAGTGCAGGATCCGCTTGCGGCGGGCGCGGGCTGCGGCGGGGCCCCGGAGCGGGGCGGCGGTGCGTTCGGGCGCGGCCGGCGCGCTGAGAGCGGTAGTCGTCATGAGTCCTCAGTCCTCCGCCGAGAGCAGTCCGGAGCGCTTGCGCATCAGGAGCATCGTCACGGCCATGGCGATGGCGAAGAGCACGAGCGAGAGCACGCACGCGGCGCCGGTGTTGAAGTTCTGGAAGCCCATCGAGTAGACGAGCTGGGGGACCGTGAGGGTCGAGTGCTCCGGATAGCCGGGCTGGATCACCGAGCCGGGGCCGATGTTGACGCCGGAGGCCACCTTCCCCGCGACCAGGGCCTGCGTGTAGTACTGCATGGTCTGCACGACACCCGTGACCACCGCGAACATCACGATCGGCGTGATCGAGGGCCAGGTGACGTAGCGGAACTTGGCCCATGCCCCGGCGCCGTCCAGTTCCGCGGCCTCGTACTGCTCCTTGGGTACGTCGAGCAGCGCGGCCATGAAGATCACCATCAGGTCGCCGATGCCCCACAGGGAGAGCAGCACCAGCGAGGGCTTGGCGGTGTCCGGGTCGTTGAACCAGTTGGGCCCGGAGATCCCCATCGTGCCGAGGATCTCGTTGACCGGGCCCGTGCCCGGGTTGAGCAGGAAGACGAAGGCGACGGTGGCGGCCACCGGCGGGGCCAGGTACGGGATGTAGAAGGCGGTGCGGAAGAACCCGGCGCCTGTCTTGATCTTCGTGATGAGCAGTCCGAGCGAGAGCCCGAAGACCACCCGCAGCGCCACCATGATCACGACCAGCCACAGGGTGTTCCACAGGGCGGGCCCGAAGAGCGGCATCTGGTCGAACACGTACGTCCAGTTCCTGAGGCCCACGAAGGTGGGCTCCTTGATCTGGTTGTAGTGCATGAAGGAGAAGTAGACGGTCGCGATCAGCGGGTACGCGAAGAAGACGCTGAAGCCGACCAGCCAGGGGGAGAGGAAGCCGAGCGTGCGCAGTCTGCGGCGCGCGGGGCGGGAGAGTGTCAGGGAACGTGCCATGGCGCAGGGGTCCTCAGCTCTTCGACTGGAGCGTGTCGGCGTCGATCTGGTCGTCGAGCTTCTTCAGGCCCGCGCGCAGGTCTCCCGCGCGCCCGGCTTCGACGGAGTACGCGAAGTCCGCAAGCGAGACGATGTAGGAGCCGCCGTTCGTGGAGGGCGGCAGGGCCTCGCTGTGCTTGTTCTCCAGGATCTTGAAGAAGGTGCGGAACGTCGGATCGGCGTCCAGGCGCGGGGACTTGAGCGCCGCGTACGTGGACGGCACGTTGTGGATGGCGTTGGCGAAGTCCACCACCTGATCGGTGTCGGTGGTCAGGAACCTCACCAGCTCCCACGCCGCGTTCTGGTGCTTGCTGCTGTGCGCGATGCCGGCGACCGTGCCGGTGATGAAGCCGCGTCCGTAGGTGTCCGCCTGGTCGTCGGGGACGGGCAGCGGCGCGACCCCCCAGTCGAAGTCGGCCTTGGCGTCCTTGAGCATGAGACCGCGCCACTCGCCGTCCAGGTGCATGGCGAGCTTGCCCGTGAGGAAGGCGTTCTGGCTGGACATCTCGTCGCCGAAGGTCAGCCGGAACTTCTCCAGGTCGTCGAAGCCGCCCTGGGCGTCGGCGAGCTGGCGGGCGGTCTTCAGGAAGTCGTACGTCGCCGGTTCCTCGGCGAGCCGCGAATTTCCGTCCGCGTCGAAGTACTTGGGTCCCCACTGCGCGAAGAGGCGGTCCGGACTGTTCTGGTAGAGCCGGAAGTTGGGCATGTACCCGACCCGCTCGTACGAGTCCTCGCCGCGGCGCACGGTGAGCTTCTTGGCGACCCGCTCGAACTCGGACATCGTGCGCGGCGGCCGCTCGATGCCGGCCTCTTCGAAGGCGTCCTTGTTGTAATACATGCCGAAGGCGTCGGCGAGGAGGGGGAGGGCGCACTGATTGCCCTGGTAGCTGGTGTAGTCGAGCAGCGTCTTGGGGAAGACCTCGCGCTTGTCGACGCCGGTCTTCTTCATGAAGGGGTCGAGGTCGACCCACATCCCGGAGTCGCAGTACTGCCCGACGTTGTTGGTGGTGAAGGATGACACCACATCCGGGGCCTTGTCGCCGCCCGCGCGCAGCGCCTGGTTGACGGTGGTGTCGGTGACGTTCCCGGTCGACTCCACCCTGATGTTGGGATGCAGCTTCTCGAACCGCTCGATGCTGTCGTCGACGGCCTTGACCTCGCCGGGCGTGGCCCAGCCGTGCCAGAACTTCAGGGTGACCGGCTTGGTCGGGTCGTCGTTCGCGCTGCCGACGCTCGGGTTGGCGCAGCCGGAGAGCAACAGGCCGGCTGCGGCGAGCGCCGCGGACGCGCAGGTGGACATGCGCCATCGCGGCATGGCGGGCTTCCTTTACGGGGAGGAGGAGGGAGCTACGGGGCTACGGGCTGGGAGGGCGGGGCTCAGGCGGTGTCGAAGACCTGGTCCCGGGCCTGGGTGAGGGCGGAGCGGAGGGCGCCGGTGAGGATCGGGTCGCCGTTCAGTTCGCTGATGCGGATCTCCGGGCGGGGCAGCGCGAGCCCGGTCAGCTCCTCCTCGACCCTGGCGCGCAGTTTGTCGCCGCCCGCCTGGGCCACGGAACCGGAGAGCACGACGAGTTCGGGGTCCACGACGGCGACGACGGCGGCGATGCCGGTGGCGATGCGCCGCGCGACTTCGCCGAGCGTGCCGTCGTCGGCCATGACGTCCGCCAGCGTCCCGCCCGGGCCCCCGAGTTCCCGCACGACGTACGCGGAGACGAGGCTTTCGAAGCCACCGTCACCGCCGCCGTCGCGGTTCTCCTGCGAGCCTCTGCGCACCAGGGGGGCGTCCGGCAGCGGCATGTAGCCGATCTCGCCCGCGCCGCCGGTGGCGCCGCGCAGCAGGGTGCCGCCGAGCACGATGGCGGCGCCGACGCCTTCGTCGAGCCACGTCAGGACGTAGTTGTCGTGGTCTTGGGCGGCGCCTTCGTACTGCTCGGCGACGGCGGCCAGGTTCACGTCGTTCTCGATGTCGACGGGGGTGCCGAGGACGGCGGCGAGGTCGTCGCGCAGCGTCCGCGAGTGCCAGCCCGGCAGGTGCGGGGCGTAGCGCAGCTGGCCGGTGTGCGGGTCGATGGCGCCGGGGGTGCCGATGACGGCGGCCCGCAGGTCGTCGTGGCCGAGGCCCGCCTGGCGCAGCGCTCCGTCGACGGCCTCCGCGACGAGCTGGGCGGTGCGGTGGCGCACGTCGTCGGCGATGGCGTCGGCCTCCACACGCTCGGTGCCGAGGACGGTGCCGGTGATGTCGGCGACGAGGGCGGTGATGCCGGTCGGGTCGGCGGACAGCGCCGCGACGTGCCCGGCGCCGGGGTCGATCTCGTACAGCAGGGCGTTGGGCCCCGGCCGCCCGCTGAGGCTGCCGGTGGTGTGCACGAGCCCGGCGGCTTCGAGCCGCCCGAGGAGCTGCGAGGTGGTCGGCTTGGACAGGCCCGTCAGCTCACCGATGCGGGTGCGGGTGAGGGGGCCGTGGGCGACCAGCAGGTCCAGGACGGCGCGGTCGTTCATGGCGCGCAGGACGCGCGGCGTACCCGGGGTTCCCGGCGTGCTGCCTCCCGCTGCCATGACGGCACCTGCCCTTCCGTGGCCACTAACTGTTAGGAAACTTTCCAATTGGTGAGGACCGTACGGCTGGCGTGAACAGGCCGTCAATAGAAGAGGCCCCCGCGGCAACCAAGTCGTTACCTGCGGGGGCGGGGTGTTGCACGGGGTGCGGCACGGCGTGCTCGCGGGCGCTACTCCTCCACGAGGAACGCCGTGTCGAGCTTCGGGTAGGGCTCGGGGAGCGGCAGCGGGTGGCCCAGCTCGACCTCGACCTTGGTGGCGTAGTGGGCCTTGGCGGGATCCTCCTCCTGGACCGGGTCGGAGTAGGCGTACGCCTTGCCCTCCTGGCGGTGGAGCAGTACGTAGACGGGGACGCCCGCGGCGGCGTAGGTGCGGTACTTCGGGCCGGTGTCGGTCTCGTGGTTGCTGGAGGTGACCTCGCCCACGAGGGCGAGCAGTTCGATGGAGTACCAGCCCTTGTGGGCCTTGCGGTACGACTCGTCGAGCTCCGACGGCCTGCGGCGGCGCACGTAGAAGTCGGGAATGACGAGGGCCGTGGTACGGCCCCCCCTGGGGCCGACGCGGTAGCCGTTGCCGAAGCCGGCCAGACGAATGCCGGCCGAGCGGAGCTGGAAGTACAGCTCGGCGGCCTCGTGGTTGTGTTCGTCGTCGGGCTGTGGTGGCACGATGCCCATCCCCTCGAAGTACTCGGGACGAATCGGCACCTCGGATGCCTCTTCGAACGCGATCAGTAGATCGATGGGGTCCTGCTGCGGCAGCATGCTCGGCTCCGTGATGGGATCGGCGCTCATCGCTGGTCCTCCCTGTCGCTGATGCCAGGCTACGCCCGTTCCGGGTGCCCCAGCGGGAGCATGGCGGCGCCGAGCGGGCGCCCGGGGAAGATCATGCGCGGTTCACCCGGACGGGCGGGTCTACTTCGACAGGTTCGGCGGCGGGGTTATCGGGGCCGTCGCCAGGGACTGCGGGGAGGTCGTCGAGGCGTACGCGGACGGGGGTGCCATGGCCGCCGTGGGGTCGCCGGACGGGGTCTCCTCCGGCTGGAGGGGCAGGCCGCCCACGATGCGGATGCCCGCCTCGTCGAAGGCCCGCTTGATGCGCCAGCGCAGCTCGCGCTCGACGCCCAGGGACTTGCCCGGCATCGTCTTCGCCGAGACGCGGATCACCATGGAGTCCAGGAGGACGCTGTCCAGGCCGAGGATCTCCACCGGGCCCCACAGGCGCTCGTTCCACGGCTCGTCCTTGGCCATGGCCTCGCCGACCTCCGCCAGCGTCGCCTTCACCTGGTCGAGGTCCTCGTCCGGGCGGACCGTCACGTCGACGCCCGCCGTGGACCAGCCCTGCGAGAGGTTGCCGATGCGCTTGACCTCGCCGTTGCGGACGTACCAGATCTCGCCGTTGTCACCCCGCAGCTTCGTCACGCGCAGGCCCACCTCGATCACCTCGCCGGAGGCGACGCCCGCGTCGATCGTGTCGCCCACCCCGTACTGGTCCTCCAGGATCATGAAGACACCGGAGAGGAAGTCCGTGACGAGGTTGCGGGCGCCGAAACCGATCGCCACGCCCGCCACACCCGCCGAGGCCAGCAGCGGGGCGAGGTTGATCTCGAAGGCGCCGAGGATCATCAGGGCCGCGGTGCCGAGGATCAGGAACGACGCCACCGAGCGGAGTACGGACCCGATGGCCTGCGAGCGCTGGCGGCGGCGCTCCACGTTCACCAGGAGGCCGCCGAGCGCCGTGCCGTCCACGGCGTTCGCGGTGCGGTTCATGCGGTCTATGAGCTTGGTGATGGCACGCCGGACCAGGATGCGCAGGACGACCGCGATCGTGACGATCAGCACGATGCGCAGGCCGATGCCGAGCCACGTGGACCAGTTCTGCTCGACCCAGCTCGCCGCGTTCGTGGCGCTCTCCTGGGCGTCCTCGAACGTGGGCGGCTTCGGCGTCGACGTGTCGTCCGGGTCCGTTCCGGCTGCCGACAGGACGGACAAGAACACGGCAGGTACCTCCAGGTATCGCGGCCTGCCCGGCGGACGAGAAGTCAAGGGGGGAAGCGGGCAGACACACCACACTAACGGGGCATTGTGTGTGGATCGTTGTCATGTTCGAGGGAGAGACGGGGCTCACCTGGGCAAGAAGCAGGTGACGTGCCGGTGGCATGTCGCTGTGGTCGAAAACACTTCGAGCCCGTTACCGGTACATGCTGGCGCTTCGACCAGGCATGAGGGGAGACTGTCCACAGATCGTCCCGGCGCGAGCCACGCGCCGCCGGCGTTATAGGAGGCATCCGTGCCGCACGTCCTGGTCCTCAACGCGTCGTACGAGCCCCTCGGCGTCGTACCGCTCCGCCGCGCGCTCGTCCTCGTCCTGGAGAACAAGGCTCTCTGCCTCGAGGAATCCGGCGCCTTCATGCACAGTGCGACTCGCACCGTCCCCGCACCCAGCGTGGTCCGCCTCAAGCGGTTCGTCCGGGTCCCTTATCGGGGGCCCGTTCCTCTGACCAGGCGGGCGCTGTTCGCCCGCGACGGCGGTCGGTGCATGTACTGCGGTGGCGTCGCAACCAGCGTCGACCACGTCGTTCCCAAGAGCCGGGGCGGACAGCACGCCTGGGAGAACGTGGTGGCCGCCTGCCGCCGCTGTAACCACGTCAAGGCCGACAGGCACCTCATGGAGCTCGGCTGGCGGCTGCGGCACAAGCCCGCGCCGCCCTCGGGCCTCGCGTGGCGCATCATCGGGACCGGACACAGGGATCCGCGCTGGCTGCCGTACTTGCAGCCGTTCGGCGCGGACGACGCGATGGCCCGGATCGATGGCATTTCCGCCTAGGAAACGATCCGGGCCTTCGTCGTAGGTGGGGCGTTCGCCGCGCGGTGCGCTAGCCGCGCGGCCGCTGCCCGTCGGCGACCGCGTACGCCTCGACCGACCAGAGCGAGTAGCCGAAGCGGGTGGCGCGCTTGTCGCCCTGGACGCGGAGGTAGCGCGTCCCACGCGCGTCCATGCGGATCGCCTCGCGCCCGCCCCTGCCGTCCCGCACGGTCGCGGCCGTGCGCCACGTCCTGCCGTCCGCCGACGTCTGCACGCGGTACTCCGCCGCGTACGCGTCCTGCCAGCGCAGCACGACCTGGCCGAGCCGCACCGGCTCCGCCAGCTCCACCTGCCACCACGCGCCGTCCTCGGCGGGCGAGGACCAGCGGGTCGACGGATCGCCGTCGTTCGCGGCCGACGCCGGGAAGTCCCTGGTCTCGTCGCCCGACGACGAGGCCTTCGCGCCGCGCGCCAGGTCCGGGCCCGCCGTGCGCGGATAGGCGCGGACCGACACCGTGCGCGTCTCGTCCCCGAAGGACACCGGGATCTCGTACGTCCCCGCCCGCGTGCCCGCGGCGACGCTGATCTCGACCGGCACCTCCACCTCCGTGCCGCGCGGCAGCGTGGTCCGCGCCGGCACCCGCACCTCGATGCCCTTCGGCGCCCTGGCCTCGACCTGCCCGCGCAGACTGCCGGGCCGCAGGGAGCGCAGCTTCGCCGTGACCTCGCGGGGCTCCCCGCCGATCTCCGCGTCGGCCTCGGTGCGGGCCAGCGAGAGCCGGGCCTCGGGGGCGTCGGCGTACCAGGGGACGACATGGCGCACCGTACCCGTGCCGTCGGTGAGGGAGACGCGGACGGCGTCGGCGCGCACGCCCTCGCCGTGCTTCTTCGCGCCCTCACCATCATCCGTACGGGTGAGGTCGAGCTCGGTGAAGCCGCTCCTGGCGAGGGCCCCGACGCGCCGCCATCCCTTGCCGGGCATGTGCACCTCGACGCTGCCCTTGGCGCCCGGGTCGGTCAGCGCCGTCACCGCCGCGAGCGGACGCTCACGGCCGAACCGCGCCGTCGCGCCGTCCGATGCCCGCCCGCCGTCGAGCCCCGCCCAGGACGCGTACGCCATACGGGCCCGCGTCAGGAACGGGTCGAGGACGCCCTCGCCGACGGTGACGCCATTGGCCCGCAGCTCCTTGCGGAGCTTCGTCAGCTCACGCGAGGCACGCCAGGCGGCCGCGCCGTCACCGTGGGCCTGCGCGCGCAGCATGTCCACGGCCGCCTCACCGGCCTCGCCGTACAGCGCCAGCTTCTCGATCCACGGGCGCACCTCGCCGTCGAGCGCGCTGCCCGCGAGCCGCCGCGGCGCCTCGCGCATCACACCGAACGCCGCGCGCAGCCGCCGGGCGGAGGCGTCCAGGCGGGCGCGGTCCGTCGTCGTGCGCGCACGCCAGAAGTCGTCCATCAGGGGCCGCAGGTACGCCGACTCGTCGGCGCCGAGCACGGAGGAGGCGTCGTTGCCCGCCAGCGCCCGCAGCGCGCCCCGCGCCTTCACGTCACCGCCCGCGAGGTCGTCGATCGCGGCGAGCCACGACTCGTGCGGGCGGTACGCGCGGGGGTTCCAGGCGTAGTCCGCGGCCGTGAAGAGCGGGATGCGGGAGGCGGCGGGCTGCTCCATGGCGTTGCCGAGGAGGGCGGCCGAGCCGGTGGCGACGGCGGGCTGGCGGCCGGTGTAGGGGCCGAGGAAGATACGGTCCTGCGCGAAGTCGTTGACCGGGTAGTTGTCCATCGTGACCAGCGGGTGCGGGCCGAACGCCTCGCGGGCGCCCGCCAGGTCGCGTCCCGTGATGGTCTTGGGGACCACGCCGACGCCGGTCCAGGCCACCTGCACCCGGTGGTCCAGGCCGGACGCGAGGGCCGCGCGGTACGCGGTCGTGCCGTCCTGGAAGTACTCGGTCGGCATCAGGGAGAGCGGCTCGGCGCCCCGGTGGCGCCCGGCCAGGTGCGCGGCGACGGCGTTGGCCACCCTGGCCTGCGCCTTCGCGGCGGCCTTCGGACCCCTGCCGAACGTCTCGGCGTCCTGCTCGCAGTGCCACTCGCTGTAGCTGACGTCCTGGAACTGGAGCTGGAAGGCCCGCACCCCGAGCGCCCACATCGCGTCGATCTTGCGGGTGAGGTCCCTGAGGTCCCGGTCGGACGACATGCACATCGCCTGGCCGGGGGAGACGGCCCAGGCCAGCGTGACGTGGTTGGCCTTCGCGCGGGCGGCGAGGGCCCGGAAGTCCGCGCGCTGGTCCGCCGGGTAGGGCTCGCGCCAGCGGGCCTGGCGGTAGAGGTCGTCGCCGGGGGCGTAGAGGTAGCGGTTCTGCTTGGTGCGGCCCATGAAGTCGAGCTGGGCCAGGCGCTGCTCGCGGGTCCAGGGGGTGCCGTAGAACCCCTCGGTCAGTCCGCGCACGGCGGTGCCGGGCCAGTCGCGGATCCGCACGCCGGGCAGGGTGCGGGCGCCCTTCGCCGGGCCCGCCCCGCCGGTGAGCTGCCGCAGGGTCTGCACCCCGTGGAAGAGGCCGTCCTCGCCGGCTCCCGCGAGCGCGACGGTGTCGCGCCCGTCGACGCGGCCGACGGCCAGGCGGTACCCGCCCGACGGCAGGTCGCCGCGCTCACCGGCGCCGAGGCCGCGCAGGGCCCGCTCGGCGCCGGGACCGCCGACGCGCACGACGAGGGCGCCGCCCATGGGCAGCGGCTCGCCTTCGCGCACCTCGGTGACACGGCGGGCACCGGCGTCGTGCAGCACTTCGCGGAGCGCTTCGAGGGCGTACGGGTCGAAGGCGTCGCCGGAGTCCTCGCCGAGCGTGCCGCTCCGGTCGCTCCGGTCGCCCCGGCCGCCTCGGCCGTCGTAGGTCGGCGTCACGAGGACGACATCGTCCCTCACGGTGACGGCGCTCCCGGCGGCGTCCATCGACTGGGGGCGCGGCCAGACGGACGGCAGCGCGACGCCGCTCCCACGGTCACCGGAGCCGATGCCGTCGCTGCCACCGTCCGGGGAGGTGGCCGGGGCGCTGGGTCCGCCGGGGCCCGGGGCCGCCATGGCGCCGGGCGCACCGCCGAGCGCACTCGCGATGACGGCTGCCGCGATGGCGACCGCGCCCTTCCTGCGCCGCACCTGCACGCCCACTCCTCGTTCTCGCCTCGTTCCACTGGGGGCCCTGACGTCACGTGTGCAGTGAGCCCACCACTGAGGTGCCGGGGGTGTCAACGGAAGTGAGGAAGAGGTGGGGGATTCTTCGCGGAACATGCGCGGACCACGGGGCTCCGGGCCCTCGCGAGACCTCCCGCGAAGCAACTCCCGCACGGGAGAAGCAATTGTGACCAGGGTCACGTTGATGCACGCTATACGTCTGCGGCCCCGCGCAGTGGGTAGGGCTGCCGTGACCTGCCCCCTGATTAGGAGCCCCCACGTGGCCGCTTCCGCGAATCTTCTGCTCTCCGCCCTCTCCAAACAGGTCCCCGCCCCCGACACGCATCTCATCTCCGCCCCCGGCACGCATCTCGTCTCCGGTCCCCACTCGCGCCGGCTCTCCGGCCTCGGCGCGCGCCAGGCCGCCAACCCGGACACGCGCCAGGTCTCCGGCCCCGACTCGGGCCTCGACGGCTCCTCCTCCTGCACCTGCCTGGAGCCGCCGCTCACCAGCGAGCCCCCGCTCGCCGACGCCGCGCCGCTCACCAGCGAGCCGCCCCTCGCCGACGCCGCCCCCCTCACCAGCGAGCCCACCGCCACCGGTACGGCCTCGGGCCTGGACCCCATGGGGGTCTGATGGCCCTTTCCCGGCTGGCCGCCTCGTACGGGGTGGCCACCTCCTACTCCCCGTCCCCCGGGCGCACCGTCCCCGTCAGCGACGCCGCGGTCGTCGCGGCCCTCGCCGCGCTCGGCGTGGACGCGAGCGGCCCCGAGGCGATCCGCGCCGCCCTCGCCGCGCGCGAGGCGCACCTGGCCGAACGCCTGCTCCCGCCGACGGTGGTCGCCTGGACGGACGAACCCCTGTCCGAGGCCGCACCCCTCGCGGGGCTGCCGCGGGGGACACGGGTGCGGGTGGAGGCCGAGCGGGGCGAGGTGATCGAGTGGACGGTGCCTCCGGCGGACGCCGCCGCCCCCGCGCCCGAAGGCCCGGCAGGGCTGCCGCCCGGCGTGCACCTGCTTCTCGTACGGAGCCCCGATGGGCGCCGCGCCGAGGCCCACCTCATCGCCGCCCCCCGCCGGATCAAGACCCCGCCGCGCCGTACGCACGGGCTGCTGGTGCAGCTGTACTCCCTGCTGTCCCGCGACTCCTGGGGCATGGGCGACCTCGGCGACCTGGCCGAGCTCGCCGCCTGGTCCGGCCACGCCCTGAACGCCGGGTTCGTGCAGGTGAACCCGTTGCACGCCGCCGTGCCGAGCCCGTCCGAAGGCCCGGGCGGCGACCCGTCCCCGTACCGCCCCTCCTCCCGCCGCTTCCCCGACCCGGTGCACCTGCGGGTCGAGGCCGTCCCGGAGTTCGCCCGGCTGACGGGGGACGCCCGCGACCGCGCCGACGCCCTGCGCCGCCGTGCCGGTGCGCTGCGCGAAGGGGTCCTGCGCGAGGGCCGGTTGATCGACCGGGACGCGGTCTGGGCCCTCAAGCGCGAAGCCCTCGAACTGCTCCACGAGGTGCCCCTCGGCCCCGGCCGCCGCGCCGACTACCACGCCTTCCTCGCCGGACAGGGCGCCCCCCTCGAGGCCCACGCCACCTGGTACGCCCTCGCCGAGGTCCACGGCCCCGACTGGCACTCCTGGCCGGCGGCCCTGCGCGACCCGTCCTCGCCCGCGACCGCCCGGGCCCGGCGCGAGCTGATGGACCGCGTCGACTTCCACTGCCGCCTCGCCTGGCTCACCGACGCCCAGCTGTCCGCCGCCCAGCGCACCGCCCGCGACGCGGGCATGGACATCGGCCTGGTGCACGACCTCGCGGTCGGCGTGCACCCGGGCGGCGCCGACGCCTGGGCCCAGCAGGACCACTTCGCGCCGCGCATGACGGTCGGGGCCCCGCCGGACGCGTTCAACGCGCGCGGCCAGGACTGGGGCCTGCCGCCCTGGCGCCCGGACCGCCTCGCGGAGTCCGGTTACGCCCCGTACCGCGCCCTCGTACGCGGACTGCTGCGGCACGCGGGGGCCCTGCGCATCGACCACGTCATGGGTCTGTTCCGCCTCTGGTGGGTCCCCGAGGGCCGCGAGCCCACCGAGGGGACGTACGTCCACTACGACGCCGAGGCGATGCTCGCCGTGCTCGCCCTGGAGGCGGACCGCGCGGACGCCCTCGTCATCGGCGAGGACCTCGGCACCGTCGAGCCGGGCGTGCGCGAGACGCTGCGCGAGCACGGCGTGCTCGGCACCTCGGTGCTCTGGTTCGAACGGGACTGGGCGGGCACCGGCCGCCCGCTGCCCGCCGAGGCGTGGCGCGCCGACTGCGTGGCCACCGCCACCACGCACGACCTGCCGCCGACCGCCGCCCGCCTCACCGGCGAGCACGTGCAACTCCGCCACGAACTGGGCCTGTTGACCCGCCCCCTGGCCGAGGAGCGGGCCGAGGCCGCCCTCGACGTGCGCGAGTGGCTCGGCCTGCTCTGCCGGCTCGGGATGCTGCCCGGCGGGACGGGCTGCGAGGAGGACGAGATCCGCGCCCTGCACCGCTTCCTGCTCGCCACGCCGGCCCGCATGATCGGCGTCTGGCTGCCGGACGCGGTCGGCGACCGCCGCCCGCAGAACCTCCCCGGCACCTGGGACCAGTACCCCAACTGGCGGCTGCCGGTCGCCGACGCCACCGGACGCCCCGTCACCCTGGAGGACCTCGCCGCCTCGCCGCGCCTGCACGCGTTCATGGCCGTCTTCCGGGAGGGCGCGGAGAGCGGCGACACGGCGCGTACGGCACCCCCGGGCGCGCGCCCCGTTTAGGAGTTCGCTACGTTTGCACCGTGGACAAGAAGAACGCTCTGCGCGCCGGCGCCCTGGCCTCCGGCACGACGCTGATGATGCTGCTCATGTCGTCCCCCGCGCTCGCGCTCACGCGCGACGACGGCGACGACCCGGGCCCCGGCCTGAGTGTCATCGACACGCTCGGCCTCTATGTCGCCGCGCCCATCGTGCTGTTCCTGGTGATCGCGGGCCTCGTGATGGTCGGCGACAAGTCCCGCAAGCAGCAGAAGCAGGGCTGACGCCACCTCTTTCGCAGACCTCGTCTTCGTAGCCTGGTCTTCGTAGCCTCGTCCGAGGGCCCGGTCCGCCGGCGTACGCGCAAGTCGCGCACGTCGGTGAACCGGGCCCTCGGCGTGCGTTCGGGCGCCCTCAGGGCCGGTCGGCCGTCAGATAGCGCTGGAGCGTCGGCGCCAGCCACTGGGTGATCTCCTCCCGCGTCAGCGCGGCCGACGGCGGGAACCGCAGGACGTAGCGCGTCAGCGCCAGGCCGAGCACCTGCGCGGCACAGAGCGCGGCCCGCGTCGGCGCCTCGGCCGGATCCGGGCAGACCTCGCGCGCCACCGGCAGCAGCTGCTCGGCGAAGATCTCCCGCATGCGCGCGGCGCCCGCCTGGTTCGTGATGCCCACGCGGAGCAGCGCGGTGAGTTCGTCCGCGTCCTCCCACACGTCCAGTACGTGGGTCACGAGGTGCCGCCCCACGTCCTCGCGCGGCACCCGCGTGAAGTCCGGCATCCGCAGGTCGACCGAGGTGGCGGCCGCGAAGAGGCCCTCCTTGTTGCCGTAGTAGCGCATCACCATCGACGGGTCGATCCGTGCGTCCCGGGCGATGGCGCGGATCGTGGCGCGCTCGTACCCGTCGGCGGCGAACCGTTCGCGGGCCGCCGCGAGGATGCCGGCGCGGGTGGCGTCGGAGCGGCGGGGCGGGGCGGCGGACGCGGGGGCCGTGGGGGATGTGGCGGAGGCTGGGGCGGGTGGGGCCGGGGGCTCGGGATCGGTGGGCGGCTCGGCGGTGGCGCGGGCTCTCTCGGTCATGCCAACAAACGTAGGCCAACATCTGTTGACAGTCCATAGTGGCAGTTCTACCGTGGCCAACAAGCGTTGACCAACAGGTGTTGGCATCAGGAGGCGGCCATGAACGGTACGACCGGGGACAAGGGCACCGCCGAGAGCGCGGCGGGCACGGACGGCGGCGGCGTCGTGGTCGTGGGGGCGGGGCCCACCGGGCTGCTGCTCGCCGGGGACCTCGCCGCGGCGGGCGTCCCCGTCACTCTCGTGGAGAAGCGGGCGCCCGGCATCAGCAACCTCTCCCGCGCGATGGTCGTGCACGCCCGCACGCTGGAGCAGCTCGACGCCCGCGGCCTCGCCGACGAACTGGAGGCCAAGGGGGAGCCGCTCGGCAGGCTGCGCCTCTTCGACCGCTTCTCGCTCGACCTCGCGCGGCTGCCCTCCCGCTTCCCGCACGTCCTGGTCCTGCCGCAGTACGAGGTCGAGCGGGTCCTGGAGCGGCGGGCGGCGGAGGCCGGGGTGCGGTTCGCGTACGAGACGGAGGTCGTCGGCCTCACCCAGGACGCCCACGGGGTGAGCATCGAGGTCCGGGGCGCCGAGGGTGGGCCGGGCACACTGCGCGCGGCCTACGCGGTCGGCGCCGACGGTCTGCGCAGCGCGGTGCGCGAGGCGGTGGGGCTGCCCTTCCCCGGCAGGTCCGTCATCCGCTCGCTCGTCCTCGCCGACGTCAGGCTCGCCGAGCCGCCGCCGACGCTGCTCACCGTCAACGCCGTCGGTGACGCCTTCGCCTTCGTCGCGCCCTTCGCCGACGGCTACCACCGCGTCATCGGCTGGAACCGCGCCCGCGACGTCGCCGACAGCGAGCCGCTCGGCCTCGACGAGGTCAAGGAGATCGTCCGGGCTGCGCTCGGCCGGGACTTCGGGATGCACGACCCCCGCTGGATGTCCCGCTTCCACAGCGACGAGCGGCAGGCGCCCGCGTACCGCGTGGGCCGGGTCTTCCTCGCCGGGGACGCCGCTCACATCCACTCACCGGCCGGCGGGCAGGGCATGAACACGGGGCTCCAGGACGCGGCCAACCTGAGCTGGAAGCTGGCGGCCGCCGTCAACGGCCGTGCGTCGAAGGGGGCGTTGGACGGCTCGTCGGACAGGCTGTTGGACACGTACCACGCCGAGCGGCACCCGGTCGGCAAGACGGTCCTGCGCACCAGCGGCGCGCTCGTCCGCCTCGCGATGGCCAAACATCCGTGGACGCGGGGCGCCCGGGCGGTGCTCGCCGCCGTCGCCACCCATGTGCGCCCGGTGCGGACGAAGGTGCTCGGCACGGTCACCGGCATCGGCTTCGCCTACCCGGCCCCGAGGGGCGCCCACCGCCTCGTCGGGCGGCGGGCCCCCGACGTCGCGCTCAAGGAAGGGCGGCTCCACGAAGTCCTGCGCGCGGGCGAGTTCGTCCTCATCGCACCGCAGGGCGAGGAGTGCGGGCGGGAGGCGGGGCGTGCGGTGGTGGCGCACTGGGCGAGCGCACGACGCATGTGGCTCCTGGTGCGGCCGGACGGGTACGTGGCGTGGGCGGGGGAGCGCCGCCCCACAACCGTTCGGTTCCCCTACAAATAAACAGCGGAAACTTTCGATGGACCTGATGGGTGCCGGGGTGTCACGGTGGTCGCGCAACACACCGAGACACCCCGCCGAGGCGGGGAGAGAGGCAAGGGATACCTCGTGGCACTCCTCGACCGGACCCCCGCTCCCACCCCGGGCGCCGTGGCGACCGCCACGGCGAAGGCCGCGCAGCCCATCGGTGTCGGCCTCGCCCTCGCGGCACTCGCCACGGTCGTCTGGTCGGGCAGCTTCGTCACCTCCCGTGCCCTGCACGACTCCGTCCCGCCCGTTCAGCACGCGTTCTGGCGCTGGATCATCGCCATCGTGGCGGTGGCGCCGTTCGCGGTGCGGGAGACCTGGCGGCAGCGGAAGCTGCTGCGCGAGCACCTCCGCTTCCTGCTGCTCGCCGCCCTGTTGGGCGTCACCGTCTACAACACCCTGGTGAACCAGGCCGGCCTGACGACCACCGCCGGCAACATGGGCATGATCATGGCCGCGTCGCCCGTCCTGATGGCCGTCCACGAACGCCTCGGCGGCACCCGGCTCGGCGTGCGCCGAGTCACCGGCATGCTCGTCGCCTGCGCGGGCGTCCTGCTGCTGGTCAGCAAGGGCTCCCTCGTCATGGATCTCGCGGTCGGTGACCTGTGGGTGATCGCGGCGGCGGTCTCCTTCGGCTCGTACAGCGCGCTGCTCAGGCGCAAGCCCGCGGCGATCGGCGGACTGCCCTTCCTCTTCACGACGTTCGTGCTCGGTGCGCTGATGCTGCTGCCGGTGTTCGTCGTCAGCTACGCCGTGCAGGGCGGGTTCGAACCGACGGCCGGCACGGTCTCGCCACTCCTGTACGTGGGCGTGGTCTCCTCGGCGGTCGCCTTCTTCGCCTGGAACAAGGCCATCTCGATCATCGGCGCCGCCCGCGCCGGAGTCGTCTACTACCTCCAGCCGGTCTGCGTGGCCCTGCTCTCCTTCGCGCTCCTCGGCGAGGCGATGGGGTGGCTCCAGGTGCTGTGCATGGGGCTGATCCTCGGCGGGGTCGTGCTCGGCGCGGCCCGCGCGAAGTAGGGGCGGGCGGGGGTGCGGCCGGGCCTGTCGGCCGGTCGGTACGTTGACCCCATGAGCGAGTGGGACATCAAGAAGCTCCAGATCCTGCGTACGTTGAGTGAACGGGGCACCGTCACGGCGACGGCGCAGGTGCTGCGCATGACGCCGTCGGCGGTGTCGCAGCAGCTGTCCAACCTCGCCAAGCAGCTCGGCGTACCGCTTCTGGAGGCCCATGGCCGCCGGGTGCGGCTGACCGACGCGGCCCATCTCGTGCTGCGGCACGCGGAAGCGGTCTTCGCCCAACTGGAGCGGGCGGACGCGGAGTTGGCGGCCTACGTGCAGGGCGAGGCGGGGGAGGTGCGGGTGGGGGCGTTCTCGACCGCCGTGCCCGCGCTCGTCGTGCCGGCGGTGCGGGCGCTGCGGGAGGCCGCGCCGGGCATCTCCGTACGGGTACGGGAGACCGAGGCGGCGGAGGCGTACGAGCTGCTCGCGGCGGGGGAGGTGGACGTCGCGCTGTCCCTCGCGGTGCAGGCGCCGGCCTCGTCCGACGCGGACACGCGCTTCACCCGGGAGTCGCTCGTCGCCGACCCCCTGGACGTGGCGCTCCCCGGTGACCATCCGCTGGCGGCGGCCGAGGGGCTGCGGCTGGCCGATCTGGCGGGGGAGCCGTGGATCTTCGGAGGGAGCGGGCCCTGGTCGGAGATCACGCGGGCGGCGTGCGAGGGGGCCGGGTTCACGCCGGAGCAGGCGCATTCGGCTTCCGGGTGGACGGCGATCCTCGCGATGGTGGAGGCGGGGATGGGCGTGGCGTTGGTGCCGCGGATGGCGGCGGTGCGGCGGGACGGGGTGGTGATGCGGGGCCTCACGGAGGACCGGCCGCGGCGGCATGTGATCGCGGCGGTGAGGAGGGGGGCGGCGGGTGGGGCGGGGGTGTCCCGGGTGCTGGCAGCGTTGCGGGGGGTTGTGGTGGGGCGGGGGTAGGGGACAGGTCTCTCACCCGCCCGCCCTGCACCGCGCCCCGCAGCCGAGAGCCACGGGGCGCGACCCCCGGCCGCCCGCGGCCGAAGCCCACGACCAGCCGCCCCCTGGAGGGCCCCGCCCCGCCAAACCGCTACACGTCAGCCGAGCGCGCCCGCAGGGCCCGCTCC